>CAMDTO010000046.1 GCA_945907765.1 Thermoflexus hugenholtzii JAD2 | reverse complement strand
ATGCATCGTGCTTTCAATCGATGCAAAGAAGACCGTCGAGGACGATGGCCGGAACTGGTGGCAGGTTTACGTGAATGGTGGGCGCAAGGCGACTGGGATTGACGCGGTTGCCTGGGCACGCGAGGGCGTTGACCGGGGCGCCGGGGAGTTGGTGCTCAACTCGATCGATGCGGATGGCACGCGCGAGGGATACGACCTTGGCCTGCTCAGTACGGTTACCGGGATCGTTGAGGTTCCCGTTGTGGCGTCCGGAGGCGCAGGAACCCTGGACCACTTCACCGACGCGTTCTCGATCGGGCATGCCCACGCAGTTCTCGCGGCATCAGTGTTCCACTACGGCGTCTTTTCAGTCCCCGAAGTGAAGCGTCACCTCGCAACTCACGGATTGCCCGTGCGCTTGTAAGGCACGGCGTGTGCCAGTCGGGTTCCACGAAACCATGGCCTGGACACTTGCGCCACCGCCCACTGCAGTGACACACCGAACTCGCCACTCTCACGAACGAGAAGGACTCACCCATGTCGGGGCTACACGATGGCGGACTTGAAACGATCACATTCGGTCCGGATGGCCTCATCCCGGTCGTCGTCCAGGACCGCGCCACTGGCGACGTGCTCATGGTGGCCTTTACGACCCGTGAGATGGTTTCGAAGACCATCGAAACTGGTCAGGCCTGGTTCTGGAGCCGGTCACGAAACCAACCATGGCACAAGGGCGCGACATCGGGGAATTACCTGAACGTCACCGAAATCCGACGCAACTGCGAGGACACTAGCCTCCTATACCTTGCTGATCCAGTTGGGCCGACCTGCCATACCGGCGCGGTCTCATGCTATTTCCGCACCCTTGATGGCCAGGATACAGAATCGTCCAAACCATGGTCAGAGAGTATGGATACCCGTGCCGGATCATTATCGTGGGTCCATGCAATCATCGAGGAGCGAAAGCGCACCAAGCCAGAGGGATCCTATGTAGCCGGCTTGCTGGCGCGTGGCGTCGACCGCATCGCGAAGAAGGTTGGTGAGGAAGCTGCCGAGGTGATCATCGCCGCCAAGAACCGTTCACACGAGGAACTCTCGAATGAGATGGCGGACCTCTGGTTCCATACGCTTGTGCTTCTGGCCGATGCCGGAATGACCCCGGCGGACGTCGAGGCGGTCCTTGCCAGACGACACAGGTAGCGCGACCACGGTTGCAACGCGTGTCAAGCGTCCCGGAATTACGGATTGGCCGGGGTTATGGACTGGGCGAACTTCAAGAACTCGTCAATCGTGTAGCGAGAAACGAGCACGATATCGCCCGGTGGGTCGCGCCGGACGTATACGGCGTTCCCTTGAGGATTGCCAGATCCAAATGAAATGGTCACTGGCGCTCCGGATTTCGGCGAAATGGTCGCAACAAGCACGGGCTTGTCAAGTCCATACTCGGCGCCCTCACCGGGTGTCTTGACCAAGACGCGGTCTATCGTGAGATCGTGCAACTGGGTCAGGTAGCTTTCGATGCGCGCGCCCGTGTCAATCTGCACTGGCGGAAGCACCGGAGTGGTCACCAGCCCAACTGGTGCCGGAGCCGCCGTTGGCGTGGCAATCGGTGACGTCGGCGCCATCTTGCCGTCGGCATTGCGTTCGAAGGTCACGGCTTGGCCAGTTGCCTGCAGGGTGACTTTCTGCACATTCCCCGATGTGAGAGAGACTACTTGCTTGGCGGTGGTGGTCGCCTCGGTTGCCTGCCCGCCGAAATACCATGCCCCGGCCGTTGAACTCACCAGAATAATCACAAGCAAACTCGTCAAACGGACACCTGCACGTCCACGGGATACTGGCACGACCGGCGCAGCCTCCCGCTGCTGACGAGGCATCTCCTTGCGCGGGCCACTCCCGCCAGGTGGTGTGGCAGGTCGGGTTCTGGAAAGGGAACTAGTCATGGTTCGTCACCGACGCTGCCACCAGACCGCAATGCCGATCAGCAGGGCAGATAGTGGCACCAGGACCACCGTCGTGAAGAAGACGAGAACCTGGGACTGGTTCGTCATCACGACTGTCGCAGCGGACTGGGGTTCGGCACGAATGCTGATCAATTCCTCTTCCTCTGCCAGCCAGTTCACGGAATTCACGAAGAAGTCGCGGTTCCCCAGCACTGGCGCCGCTAGTGTATTGGCAGCAAATTCGGTGTTTCCAACGACGACCATCCGGCCCTTCGGGGCCTTTGGGGCGGCGTTGGGGGTTGGCGTCGCGCCGGGGGTGACTGGAGCGGTCGGATCCGACCGGTTCACTGCCACCGCAACCGAAACCGGCCCTTTGAGGTCGGCACCTTCGTCAAACTTCGCCTGCCCCGACAGGGTAGTCTCGCCCCATCCACGCTCGGTGGTCTTGAGAAGTGACGCGATTGCGACATCGGTCCCGGCTGCCGACTTCGGGGTGATTGTCCGGGACCCTGGCATCAAGACATCCGTCAAGGATCCGGTAATCCGGTGCCCGGGCTGAGGCAAGGGCGCAGGGGTCAGCGGGTCACCGTTGTAATTGCGCGACGGATCGATGACCAAGTCATTGCCAACGGTGATGTTCCACTTCTCGAATATCGCTTCGTACCCCGTCTCCTGCCTCGGTTCCAGAAGCGCGAGCACGTGTCCACCAGCGTCAAGGAAGTCGGAGACCGCCTTGACCTCGTTCTCAAGGGCACGCGCACGCGCTCCGGCGATCACGAGGACCGCCGCGTCGGCAGGCACCTGCGGACTAGTGAGGAAGGACAACTTCTCAACCACGTAATTCTCTCGCTTCAGTGCCTGAGAGATGGTATTGAAACCGGTCGGTTGCGAAGAGTCGGGGTCGCGTTCCTGATGTCCCTGAAGGAAATAGACCTTCTTCTTCTCGGTCCGCGACAGCTTCAGCAAGGCGCTGGTGAAGTCCTGTTCGGTCAGGCCAGTCGTCTCTTCCTTGCGATCTCCCGACGTGAAGATCGTGATCGGGTAGTTCTTGATGTCGTACTGCTTGGCTGCACCTGGGTTCACATCCGGGTCAACAAACTCGATGGTGATCCTCGGCGATGCCTTCTGGTACTGGTTAAGAAGCGACTTGGTTCCCCGTGTGAAGGGATCTTCCTGGCGGCTTGGAAAGAACGCGACGATCTTGACATCACGATCAAGTTGCGAGAGGACCTTTTGGGTCTGGTCGGCAAGGGTGTAGCGTCGTGCGTCAGTCAGGTCAATCTGACCCCCGAAGGTGTTGGCGGTCCAATTGATGACGACCAGCAGTCCGATCACGGCGACGGCTTGCACGGTCGCGGCGCTCCCGCGTTGCGCACCCCGGCTACCCACCCAGACCAGCAGTTCGCTGCTGTTGACGATCGCGTAGATCGCAACGAGAACGGCTCCGACGATCAGGAGGGCGAGGACCTCGGGTGATGTTGACTGGACCGCAGCCCACCACACCAGCCCGGCGACAAGGGATACACCACCGGCGGCACCCGCCACGGACGCGACAGATGAAACGACGCTCTCACTAGGTGGGTCATCGGCGGATGCGTCTTGCGCAACCTTGTCAATCGCAAGAACCCCAACGTCGTCAGGGCCCGATGAACCGTCGTGATCGTCGACACGTCCGGTGCCTTCCACGGGATGATCGGACTGACCAGTCTCGCCGGACGCACTCACTGAAACCTCGTCACTGGCCTTGCCCTCGACTGGTGGTGAACCACCGGGAAGGTTCTCGGTCTTCGGATCGTTGGATGGAAGTTCGGGTGAGACGGTCATGCCCGCCACCGTCCAGACTCAACAACTCGGGTGGTCAGGAAGAGACATCCGGCCATCACACTCAGGTAGTACACGATATCTTTCACTTCGAGGACGCCCAATCCGAAGTTCTGGAAGTGTTCGGCCAAAGACAGGTATCCGACGATTGGGGACAGTCGCGGACCCAGGACACTCGCTCCGGATCCAAGCACCCAGAGCATCAAGAGCAGGCCAATCCCGAGGATCGCAGCCACGATCTGGTTGCGCCCCGCAAGCGACGATGCAAACAGCCCAAGGCTAATGAACGCTCCGCCCAAGAGAAGAAGGCCAATGTATGCCGACATGATCGGACCCCACTCCGTCGCACCGTAGATCACGATGATCAGGACGTAGGCAAGGGTCGGAACGAGCATCAGCGCGTACGTGAGTAGTGTGGCCAGAAACTTGCCGACAACTACTTGGGCATCAGAGAGCGGAAAGGTCATGAGCAGTTCGATCGTTCCGGTGCTTCGTTCCTCGGCGACAAGGCGCATGGTGAGGACCGGAATGACCAGCAACAAGAGGAACGCGGTCGTAGGGAGGATGGCCTTCAGGTTTGCCTCGGCAAACCCTTGGGCGAGGATCAGGAAAAAGATGAAGCCATTGACCAGCAGGAAAACCGAAGCCACCGCGTACGCCATTGGCGATACGAGGTAGGCATAGAGTTCACGACGGGAAACCGCCCAAGTTCCGAACCAGTGCCTGGCGATCGAGCCGGGAAGGCTGCTCATGTTTTTGAAGTCCTCAGCGCTTCGGGAAAGGCAGTGAAGGAGCGCACGTCACTAGGGCCAATACGTTCCTCACCGAAGGAATTACCAAGACGACGCCGTCCATTGGGGGACAACTTCCTCTCAAACTGCTTGTTCCGGTGCCGTGGCCGGAACCGTCAGCGGCTGAAAGTCTTCGACAATCTCGGAGGTGGTCAACTGCAGGAAAACGTCTTCCAGGGATAGAGCCTGAGAACGCATTTCCCGAAGCCCCCAACCGGATGCGATGACCGTCGAAGCGACAACCTCGCGAATGTCTGCGTCGCCCTCGGCATCAATCTCGAACCGTGAGACTCCGACGCCTCCGCCACCCGCCCCAACAAGTACCCGGGCAACACCCGGGAGCCCGCGCAGCGCATCACCAATCTCGATGTCCGGGCCTCGAACGGTGATCGAAAGCCGTTCGGCACCTGCCACGCGACGCGCCAGCCCATCCGGCGTGTCTTCAGCAACGACTTGTCCTCTGTTGATGATGACGACCCGGTCGCAAATCATGCTGACTTCGGGAAGGATATGTGTTGAAAGGATGACCGTCCGGTCACGCCCGAGCGACTTGATCAGCTGCCTCGTCTCGATGATCTGGTTCGGGTCAAGGCCCGCTGTCGGTTCATCGAGGATCAGGACTTCCGGGTCCGCCAGGATTGCCTGCGCAAGTCCAACGCGTTGCCGATAGCCCTTGGACAGGCGTCCGATGATCGCGTCCGCCATGTGATCGACCCGTGCCGCATCCATGGCCCATTCAACCGCGTCTTCCCGTTGGGTCACTTGCTTGGCCCGGGCGACGAAGTCCAGATATGCCCGGACGGTCATTTCAGTGTAGAGAGGGACATTCTCAGGCAAGTAGCCAATCCGGCGCCTGACCTCGATGGAGTCCGTGACGACATCAAACCCGGCCACCCGCGCCGACCCGCTGGTAGGGGGCATGTACCCGGTCAGGATGCGCATGGTGCTGCTCTTGCCGGCACCGTTTGGCCCGAGAAGACCCAGGATCTCGCCTCGGTTGGCGTGGAAGCTCACATCCTGCAGTGCCACCCGGTCCCCGTATTGCTTGGTCAGGTGGGTTACATCAATCATCACGATGGATTTGGTCCAGTTCCGTGGCGGTTCTTCATCGGGAATTCACTTGCACATAGCAGGTACGCCAAGGGAAAGAAATTGTTTCGCGCGCCCGGAACCCAAGCCCACCGTGCATACGCCGCGCATCGTCAATCGGATTGGTCACGGCGGTGTCAAAACTCAGGAAAGCTTGAGGACGGCCAGAAAGGCCTCCTGTGGGATCTCGACATTCCCAACCCGCTTCATGCGCAGCTTGCCTTCCTTCTGTTTCTCGAGAAGTTTGCGCTTGCGCGAGATATCGCCTCCATAGCACTTGGAAAGGACGTCCTTGCGCATGGCACGAACCGTCTCACGTGCGATGACCCGCGCGCCAACGGCTGCCTGGATCGGGATCTCAAACATGTGGCGCGGTATCAGTCCGCGAAGCTTCTCCACAAGGACGCGTCCATGGTCGTACGCCTTGTCACGGTGAATGATCAACGAGAGGGCATCAACTGGCTCACCATTTACAAGGACGTCAAGGCGTACCAATGGACCGGCACGCAAGCCCTCGATGGCGTAATCCAGCGACGCATATCCTTGTGTCCGCGACTTCAACTGGTCAAAGAAGTCGATGATGATCTCCGCAAGAGGCACCGAGTACTGCAAGAGGACCCGGCCCTCATCGAGGTACTCCATCTTCTTGTATTCACCCCGGCGGGCGGTCACAAGCTCCATGATTGCGCCAATGTAGATCTTCGGGGCAACCACCTGGATACCCATCCATGGTTCACTGATGGTGTCAATCCGGTCCGGCGATGGCAAACCCGAAGGATTGTCCACCCTGAGGATCTCGCCCTTGGTGGTCAAGACCTCGTACTCCACACTTGGCACCGTTGCCAGAAGGTTCAAGTTGTAGTCGCGTTCGAGACGCTCCTGAACAATTTCCATGTGAAGGAGGCCGAGAAACCCGCAACGGAACCCAAACCCGAGGGCGACTGACGTCTCTGGCTGATAGACGAGTGCCGCGTCATTGAGCTTGAGCTTGTCAAGTGCGTCGCGCAGCAGCGGGAAGTCCGTGCTCTCTACCGGAAAGAAGCCCGCGTAGACCATTGGCTTCACCGGTTGGTAGCCATCAAGCGCCTCGGGCGCGGGTCGGGATGCGTCGGTCACGGTGTCGCCAACACGGCAGTCTGCGACGGACTTGAGGCCAGTGGCGATGTACCCCACCTCACCGGGTTCAAGACTCGCTTCCTGAACACCCTTTGGCCGGAACGCACCTACTTCAAGCAGGTCGGCAGTGATACCGGTCTGGATCATCACGATCTTCTGGCCGGCCCTCAACTGCCCATCGATCATCCGGACGTACGCCACCACACCCTTGTGGGTGTCGTAGTGGCTGTCGAAAATAAGTGCACGCACAGGCTTCGACGCTTCACCGACTGGTGCGGGAACCTGCCTGACGATGGCCTCGAGAATTTCGATGGTGCCGACCCCGGTCTTCGCCGAGGCCATGATGCAGTCCTCGCGCGCCAGTCCAATTACTCGCTCGACCTCATCGGCGACGTGTTCCGGCTGTGCCGAGGGCAGGTCAATCTTGTTAATGACGGGAATGATTGAGAGGTTGTGTTCGATTGCCTGGTAGGTATTCGCCAGCGTCTGGGCCTCAATGCCCTGAGCCGCATCCACGACGAGCAACGCACCTTCGCAAGACGCCAATGCCCGGCTGACTTCATAGGCGAAGTCGACGTGGCCGGGAGTGTCGATCAGGTTGAGTTGGTAGTCCAGGCCATCCAGCGCGCGGTACAGCATCCGAACGGCCTTCGCCTTGATCGTGATGCCCTTCTCACGCTCGAGGTCCATCTGGTCAAGGACCTGCTCGGTGAGATCGCGTTTGGAAATCGTCCCGGTCACCTCGAGGAGGCGATCAGCGAGGGTTGACTTGCCGTGGTCAACATGCGCAATGATGCAAAAGTTTCGGATGCGTTCGCGAGGAATCACTGATGCAGTATAAACCGCCTCGGAACGGTATCCGGCGGGACCATCCTGAAACGATCTGGATTAGCCCGAACCGATCCTTGATCAGCCCGATGCCCTCGCCCGTGCGAGGCGTGGCCGAACCTGCGTCTCGTAGATGACCCCAAGTTCCCGTACCCGCAGAATTGCCGCCGCAGCCAAGTACGTGACTCCAAAAAGTCCGATAACCGTGACCGCACGAAGGACAACTGGTAGCCCGTCTGATAGGAACTGATCCTGAATCCCCAAGGCGACGCCAGTCGCCACGATTGTGGCAACGAGAACCCGCACCGTCGTGTCGCCAAGTGCGCTGGTGTGAAGGCCCGGTAGTTTGCGATGGAGAACCACGCCGAGAAGGATAGCTTCCAGGGTGGCAGCAACGCTGAGTGAGAGGGCAATACCGACATGGCCCAGCGGTTCGACAAGGATTAGCGCCAGCAAGACATGTGCACCCATTGCGATCACGCCAATCACCACGGGAGTTCGCGTGTCCCTCAAGGCGAACGAAAGGCGCATCTGCACCTCAAGGATCCCGTGCGCTGGCAACCCGATGCCGTACGCCGCGAGTGCGGACGCCGTAAGTCCAACTGACTCAGCCGTGAACGCACGACGAGCAAATAGCACCTCGATGCCGAGGGCCCCAAAGACGACCACGACCGCTGTCGCCGGAACCATCACGCAGAGGATGGTTGCCATCGACTGCCGGCCGGTTGTCGCAAGGGCGTCGCGGTCTCCCCGCGCGGCCTGTGCAGCAAACGTCGGAAACGCAGCGTTCGCAAGCGTCATCGCAAACGCCCCAAGTGGCAGCATCATGAGCGCCCAGGCGTAATTCAGGGACGCAACCCGACCCGACGGCAAGTAGGTCGCGAGCCGTGTCGTGGCCACAAAACTGAGTTGAACCGCCCCCTGGCCGACCAGGCGGGGCACCATCAGGGTGAAGATTTCCCGGAGGTCTGCCCGCACTGACCGGCCGTTGGCACCTGCCGGTGACCGGCCGATGCCGAGTCGCAGTGATGCGACCAGCTGCACCGCCAGGAACCCGAACGCACCCGTCACGACACCCATTGCGAGGCCGGTCGTGCCAAGCACTGGACCAAAAACAGCCGCGCCGACAACGATTGCCAAGGTGTAGACCGCTGGCGCGAAGGCCGTTACCGCAAAGTGACCCCGGACATTGAGGTACCGGGTCAGGACCTCCCCGGCGCCAAGAAAGACCGGTTGGACTAGCATGAGGCGAACCAGGTCCACAAGCCGCAATCGTGCATCCGGCCCGAAGCCAGCCCCGATGATTTCGACAAGGCTGGAAGCAAGCACCATCGCCGTCACCGCAGCGACGGACGCAATCAGGGTCACCGCGGTAAGGACGGTTCGAGCCAGGCGATCAAGGTAGGCGGGATCAGGACGATCCCCACCAGGCCCGGGATCCCACGCGCGCGCGAACACCGGTACAAGCGCCGAACCAAGCGCCCCACCAGAGATCAGCGTGAAGATCAGATCCGGGATGCGAAAGGCGGCGATATAAAGGTCAAGGTCGCCGGAGGTTCCAAACTGGGCGGAGATGACCACGTCACGCCCTAC
The DNA here is from genome assembly GCA_945907765.1 of Thermoflexus hugenholtzii JAD2. Taxonomy (GTDB): domain Bacteria; phylum Chloroflexota; class UBA11872; order UBA12225; family UBA12225; genus UBA12225. Next base: position 9,339 of record CAMDTO010000046.1, on the reverse strand, counting down.
ACCGAGCAATCGGCTCGCTAGCAAGCCGATGAAAAGCAACGTGCCCGCACGCACGATTTGCCCGCCCTCCCTGCGTGGAACATCCGTCGATGGGCGCGTTGACATCTACCCTCTAACGACTGACGCCTCAAATCCCCTGCATCGCGCGGACAGGTCAGCCATTCCCGAATGCTCACGCGATTTCATCCCGCAGTCCTGAAAATCGGTGTTCACTGGTTACACTGGGCCATGGTCATGTTCAACGATCCGGCCCAAACTGACGCGATTTGATGATGAACTTCTAGCAACCAGAAGTCCTTTCGAAATCCCCCCACTATCGCGTGAGGGGTCCGTGAGAAGGGCCTTGCGGGTTCACAAAGGGAACGCTCCATGGGATCCAGGGTGCAAGGTCTCGACGTGGGTTGATCCCCGACACAAGACAGGAAGCACGACCCTGACAAGTTCCGACCCATCCAAACAGATCGCCCCAATCCAGTCAGGTACACCGAGCCGGCGTCGCGTCTCCGCTCCGACGGCTGCTTCCCAGATCACTGGACCGGCAGCAACGCGGAAGGTCACAAGGGTTGCCTCGGGCGCGGGAGGCACTGTCAAAATGGCTACGACGCTTTCGACAGACCCGGACCTCACGACTACGAGTCAGCCAGCGGTGGACGCTGTGTTTCCCGCGGGTAGTTCTGACCGATCAGTGCCCAGTCGTATCTCGAAGAACCGAATGCGTTCGGGTGCAGGGCGTCGGCCAGAGGCGAAAGAACCCATTCCGGAAACGCCAATTGCTGAACCGCCGGATACCCATCGCCTGGATGCCGACCGCCCAACCATCACGCCAGTGTTGAATGCGTCGCCAGACGACCAAGAAGTATCCGCAGCCACTGGTGACGGTGGCAACCATGCAGTGGATGGCGCCGTGAACCATGAAAGCCACCCCAACCGAGACCATGAAATGTCGAGTACCGATCATTCGTCCGTTAGTGCGCAAATAGGTTCTGGGTTCAATCCCGGCAACCTGGAAGTTGTCCTCCTCAGCTTCGAGGGGCCGGATCAACCCTATTCGATGGCCGGTGGCCTAGGTGTGCGGGTGACCGAACTCGCCCAAGCCCTCGCCGAAAGCGGGTTCCGCACGCACCTCATTTTTGTCGGTGATCCGAACTTGCCGGGACACGAAGAGCAATTCCACGGAAACCTCCACCTGTACCGGTGGTCCCAGTGGATCAGTCGAAGCCACCCGAACGGGGTGTACGACGGCGAGTACCTCAAGGTCCGCGATTTCAACGACAGCGTGCCGAGGTTTGTTGCCGATCACATCGTCGCACCGGCGGCTGCGCAGGGCAGGACCGTCGCGGTGCTCGCCGAGGAATGGCACACCGCCGAGGCGACCTGGCGAACCAGTGACCTCCTCTATTCTGTCGGTCTGCGCAATCATGCACTCTTGCTATGGAATGCAAATAACACGTTCGCGTTCAAGCAGATAAATTGGACCCGCCTCAGTTTCGTCTCGACGATCACCACAGTCAGTCGCTACATGAAGCACCTGATGTGGCCCCTTGGCCTTAACCCGCTCGTGATCCCGAACGGTATTCCGGACCGTTTCCTCGCCCCACCTGACCACCGCATGACCGACGCAATTCGCAAAGGGGTTGGGGGGGCACCGTTCCTCTTCAAGATCGGACGGTTCGACCCTGACAAGCGGTGGATGCAGGCGGTGGAAGCTGCCGTCCGGTTGAAGCGCAGTGGACATCGGGTCAGATTGGTCGTGCGAGGCGGCATCGAACCACACGGTGGGCAGGTTCTTGCACACGCCTATCGACGAGGCCTGGTAGTCAAGGACGTCACGGCGCCCCGGGGCGACGACTGGGCTGCGGTCCGCGCCCTAGACGAAGCGTCGCGCGATGCAGATGTCCTGAACTTGCGGTTCTTCCTGAGTGATGACTTCAAGCGGGCCTGTTACGGCGCGGCCGACGCCGTCTTGGCAAACAGCGGGCACGAACCCTTCGGCATCGTCGGACTTGAAGTGATGGGTGCCGGCGGAATTGCCGTTGTCGGGGCAACCGGCGAGGACTACGCAATCAGTTTCCAGAACTGCCTGGCCATCGAGACCGACGACGCCGAGGAACTGGCCGGTGCAGTCCGGCATCTGATGGCACATCCGGAATGGCTCGGTCCGATCCGCGAAGAGGCCCGACGGACTGCAGCGTTGTTCACGTGGAACCGGGTCATCGCAAACCTCCTCGGCAAGCTCGACTACCTGGCATCGAAGCCTAGATGAGGACCCGCCGCACGACTGGGTCATTTCGTGGCAAGCCGGTTCAGGTGGTCTTCCCTGCTACTCGCTGATCGACGACCGCAGCATTGCTGGTCATGAAGGAGGCGCCGATGCGCATCGCCCATCACACCTGGGAGTTCCCCCCCACCATCGTCGGGGGCCTCGGCACATATAGCCAGTGCATCACGACGGCACTGGCTGACCTCGGTCACGACGTGCACGTCTGGTCACCAGAACAGGTCGGCTGGCCAAAGACCGTTGTGCCGGTGCCTCACCCGCGCGTTCATGTCCGACGATTGCCGCTTTTCGATATCACTGGGGTCTTCCCCCACCTGCTCAACGATGACCTCCGGAACTGGGGCGGTTACCTGTCGGACCTCATCACATTCAACCTGCAGGCGACCGGCGAGACCCGACTTGCCGAAGGTCTTGACGTCATCGCGGTCCAGGACTGGCTTTCGGCAATAGCCGGCCTCAGCCTGGCAAAGGACCGAAAGGTGCCGGTCGTCTTCCACATCCACAGCGCCGAATGGGGTCGGCAACCAGATGGCGGCGGGTCGTCGTCAGTGCGCGACTTCGAGGCATCTATGGCACATCACGCCGACGCAATCGTCACGGTGTCACACGCGATGCGCGGGGACCTGATCGTGCACGGATGGGACGCCGGGAAGATTCACACGGTATGGAACGGTGTCGACCCGCAACGCTACCGACCCGGGATTGCCACGACCGCCGAAACCGACGCCCTACGGGCACGGTATGGCATTCCCAGTGGAGTGCCCGTGATCCTGTATGTCGGACGGCTCGTGCCCGAAAAGGGCGTCCTTCCCATGATCGAAGCAGTACCGGCAGTTCTTGCGTCGAACCCTGACGCGCACCTTGTCGTCCTCGGGGCCGGCCAGATGGAGGGCCCAATGCGGACCCGCATCGCGGACCTTGGCGTCAGTAGACAAGTGCACATGCGCGCCGAACTGGTCAGTGAACACGAACGGATCGTCCACTTCGAAATGTGCGACGTGGGACTCTTTCCGTCGACCTATGAACCATTCGGGATTGTGACCCTCGAGGCAATGGCCATCGGCAAGGCATGTGTTGCCGGTGCGCGCGGTGTGGTCGGGTTTCGCGAACAGGTCGTCCCATCTGGCGACGACCAGACGGGTTTGCACGTTGATGGAGGCAACTCGTCCGATATCGCATGGGGCCTCAACGAAGCACTTTCCGACCGGGTTCGTCTGCGCACGTGGGGCGCGAACGGTAGAGCGCGTGTGCTTGCTGAGTTCACGTGGGAAATTACTGCCAAGAAAACGGCGGAGATTTACCGGGCAGTGGTCACGAAAAGCAAGTAACTGGCGCCTCGCTTGTCGCGGGGCGACGAAAGCGATAGCGTGACACCCTACATTACGTTAAACGCACTCGCCGATTCGACCTCTACACGGTGCGATCCGAGTTCGGTCTCGGAGGTAGGGGCACAGGCATTGAAGTACCTCGCAAATCCTCATCCAGTCCCTCATCAGTCAACTTGGGGAAACCCGACTGGATCCCGAAAAGCCTGGACTTGCATTGGCCGAAGGTAGTTTCGAGCAAAGACTCAGGGACAGCAACGAAAACCGCGAAAAGCCCAAGTCCCAGGAACCCAAGCACCGTGCCGATGACAAAGCTTGTCGGAAGGTAATTCAGGATGACTGTCTCACCCGGTTGTGCCCCGACAATCTCAATGAACTGTCCAATCGGGCGAACCAATCGGTCCTGGCCAGCCTCAGCGCGTGCGCGCCACCCCGGCATCCAGCCTTGCATTACGACCACGCCCTGTCCCGGACCATCCGTGACGGTCCACGTCGACGTTGGGACTTTCACTACTATGCGGTTTGGGCCTTTGAAGCTTGCTCGCGCCTCAATGACGTCCCCACTCGCGACAGCAGCGGTGCCAACCTCAATTGGCCCGAACGGAACCTTACCGTCGCGGGCGACGAATGCGAACGGCAGTCCAAGAGGCAACCCGTAGACCCATCCACCACTGAACTGGCGGATGGGCTTCATTTGGGCATTTGTCGGTGCGTTCGGCAAGATCAACGCATATCGGGGCGCAGGCGTCAATACATCCTTGGTGGGAACCCGGTTCGCCCGAAGTGTCATCGGAAATACGGAGTCAATCACGGTGAGTTCGTTGCTCATCTGTGAGGAAGAAGCAAGGCTATAGATCATCGAGTTTGCATTGATCAAGAGCGCCCCGGGTTCCTGAGACCGAACCCACGAAAATACTTCATTCTCCGATCGGTTCCATGGCGGCGTGTTCAGAATGCCCTTGTTTGCCTGCCACGGGTCCGCAACCGCTCCCAGTAAGGCAAAGACGACACCGGCGGTGACTCCGGCGCGCGCCAAGTTGAACTGCCGAGTACGTACGACTTCTTGCGTGTCGCCACCTGACGCTCCGGTGACAACCTGAAATCGCCAGTCAGGAAGCATGATGTCCCCGGGCACACTTCCCGAAACAACTGCCTTCCACAACCAGTCCGCACCACCCATCAATATCGGAATAAGCACGATGGTTGCCACCGCAACCAAACTTCCCCAGAACCTGAATTGTTGCATAAACGAGAAAATTTCAAGCAGTATTTTGAACGCAGTTTTATGAATTGAAGAAAGAATTATCATGGCAACAAAGCTTGCCAGAAGATGAGGAAGATAACGTGTCCGACCACGAAGGTACGCGCCAACAGCGAACGGCGAAAAGATGAAGACCGTCGCTCCAATATAACTGTAATATATTGCCCAACCAATAGGACTCGCTCCGAATAATCCATTGGCCCAGAATTGACGATCTGGCACAACAAAACCAAACAAAGTTACCAGCGGCGGGAGTGTCCCCGAACCACTTACGTCCATTGGCTTTTCAATGTACGGCATCAGTTCCACAAGAGGTAGGAATTGTGGTGCTATCAGAAGTGCTGTGAGCGCAGCGTAAGCACTTAATGTGATTCCATTGTGCTTCACGGACTCTATTGCTGCGAGCATGTTTCTCGATTTTGTTATAATCTCTGCAAACATAAAGATGATGAGAATAAACCCGATTCCAATCCAGTAGTACAGAAACCCTGTCATGAACATGACGGCGCTGCACATCGCGGCGATTGCAAGATTTCGAGGAGACCTACGCTCGAGAACCATGATGAAGCTCGCCAGCACAGCTGCGATCCACGCGTGCTGAATTGGAGCGGCGAATGAGAAACCGCTGCCCACAGGGGCCAAGATGCTCCCGGCGCAAAGCGCCAGTACACCGCTAGCAAGCGCCACCGTTCGACCATGGCCAAGGACCCGGCCGAGCCAGTACTGGCCCGATCCGGCCATCGCCATGGAAAGAACAACGGCGACTTTCGCACCATTCGTCGGTCCTAGCATTCCAAGTGGCACCAACACGAACGGATTGAACATGCTGATGTATGGATTACCGATGTAAGGGAGTCCCGTCCTGATGTACGGGTTCCAGAGGGGAAATTCTCCAAACCGCCCTACGGTGTCTGCTACGAACCACTGAATTGCGACGCCGGATACGAACTCTCCGGGACCACCAGCTCGGTTTTCATCCAGCGGAAAATACTGTGCTGCGAAGATCCACGCACACACAATAAAGAAGACAATTACAATCGAATTAACTAGGGATGCTCGCATCGATCTAGTCGGCTTGTCTAACGGAGTGTCTCCGATGACGCTAGTTGTCGCCATTTTCCAGACATCTCCTCAAATTGGTCGGGTGCACGCTGCGGAAATTGGCCGGGGCCGCAAACGCACCCGATTAACGCGACTCCAGTGCGTCATCCTACCTTCCGGGACCCGAGGTCGCAGAGTTCACAACCCATTAGCCGTGAAGTGTTCTCTCCCAACGGAGGATGAATCCACTGGCTGGTCAATCTTCAAGACACCAAGATTGAACACCAAGACCTACTGCCCACATTGGGTCATCACAGGTAGATACCAAGATCAAGCTGGTAGTTTCCTGAAGTTTATGCACGACTTGCACCGTGGTTACCAACTACATTGCCAGGGGCTTTGAAATGGCAAGTTGGTAACGGGGTTTGCAGCTGCCGGTGGCCTCGGGGTCGAGGGCGGCGCAGGCGCGGTCTGGCACGTTGGCGGATGGTGATGGGCCCTCGCCGGTTTGGGCGAACGGCCGCCAACGATCAGGCCCGGTCGACCAGTGAAGGTAACGGGGCAGGATAAGCCAGAACGTCAGCGCTGCCTCCGTCAGGCTTTCGCAGGTCGCGACTCGGTGGGACCTCCAGCACTACATCCTTGAACACCGGGCATGTCCCGAAACCTGTCGCGATGTCGGGTGACAAAACAACGTGGGCGAGAGCGATCCCGAGGTGCCGACGTGATCTGCCCAATCGGGACACGTTTGGGGCGCCACCCAATCGATAGTCCAGAGATGGTCCTACCCATTCGTCCGGCGCGGGACGATACTTGGTGCATGACCGACACCATCGTCGCCCGCCTGGCCGGGGCGTTGCTCGCCATCGCGTGCCTGCTTCCACTTTCCGGCGCCACAAGCGCCCTCGCGCATGAACGTCGTGCAATAGGTCCCTACACCTTCCTCGTCGGGTTCATCGGCGAACCGGCCCTGGTAGGCGAACCGAACGGCATCGACCTCAAGATCACACGCTCGGATAACGGCGAAGCGGTACTCGATGCGGAAAAGACGCTCAAGGCCAAGATCGCCTTCGGCGGAGGTCAACCCAAGGACTTTCCCCTCCACGCTCGGTTCGGGGTGCCGGGGGGTTACACCGCCGAAATCATTCCAACCAAGGCCGGCAGCTACCTGTTCACCTTCACTGGGACGATCGGCGGAGTATCGGTGAACGAAGTGTTCGAGAGCGGCCCGGGACGATTTAGCGATGTCGAGCCGATCGAAAAGCTCCAGTTCCCGGACGTCGTGCTGGCTCCGGCCTCAGTTTCAGCAATCGCGAAGCGCGCCGAAGACCGGGCCATCCAAGCGGAGGCGATCGCGACCGCCCTGTCAGAACGGGTTGCGTCGTCCGAGACCCTCGCAATGGCCGGCATTGGGGCGGGTATCCTTGGTATCGCGACATCGGTTGCAGCGTTCGTCATCGGTCGGCGGTCCGGAAATCGCCCGGTCGGCCAACCGAAGTAGACTCGGCCCGTGACGATCGGTGCGCGTCCAGTGGCCAATGGCTCGCCCGGGAATACCGTGGACGCGGTCTCATGGACGCGCGCGACTTCGTCGACGGCACCCAATCGTCGGGGTGAGCGGGTTGCCTCGCCATACACGAGAACCCGTGTGCCGGCGATCTCGGTGCCTACGCGCCATGGGCGCCTGCGGATCCTGAAATGGCTGACCGTCCTGGTTCCCGCAGTCTGTGCCGGCATCTTCGAGACGGTCCGCCACTCCTTCCTGACAACTGACCTCCCGAATTCCCTTGGCACCTTGATTGCTGTCTTGCTGGTCTTGGCGATCTCGTTCGGCTTCGCCCGCATTTCGTTCGGGATCATTCAAAAGATGGAAGAGGGCCTCATCGAACGGAACCGACGCCTCCAGGAACTTTCGCGTGATGCCCAACGGGTTGCCGTCCTGGAAGAACGGGACCGTCTGGCCCGGGAAATGCACGACGGCATCGCCCAAGTTCTTGCATATCTTCTAGTCCGGGTCGACACCATCGAAAGCCTGGTCGACCGAGGCAGGTCAACCGAGGCACTGGCCGAACTTAGGGGAATGCGCTCGTCAGGCGACGTCGCGAACGCGGAAGTGCGAGAAGCCATTGCCGGGCTCCGAACCAACCCAGCCCCAGGCATCGGGGGCCTGATCGATGCGCTGAGGGTCTACACCGAGGATTTCGGCGCCCGAACCGGGATCGTCGCACGCTTCAACATCGGTCGTGTTCCCGACGGGACCACGGCGGTACCGGACCTTCCCGATGGCGGTGAACTTCACTTGCTGCGCGTCACCCAGGAAGCATTGACAAATATAAGGAAGCACGCGCATGCCCAGATAGTGAGTGTCACAATCTCAGCTCAGGACACCAACTGGCACGTGCGGATTGCCGACAACGGATGCGGGTTCGACCCGGCCGGGGCATTGATCCCCGAACAATCTGGCAGACGCCACTTCGGACTGATGATGATGCGCGAACGGACTGAGGCGATGGGCGGGAAGCTCAGCATTACCAGTAGACCTGGCGAGGGAACCGTCATTGCCGCATCGGTCCCGGGTGTTGACCACGGAGCACCGGACGATTTCGAAGTCCCGGCGCCGCTGAACGAAGCGCTGTCGCGACCCACCTCGGTCGAGCGCACACGATGACCGCTGACACCACGTCCGTGCTGAACGGGGAGCAGGTCGCGCCAACATTCCGCGTCCTACTTGTTGATGACCACGCCCTGTTCCGCGATGGCATGAGCCGCCTCTTCTCGTACGAAGATGAATTCGAGGTGGTCGGCGAAGCGTCGTCCGGTGAGGAGGCTCTGGACCTTGCCCATGCCCTGATCCCGGATCTTGTGCTGATGGATATCGACATGCCCGGTATCGGCGGTCTCGAAGCGATCCGGACGCTCGCTCGCGAGCTGCCCATCGTGACGGTCGTGGCCTTGACCGTTCACGAGGACGATGAAACGGTGTTTGAGGCGATCAAGTCCGGCGCACAGGGATACCTCGTCAAGAGCATCCGCGCGACCGAGATGCTGGGACTCCTACGTGGTCTCGCCCTTGGGGAAGCGCCGATGACCCGTGGCGTAGCAACCCGCATCCTCAAGGAGTTTGCCCGCACGACCATCGCAGGCCCGGGCTCAGGACCGGTCAATCCTCCATCCGGACACTTGTCGCCCGCCAGTCCAGCAGCGCTTCGTGATCTTCCAAACCAGATCCCACAGGATGGAAATCTGGACTGGAACCTACGGCAGACACGAATTGCGTCGGCCATCGACGCGCTTGATGCCCTGTCATCGCGTGAAGAAGAGGTGCTTGAGCTCGTGGCACAGCGTCTCACGAACAAGGAGATTGCCTCGAAGCTCGTGATCTCCGAATACACGGTGAAGAATCACTTGCGAAACATCCTCGCCAAATTGCACCT
>CAMDTO010000045.1 GCA_945907765.1 Thermoflexus hugenholtzii JAD2 | reverse complement strand
GAAGCCCCGAAGGTTCGTCGGCACGACGAGGCCGTGGCCCGTGTCAAACGCAAGTTGCACCAGATCGCGAACGCCTACACGCCCGCCCTGCACGCCCCGCGTGATGCCGCCGAAGCCCTTCGTGCGGCGGCCGGTGACGAAGATGCCCTGCGAACCCTGGCAATCTCCCTGATGTACGGGCATGCCTCGACCGCCGAACGGCTGCCGGTGCATGACCTGATCGCGCCGCGGCTGCGCGAGGCGATTCACGGTGCCACCGGTAGCGATGAGTCAATCGCTCAGGGCGGGCGGGTTAAGGCAGAAACACCGGCACGGATCCTCGATCTCGCCTGTGGACTCAACCCCCTGATGATCCCGTGGCTTGGACTGCCTCGCACGTGCCGGTACGACGCCTATGATGTCGATAGCCGTCTCGTCTCGATCGTGAAGGCCTTCCTGGAGGCATGGGGACAGGCCGGGTCGGCCACAGTGCGCGATATCGGGGGTCAGGACACCGCCGAGACCGCCGATGTCGTCCTGCTCCTCAAGGCCGTTCCCTGCCTCGAACAAGTCCGGGTCGGCACCTCACGCCGACTCCTCGAGACCCTGCACGCCAACCGCGTGATCGTCACCTACCCCGTCCAGTCACTGGGGGGCAATGACCGGGGAATGCGGGCGACCTACCGGCAGGCTTTCGACAACCTTGTTGCCGGTCTGCCGTGGCACGTGGCCCAACTGCGCCTGCCCGACGAACTCGGCTACCTCCTGACGCGCAAGGCACCACCAGCACCGGTGGTCCAATGAACACCACCGACCATCCCGAGGCGGTCCTCCCACCGACAGTCCTTCCTACCCGGCATGGCAACCTGGCACTTCCGTGCTTCCTGCCCGACGCCACCCGCGCGACGGTGCGCGCCATTGATAGCACCGACCTTCGAACCGTCGGGATCGATGGGATCGTCGTCAACACCTTCCACCTCATGCGCACGCCGGGCACCCGCCTCGTCAAACTGGCCGGAGGCATCCACCGGTTCATGGGATGGGATGGTCCCGTCATCAGCGACTCAGGCGGATTCCAAGTCTATTCACTGATCCGCCAGAACCCCGCAGCCGGCGTGATCCGTCCGCATGAAGTCATCTTCAAGGAACCTACCACCGGGGAAAAGGTTGTCCTGTCGCCCGACCGATGCATCCAGGCACAGTTGCAACTCGGCAGTGATGTCCTATTCTGCCTGGACGATTGCACCGATGCCGGTGACCTCGATACCGAACAGGTCCTCAGCGTTGAACGGACCATCCGGTGGGCGGCCCGGTGCAAGGAAACCTTCGACAAACTGGTGATACCGCGGGCGGCCCGCCGGTCGGCACCGTTGCCGGATAAAGAAAAAGAGCCGCCCGTCCGCCCACTCCTCTTCGCCGTCGTGCAGGGAGGCGGTTCGGCAACCCTTCGTGCCGAGTGTGCACGTGCCCTCGCCCAGATTGGGTTCGACGGCTTCGGATATGGCGGATGGCCCCTCACGCCCGAAGGCGCCCTGCGTACCGACATGCTTTCCGCTGTCGCCGAGGCGCTTCCCCCAGGCACACCCCTGCATGCCCTCGGCATCGGGCGGCCCGATCATGTGGTCCGCGCGCACGCCCTCGGCTACACGATCTTCGATTGCACCCTACCCACGCGCGATGCCCGGCATGGCCGACTCTACCGTTACCGGCCCGGGTTTCCGGCCACCCGGCCACGACCCGATGACGACTTCTTCGATACGCACTACATTCTCGACCAGAAACACGCGAACGACTTCGGCCCGATTGATGAAGGGTGCGACTGCCCGACGTGCAGCCGCTATTCGCGGGCCTACCTGCGCCACTTGTTCAAGGTCGAGGATGCAAGTGCTTGGCGCCTCGCCACTCTGCACAACTTGCGCTTCTACGCCCGCCTCATGAATGCGCTACGCATCCCGCACGCCGCCTGATCCACGAGACCACCATTCACTCTGCGCTGGTCATCCCACCGATCTCATCGAACTCGGGATCGCCACCCAGACCGACCGAAACCCACGGCCCGGTTTCGCGATCCACACGATCGAGCCAATTGCGCAGAATGGTTCCCAGGACACCCCGGTCACCGGCGGTGTCCGGGTCGAGAACCAGCAGTTCCGGAAGCCCCGTGTGCCGCTGAACCCATCGCATCACCATCGTGTCACGCGCCGGGTCTGGTGCAAGCATTGGGTCGTCGTCTGGGTTCACAACCACTAGCTCGGCATCCGGTGACCACACCCGTCGATGCAGGACACGCCCACCCCGGACGTGCCAGACAACGAATCCGCGGCCAACCAACCAATGCAACCGGCACGCCAGGTACGCATCCGCACCACGGGCAATTCCCGCCACCGGGCGTTCGTCAGTCCGCACGCGTGCAAGTCGCCGACGCACCTCTGACAGCCACTCGCGTTCCCACCCGGCCAGGACCGGCGGGGCCGCGGACGCAGCGTCGCGCCCGAGGGTCCGAAGTCGATTGTCGATTGCATCAACGGTGACTTCACGGCCGTCGGTCAGCCACCTGATCGCCATGCCGACCATGATGGCGTAGGCCTCTGGCGAGATGTACGGGGCGCATGGGGCCGGGCAGATTCCCTGACCATGCAGGAGACAGGGAACCCTCATCAATGCGCGACGTGCGGGCAGGATGCGTGCGCATGGCCGAACCCCAAAGACCCTGGTAACAACCCGAGCGACGTGTCGGGCGACACTCGTGGTTCGGTATGGCCCGAATACCATCCCGAGAGCCCCGTCGCCCCCAGGTGCAATTCGATCGGCACCGCTTGGTCGGCTCAGCGGCGAAAGGGCGCCCCGGATACGAGGGTAGATCCCACCATCAAGCACCAGATATGGAGGTCCGGCGTGCGTGGTTGTCTGCACGTTGTACGGTGGACGCCACTTGGAGATGGATGCCTGTTCCGCGATCACCGCATCCAGTTCGGTCTCTGTCACCTGATGCGTGATGGTTGCGACCCGCGCGAGCAGGGCATCGCCTCGTGCCGATGATCCCGCGCCTGCGAAGTGTTGCGACACCCGCGTACGCAGGGAAGAGGCCTTGCCGACGTAGAGGCGCGCACCGGTATCGTCAAGAAACGTGTAGACACCCGGGGCATCCGGCAACCGTCCCACGGCCTGCATGACCGGCGCCTGGGTCCCCCCGGGAAGGCCACTCGTCGGCAGGTGACCCTGCCGCCCCCCCACCCGTTCCCGCAGTGCCCGATGGATCATGGCCAATTGGGGTGCCCGGAGGGATGCCCGGTCACGCCGGACCGGCGGGACCCCCAGTGCCAGTGCCACACGGTCCACAGACGGGCGAACCAGGCTGGGCAGTACTGTCCGCGCGAGGGCCTCGGTGTCAACCCACACCATCCCGCGCCGATAAGGCGTCGGGACACCGTGCCACCGCGCAACCCGCGAGAGCATGTCGAGGGTTGCACCGACACCATGCCCGACTACCACCGCTCCCTCAAGCAGTGATGCGACTTCGGTGATCGCCAACCCCACCGGCATCGCATCCTCGAATGCATCTGGTTCCAGGCCAGCGCGTTCGAGTACCGTCCGGGGCAACCGGACCATTCCCGACGAGGCCGGATCCGGGTTCACGAGCGTCGACCAGTTCAGCACCGGATTGCCGTCCGTCACGCGCACCACTGCAACCTCGAGAATACGTTCGACACCTCGGATCATTCCCGCAGCAAGCACCGCTAGGACGGCAAAATCCCGGTCACCACCAACGACCGGCATCGTCGAGATCACATCCGGGACGTCGTGCCCGTCGCCGCTTCCGGCGGGAGGGTCATCCCGGGAAACTACCGCCTCGTCCGCAGCGATCCAGCGGTCATCGCCAACCTGGACGACCTCCCCGCGGGCGAGCAATCGGGCGAGCAACTCACCAACTTGCGAAATAAGGGCCGGCAACCGCATCGACGCCATCCCGAAGAGGCGCACGGTCAGGTCGGCCGTAGCAAGGCCCGCAGGCGTGTCGCGCAGGGCGTCGCGCGCACGCGAGGCGAGGGTGCCCCTATCCATGCCGGAACCGCGCGTTCCCAGGCCGGGACCGCCCTACCGTGTCCCGCCCGGTGATGGAGTATCCGGGGACAGCGGGGTCAACAAGGTTCCACGTTGCAACTTCGGCACCAGGGACGCATGGAAGTAGTTCCGAGGCCGGACCCGCGCAAAACGGCTTGGCAAGTCGTTGCCACGGAATGAGACGCGGTCCCCGTCCTCGACCGGCTCCGCGTACCCGCCATCAATGGAAAGTACCGCCTCCTGTTCGCTGACTGGCGGACCGAGGACTACCTGCACATCGATCTGGCTTGTGGTGCCAAAGATCAGCGGGTTCCGGAAACTGACGAAGGGCAGGATCGGAACCATCACCAACGCGGGCATGTCTGGTGGCAGGATCGGGCCACCCGCCGCCAGGTTCGATCCAGTGCTCCCGGTCGGTGTTGCTACCAGGAGCCCGTCGGCCGCGAAACTGGTCAGGTACTGCCCGTCGACCCACGTGTGAAGGCGCACGATGCGGTTGGTACGTCCGCGTCCGATGATTGCGTCGTTGACCGCCAGATGAGACCCAACGTGTTCACCGTTCCTCCGGTGTTCAACGTGCAGGGTGACCCGTTCCTCAATCCAGAAGTCACCACGCAGGACGGCGTCCCAACCAGACGGCATCTCATCCGGACTGAATTCGGCCAGGAACCCGACCCGGCCAAGGTTGACGCCGACGATCGGCACCCCGAAAACTGCCGTGGCACGTGCACCGCGGATCAGCGTGCCGTCACCCCCGAAACAAAGGACAATGTCCGTCTCCGGAAGGCGGGCCGCAACCGATGGATCATCCCAGGACGGCGCCTCCCAAACCGACGCCCCGGCCGCGCGTGCGGCACGCGCCGCAACGGACGTAAGGGCGGCGGCCTCAGGACGATGAGCACTCTGGACCAGACCGATCCGGCGGGGCGCAATTGTCACGGGCTTTAAGTCTATCCAAACAGTCCGGTCCACGTGAAGCGTTTGGGCGCAACTTCCCTGTGACCGGCCTGGCAGCGTGCGTTGGGGGCACCGACGGTGGGCAAGCCAGACAGCTCGGCCCGCCGACTCAGATCTTGGTCCGGCCCTTGCCCTTGCACTTGGGGCACTCGCCTTCCACATGGTGCCAACCACCCGGCTTCGACGGGTCCGGCCAGTGCTCATTCACCTGTCCCGACCCTCGGCACCGTGTGCAATTCACGGTGTTGGTGCCAAGGAACCGAGGAACCACGTAGACCATAACGGCCATCACCACGCCCGCGACGATCAATCCGAACGTGCCGTCCATCCGCCGTGCCCTTCTCCCGCAGCCTCGTGATCGGACGGTCCCGACACCGGAACCGCGCTTGCCGCCCGACCCCAACCCGTTACGATGTGACTGCCAAAACCGATGCATTGCCGCCCGACGCGCACGCAGACACACTAGCATCCACACCTGACCAGTGCCGGGCGCCGCGCGGCGGCCACACCAAGGTTCTCACACCCGTTTCCATCGAACCAGTGCCGGACGCAACCCTGCACGCACCATCTGGAGTGTCAACGATCCATGGCCCGTCGTCCAGACAGCGTCACGACCACCACCGACCTGCCCGAAGCCGGCGGACCGGACTTCGTGCACCTTCACGTGCATTCGGAGTTCTCACTCCTCGACGGCCTCGGACGCATTCCAAGCATCGTGGCACGCGCCAAGGCACTGGGCCAACCAGCCATCGCCCTCACCGACCACGGCAACCTGCACGGCCTGATGGACTTCTACACCACGGCACGCAAGGCAGGCATCAAGCCGATCATCGGGTGCGAGGTCTACGTCGCTCCCCGATCGATGACCGACCGCGAACCGAAGGTCGATGACCGTCCCTACCACCTCACCCTCCTTGCACGCGACCTGGACGGCTACCGGAACCTTCTCCGCCTAGTCTCGGCTGCCAGCATTGACGGGTTCTATTACAAGCCAAGGATTGACCGCGCGCTTCTGGAACGGCATGCCAATGGCCTGGTCGCCCTCTCCGGGTGCATGTCAGGCGAGGTTCCCAGGCTTCTCCTCGATGGCCAGACCGACGCCGCCCGACGCAGTGCGTCGTGGTATGCCGACCTCTTCGGTCGCGACCGGTACCTGATCGAAGTCCAGAACCAGAACCTCTCCGGTCAGGACGCGCTCAACCGCAATCTTGTCGAGCTCGCCCGGGGACTGGACCTCCGCGTCGTCGCCGCCAACGATGCCCACTATGTCCACCCGGCTGATCACAAGGCCCATGATGTCCTGTTGTGCATCCAGACCGGCGCGACCGTCGACCAGAAGAACCGGATGGCCCTTGAGACCGGCGAGTTCTACCTGAAGTCGGGCGCCGAGATGCTTCGGCAGTTCACCGGCCTGGAGGATGCCCTCTCGAATACCCGCTTCGTCGCGGACCAAGTCGACCTTACCCTCGACTTCTCTCGAGTCAACCTCCCCCACTTTGAAGTGCCTCCCGGAGAGACACCATCGTCATACTTGCGGACCCTCAGTTTCGAGGGTATCCAGCGACGGTATGGGCGTGTCACCGACGAACAGCGGACGCGCCTCGACTATGAACTGTCGGTCATTGATCGCACCGGGTACCCCCTGTACTTCCTCATCGTGGCCGACTACGTGCGGTTCGCGCGTGAACGGGGCATCCTGGCCATGCCCCGCGGATCCGTTGCGGGATCACTCGTCATCCACGGCCTGGGCGTCTGTGACATCGACCCACTGGCTTACAAACTCATGTTCGAGCGGTTCCTGCACGATGAGCGGATCGGCATGCCGGACATCGACATGGACTTCGCCGACGACCGCCGTGAGGAAGTCATCCGCTACGTCCAGGAAAAGTACGGCCGCGACCGGGTCGCCCAGATCATCACGTTCGGCACCATGGCCGCCCGCGCCGCCGTCCGCGATGTCGGTCGCGCCCTTGGCCTCACCTTTGCCGAGGTGAACCCCATTGCCCGTGCCATCCCCTTTGGATCCACCCTCGCCGAGGCACGCGAGACCCCCGACCTCAAGGAACTGATCGAGGCGGATCCACGTGTCCGCGAGGTCATCGACCTCGCCGAGGGTGTCGAGGGCGTCGCCAGGAATGCGTCCACCCACGCCGCCGGCATCGTCATCTCGCGTGACCCACTCGTCGATCACGTGCCGTTGCAGCGCGGTACCAAGGGTGATGACAACGTAGTGACCCAGTGGGCGATGAATGCCGTCGAACAGGCCGGCATGCTCAAGATGGACTTCCTTGGTCTCGCCAACCTGACCATCGTCGACCGGACCCTGACCATCCTCAAGACCTTCCAAGGAACCGACCTGGACCTCGACACCATCCCGACCGACGACACCGACCCGATGGCGCGGGCCGCCTTCGAGATGCTTGGGGAAGGTGAGACAACCGCGGTCTTCCAGTTGGAAAGTGACGGGATGAGGCGGTGCCTCCGTGGCTTGAAGCCGACGAAGGTCAGCGACCTCATCGCGATCGTCGCCCTCTACCGTCCGGGACCGATGGACAACATCCCAGCCTTCACCGCCGCCAAGAACGGCCAGACACCGGTCACCTTCCTTCACCCGGTCCTCAAGCCGATCATGGAGGAGACCTACGGCATCTGCGTCTACCAGGACCAAGTCCTGATGATGGTGCGCGAGATTGCCGGGTTCACCTGGGGTGAGGCCGACGTCCTTCGCAAGGCGATGGGGAAGAAGATCGCCTCCCTGATGGCCGAACAGCAGGAGAAGTTCCGCACCCGTGCCCGCGAGAAGGGGTACAACGACGAACTGATCTCCGCCCTGTGGGAGACCATCGCACCTTTCGCCGGGTACGGCTTCCCAAAGGGACATGCCGCCGCGTACGCCATCCTGGCCTACCAGACCGCCTATCTCAAGGCGAACTACCCAGCGGCGTACATGGCCGCCGTCCTGACCTCAGTCGCTGGAACCGCCGACAAGGTCGCAGAAGCCATTGCCGAGTGCCGGCGCCTCGGGGTCATCATCGGTGCCCCGAACGTCAACCGCAGTGCCCACGGATTCACCTTGGAACTGCCAGAAGCCGCCACCTCCGGTTCCGATTCATCCAGCGAAACTCAGGTGGGTCAGGGCGCCCACACCATCCGGTTCGGCCTCTCCGGCGTGAAGTTCGTTGGCGATGCAGCCGTTGAATGCCTCATCAAGGAACGCGAGCAACACGGGCCATTCATCGACCTCGCCGACCTGTGCAGTCGGCTGGACTTACGGCAGTGGAACAAGCGGTCCCTCGAAAGCCTCGTCAAGGCCGGTGCACTCGACGCGTTCAGTGACCGTGCGTCGCTCATTTCCGGTCTGGACACCGCAATCGGCGCCGGACAACAGGCCGGACGTGCCCGCATCAGTGGCCAGACAACCCTCTTTGATCTCTTCGCCGGCGCCGAACCGGCAGGCCCGGTCGCAACCACCAACCGACCAGTCGTCATCCGCACCCTTACGGTCCCCGAACGCCGGCAGCAACTGACGTGGGAGAAGGAAGTCCTGGGCCTCTATCTCAGCGAACATCCCCTCACGTCAGGAGCCGCCGCCCTGCGTGCCGCGAGTTCCTGCACCATCGCCTCCATCAGTGCCGAAATGGTTGGTGAGGCAGTCACGATCGCCGGATCCGTCGCGTCGGTCCGTCCGGTCACCACCAAGAAGGGTGACACGATGGCCGCCGTGCAACTGGAGGATCTCTCGGGGACCATCGAACTGGTCGTCTTCCCACGCACCTATCAGCAGTCCCGGGCTCTCCTCGTCGAGGACTCCGTCGTCCTGATCAAGGGGAAGATTGACGCACGCAACGACACTCCACAGATTGTCTGCGACAGCGTCGAGGCGTTCGATCCTGACACCGCCGTCGACGACGTAACCGTTCCGACACCGACGACCGCGCGCAGTCGCCCAGCAAGCCGGACCCAACGGGAAGGTTCCCCCGTTCGCTCAGCTGCGACCCGCGCCACGGCCGCCCAAGCCCAACCCAGCGAAGTGCCCACCCCGGTCATCGCGGAGACCGCCGTCTCGGTTGGTACCCGTGACGTGTCACCGCCGGTCACGGTCGTCGCCGAAGTGGCAGCACCGGCACTCGTGCCTGTCGCGTCCGGAGGTTCGGAGCCAGCCGACCGCGAAGCGTCTGAGAAGGGCAGCCACGGGGACGATAGCGATCCATGGGTGGATGACCCGTGGGCAGGGATGGACGTCGTCAGTCCCACACTAACCACGCAAGTACCCGCCAGGCGCCAGGACAAGGGACAAACCGACCACACCATCTCCGCACCTGCCAGCGCACCTGCCAGCGCACCTGCCAGCGCACCTGCCTACGCCACAAGCGTCCCCTCAGTAAACGTGTCAGCCCCGGAGATTCCCATGACGACCCCCGCACCTGGCGGACGTGCGCAAACCAGCGTTCCAGAGGCACAACCGCCAGAAGGCTCCGGTCGTGGTGACCGAGACACTGAGGTGTGGCTACCGGTTGGAGTCGAGATCCTCGACCTCACGATGCAGCGCCAGATGCGTGAAGACCGGGATGTCCGCACCCTCCAGCGGTTGGACACGCTCCTGCGCAACTACCCCGGGGACATGAAGGTGGTACTGCGGTTCGCTTCCCCGACCGCGGCGACCACGGTGATCGAGATTGCCCAACGGGTGGACGCGTGCCCGGAACTCATCGATACCCTCCAGCGCGAACTCGGGCCATCCGGAGTACGCCTGCGGGGTCGACCAACCGACGACACTGGGTCACCGGACTGGAACGGGCGCGCAACTGCCTGATCCAGTCTCGGAATTCCCTATCGTGCTATCCGCGAGAGGCTGAGGGCCACACTGCCATGCCGAGACCGCCGGCGCCCTCGCCGGCCCATCCACCATTGCGCGACACAACCATGATGCTTCCACCACCGCGGCTCAAAACGCCAGCTGGGGACAGTGGATTGCGTGAAGGAACAAGGGGAACGGTCGGTTCGAGTGGTGGCGTGGGCCAATCTTGCGGGGTCGTGGGGCACGGGTCGTACACTCTACGCACACCCCTCGAACACTGGCGCGGACGGTACCCGTTCATGTTGCAGGAACTGACGATCCGCAACTTTGCGTTGCTTGAATACGCCCAGTTGAGGTTCGGACCGGGCCTGACCGTCCTCACCGGTGAAACCGGCGCCGGGAAGTCGATCATCATCGACGCCATCGGGTGCGTCCTTGGCGGACGTGCATCCTCGGACGTGGTGCGCGCCGGGACCGAGCGGGCCATCGTCGAGGCAATCTTCGACATGGACGCCGAGACGTCCATCGCCGTCCGGACCATCCTTGAAGACCTTGGACTGGCCGACCTCATTGGCGACGTCACTCACGGGGGCGACGAACCGGTAGAACAGGATCAGCGCGACCGCGTCGACGCAACCCTGGGCGCACGCGCCACCGACCTGATCCTCCACCGGGAGATTGGCCGCAATGGTCGGAGCATCGCCCGGTTGAACGGGCGCACGATCCCGGCCGGAACCCTTGCCCAGGTCGGTGCCGCCCTGATTGACATCCACGGGCAGCATGACCACCTCTCACTCCTGCGTGCCGAGGCGCAGCGTGACCTGCTTGACCGCTACGGCGGCCTCCTCGAACAGCGGGCAAGCGTGACCCGGCAGGTGCGTGACCTCACCAACCTGCGTGCTACCCGACGTACCTTGCAACAGGACGAACGCGAAGTCGCACGACGCCTCGACATGCTTGGCTACCAGGTGGACGAGATTGCCCGCGCCGAACTCCACCCCGGCGAGGACGACGCCCTCACTCGTGAACGCACCCGCCTCGCAAGTGCCGGGCGCCTGATGGAACTCGGTCAAGCGGTCCTTGCACGCCTCACCGGAGATTCTGACCGCAACGGAGCCACCGATCTCACCGCCCGTGCCTCGCGTGACCTCGAATCCCTCGTCCGGATCGATCCCGATCTCGCGCCGACCGCAACGACACTCGCCGAAGCCGAAGCGTTCCTCGACGATGTCGCGCAGACAGTCCGGACCTACGTTGACCAGATCGAGTTCAATCCCGAACGCCAGTCCGAGGTCGAACAGCGACTCGAACTCATTACCAGCCTCCAGAAGAAATACGGACCGACGATTGAAGAGATCCTCGGCTACTCCGAGCGCGCCGAGGCCGAACTCGCCGGCCTTGTGACCCGGGACGCCCGGAGCCAAGCCCTGGACGAGGAGATTGCCTCCCTCGAGACGGAACTGGGCCGGGATGCGGATGCCCTGTCCGTTGCCCGGCACGGTGCAGGGGTCCGACTCGCAGAAGCTATCGGGACCGAACTCCGCGCACTGTCACTGAAGGGTGCCTTCGAGACAATCCTGTCACGTACCCCCGATGACAGCGGTGTCCCCGTCGGCACCGACGCAACCCGCATGCGGTGCGACCAGGGTGGCATTGATACCGTTGCGTTCCACTTCGCACCGAACCCGGGCGAACCCTCGAAGCCAGTTGCCCGGACTGCGTCCGGAGGCGAACTGTCGCGGATCCTTCTCGCCCTCAAGGCGGTCCTGTCACAGGTCGATCACACCCCAACCCTGATCTTCGACGAGGTCGATACCGGTGTGGGAGGCCGCAACGCACAGGTCCTCGGCGAGAAACTTGCCGGACTTGGCACCCGTCACCAGGTCTTCTGCATCACCCACTTGCCACAAGTCGCCGCCTACGGCGATGGCCACTACTTCCTCGCCAAGCATGTCGCCGAGGGACGAACGTCCACGCAGGCAACCCCGCTTGACCTGCAGGGCCGTGCCCATGAACTCGCCCAGATGCTTGGTGGCGCCACACCAACGACCTTGGCGCAGGCGACCGAACTCCTCACACGCGCCGAGGCGTGGAAACAGACCGACCGCCTTCGCCATCCAGGCGACGCGCCATGAACCGTCCCGCCTCTCCCGCTAGGGACGGGAGATCCCGGCGATAAACGCGGCGCGGGCACAGGGTATGCACAACCCCATCCCCGCCATCGGCGATGAGGTTGTGCATTGTCACGAACGGTGCGGGGTGTCAGGCGAGCGATACCGCGTGGCCCGTCTTGGCCGACTGGTAGGCCGCTTCCATGACGCGGGTCACTTCCAGCGCGTGACGCGCCGGGGTGTGCGGTACCTTGCCGGCCAGGATCGAATCCACGAACTGCTGGCTGACGTCACCGAACCCGGATGTGTCCTCATCAGTCACGTCGAGGACCTTCTGTTCGACCGGACGCAACTGGTTGTACGGTCCCGGGGCCGTCATCGTCAGCGGGCTGAACTTCAAGCCCGCCTTGGTGCCGAACACGAGGAACTGGTTGACGTTGCTCATGTTGCTCGACCACGTGATCTCGAGGATGCCCGACTTGCCGCCCTCACAGGTGAACATGACCACCGCATGGTCCTCAACATCCTGCACCAATGGGGCCGGTGCCGGATTGCCAATGCCCATCCTGGTGGAGCAAAGCACCGACGTCACCTTGGGGTTCCCCAGGATCCACAGCAATGCATCAATCTGGTAGACGCCGATGTCGATCAGTGCGCCACCGCCGGCGCGCGCATGATCGATGAACCAGTGCGTATCCCGCAGGATGTCGATGCCGGGCCGTCCCCGGAACCGGAACGCACTCGAACGAACGTGATAGACATCGCCAAGTTCTCCACTTGATGCCAGTTCCTGTGCCTTGCGTGATGCGGCCCAGCAACGCTGCCGGGCAGAGGCGACCGCAAGATGCTTACCCGTGCGTTCGGATGCCTCGGTCATCTTGACCGCCTCGGCCGGATCGAACGCGAATGGCTTCTCGCACAGGACATGCTTGCCCGCCTCGAGCGAGGCAATGGTCGGGCCCATGTGCGCGAACGGTGGGGTCGAGACGATCACCGCATCCACATCACTGCGATGCAGGATCTTGCCAAGGTCCGATGCCACGACCTCGATATTCCACTTCTTCGCGAATGCCTCTGCCCGATCGTGCAGGACGTCATAGACGCCGACGACGCGCGCGGGCGCATGATGTTCGAGCGAACGCATGTGCGCGTTCGCAATCGTGCCTGTGCCAATGATTGCCACTCCAAGCCGTTCAGCCATTGCGCTTCCTCCGTGGACCATGGCGTGGCCTACCGTCCGGCACCACGCGTGACCGTTTCATCCTACCGCCCCGAGCACCAGCGCACGCCATTCATGACCGCCCGGCGCACCTCTGCCTGGTAATACACCGGATAGGTCTCGTGTCCCGGTTGGAAGAAGAACATCCTCCCGGCACCCCGGTACCAGCAGCACCCCGACCGGAAGACCTCACCACCGGCGAACGACGAGATGAAGACCAGTTCATCCGGAGGTGGAATGTTGAAGGGTTCCGCATACATCTCTTCAGCAGGAATCACGAACCCATCACCCAGACCAGCCGCGATCGGGTGATCCTTCTGCACCACCCACACATGCGACGGTTTCTCGTCCTCACGCCATCCGGCAATCGGTCCGGGATGGCCAAGCAGTTCCTGGAAGGGACGCGAGTCCAATGAAGAGTGCAAGGGAAGGAATCCCATCCCGCGCTGTTGCACGTGACGGAGAATGCGTTCCAGGGTTGCATCCTCAACGTGGCGGTGCTTGTTATGACTGAACCACACCAGCACATCGGCCCACTCAAGATCAGCCTCGGAGGCTCCTTGGTCGGGATCGGCAAGGTCGGTGACGCGTGTCTCGAAGTCATCACCCGCCTCGGCAAGGATCTGGGCAACGACCCCGTTGATCCCCGCCGGGTAGAGAGACTCCGGTTCGGTCCGTTCACTCCATGAAAGCACCCGGATTGGCCGGGACGGACCGCCAACTGTCTCGCTCATCATCACGCCTCCTGTCCTGCCACGCACGGGAACGTCCCGGTCATGCGTCCCTGCACCATCGTACCGACCTTGCCCGGAGCGCCGTCTCATGCCGGACGGGTATCCCTCACGGTCGCCAACAGTACCCCGGCAAACGCCACCACGGCGATGAACCAGTAGACATCGTGGAACGCTGGCAAGAACTGTCCGCCGTTCGCCACCACGCGCGCCGAAAGTCCCGCCCCACCGACTGCGACGCCGAGCAGCAGTCCCGCCGTGCGACTGACCCCCATGATCCCGTTGGCCACGCCAACCCGGTCGCGAGGTGTCGCAGCAAGGATTGCGCTGTCATTCGGGGCAATGAACGCGCCAATCCCGAGGCCACCGAGCAACAGTCCGGCGACCGGCGCGATCAGGCCCATCTCCGGCGAAGCAACTGCCAGGACCACGCATCCGATCGCCTGCATGGCCAGTCCAGCCGGGGCGAATACCCGCGTGCCGACTCGGTCGGAAAGCGGACCTGAAACCAGCGTCGCGGCGAACATGCCCACCGGCAACGCAACCAGGATCGAACCGATCCCCGTCGGAGGCAAAGCCAGCACTTCCTTGAGATAGAACGGCAGCAGGAACCCGTGTGCGGAGAACGGCAGGTACCCGGCTATCTTGGCAAGATTGCCCGAAGTGAACGTCCGGCTCTGGAACATCCGCAAGTCGATCATCGGGCTGTCGACGAGACCCTCGACCCGCACGAACAGCACACCGCACACCACCGAAAGCGCCAGGGAACCGACGACCACCGGCGAACCCCATGCCTCGACGGACGCCTGTGTCAGTGCGAACAGGAATGCCGCAACCCCCACACCGAACAGCATGGCACCGGCGAGATCGAACCTCGGCGAACCGGGCGCACGTGACGGCTCCTTCATCGCGAATGGCACCGCAACCGCCACGGCGATGGCCATCGGCAAGATCATCCCGAACGATCCTTGCCAGCCGGTGGCCTCGATGACGGCGCCGCCAAGGATCGGCCCGATGCCTGACCCTGTCGCGATGCCCGCCTCCCACAATCCCACCACGAACCCACGGCGAGTGGGCGGATAGATTTCGATCAGGTAAGCCATCGAGTTGGCCCCGATCAACGCCGCGCCAAGCCCCTGCACGATCCGCGCGACGACCAGCAACGCAAAACTTGGGCTCAGCGCACACAACACCGACCCAGCACCGAAGACCACAATGCCGGCGGCGTACAGGGTGCGTCGACCGCGCAAATCAGCCAATCGACCCAAGATTGTCAGAAGGCTTGCCGACATCAGCATCGGCGCAAGCAAGACCCACGCGACCGTTGCCGCCGGCAACCCGAAATCCGCCATCAGGACCGGGTTGGCGATGTTCAGCGCCGTGTCCTGGATGCGGGTCATCAACGCGCCGCAGAGTACCAATGCGGTCGCCGGCAACAGCGGGATTGCTGAAGTGGAAGGACCGGGCAGGGTGGCGGAAGATGATGCGGGCTTCGATGTCACCGGTAGTCCTCCGAATGCGGTCACGATACGCCTACCAATCGTCACCCGTCCACGCCCCTTGGCAATCGTCAACGCGCTGGCGAACCGCCGCAATCTCGCACACCGGAAACCAGACCCGACCCGAGTAGACTTGAGTGATGGAGGTTGTGGCCTACTCGCCCGAATGGTTGCCCCAACTGGGAGCACTCGCGCGAGCCCACGCCCGGCTTGTCGCCCCGGCGTCACTTCCGGACGATCAGACCGTCGAGCGTGGCTTGGACCACCACCACGCCTGGCCCTTCTACTCACCCGGGATGGACACCAGTCAGGTACGCCTCGTCATCGAGGGTGATCAGCTTCTGGCCGCGGGACAACTGGGACTGTGTGATCACGGATGGGGGTACGGCGCCGCCTTGGGCGACGGTCCCGACTGGTTGCACGAGACCCACGCCGTCCTGTTCTGGCTATTCGCATGGCCAGGGTGGGCCGAGGCAATCCAGGGCGCGGCCCTCCTCGCGGCGACCACCGTCCGCCAAGCACGCGGCGAGGGACTTCCGGGTCTCGAGGCATTCCGTGGTGGAGCCGGGTTCCTCCCGCTTGGCACCCAGTGTTCATCCCGTTGGCCACACCTGTTCGCGCCCCTTCGCGCCGTCGGCTTCCGCCAGCCACGCCCTCTCCTCGTTTACGGCGGGGCACTAGACCCATCGTGCCTGCCGGCCTTGGATCCGGATGTCATGGAGCATGTCGAATGCCATGCCCGGCGAGGACGCGTCGAGGCATGGCTTGACGGGATCCCGCGTGGTGTCTGCGACGCCGAGATGCTTCCCCCAGTGCCCACCGAGGACCGCTTCCCGACCCGAAGCACATTCCGTCCCAACCTGGACATCAATACCCCCGCGACGGGTCGCACTCGACGGCGCGGTGGCAACGTCCTCCAGTGGGCGCACATCCGGCGCCTCTGGGTCGATAACGAGACCCGATCCCTTGGAATCGGACGCGCCCTCCTGCAGACACAACTGCAGCGTCTCGCCGACCATGGCGCCACCCACTGGGCACTTCACTTGCCCGAGGATCCGGGTAACGGACCAGCCCACGGCCTCTACAGCCAGTTTGGTCAGGTCCTGGACCGGCAGTTCGTCCTACGGGTCTCGTTCTGAGCGGAACCCGGTTGGGTTCGAGGATCACTCCTCGCCTTCACCCAAGTCATTGGCGGCCCCGTTGAAGCCGGACACCCGCAAGATCGGCGCCCGTCATGTCTGCGCCGTCAAGGTGCGCGCCACGGAGATCGGCTTCGAACAGCCTGACCCCTCGCAGATCAGCGCCAGTCAGGTTGGCTTGCCTCAGTCGGGCCCACAGCATATCGGCATCCCGCAGGACCGCACGCACCAGTCTCGCACCAGTCAGGTCGGTCTCGACCAACCGTGCAGCGGTCAGGTCGGCACGGGACAGATCGGTCTCACCCATGTCCGCCCGGGTCAGGTCCGCCCGAACAAGTGACGCATGTGGCAAGCACGCACCAGACAGCGTCGCTCCGTACATCAAGATGCCGGTCATCGTCGCACCGGACAGGTCCGCTTGACGGAGGTTCGCACCCGGCGTCTTGGCGCCTGACAAGTCTGCACCGGCCAGGGAAGCCCCTCGAAGCCAGGCACGCGTCAGGTCCGCACCACATAGGCGGGCACCAACAAGACTGGTACGCGTGAAGCGGACACCTCGCAGGATCGCGCCGGTCAGATCGCCATGATCCAGTTTGACCCTCACGAAGGTCGCACCCGTCAGATTGGCCCCGGTGAAATCCATGCCGGACAGCTCTGCCAGTGAAAACGCGTGTCCAGACAAGTCCTGGCCGGCAAACCTCTCAGGCATCAGCCACGGTACCGATCGCAGTCAGGGCGGTCAACACGTCCGCACGCGCTAGACCTCGGTCGTGTCCAGGTCATTCGGCACGAGGATCTCGCCGGTGAAGTGTGCGGCCGCCTCGGCCCGCGCGGTTCCAGGGTGTTGGCCGGTCCGGGCGTTGAGGTGGTGCAGTGCCAGGCACTTCACGCGGGAGGCCACCGCTACCTTGCCAGCACTCGCCGCCGTGACGTCGTGACCGGTACCGAACACAAGGAACGGGTTGGCGCCGAGGCGTTCAGACTCGATTGCCTCGTGGATCAACAGGTCTACCCCACCGTCGAAGCACGTGAACCCCAGATTCGGACCCGTATCACCGCTGATGACCACCCGGCGCACTTCACCATTCGCAAGGGTGGCATCAATCCGCACCGCTTGGGCGGGAACCGGTGGCGCACCATGCGAGACCGCCATCGTCGAGATCGTGGCAACGACACCTTCGGGCAGGGCGTCGGGCAAGTGATCCCGTCGTCCCTGACGTCAAAGCCCCACACATACCGGTCCGACGTGCACCCATGCCATCGCACCCGGTCACCGATCCACCACGGCGTGAACAGCCCGGGGACCAGGATCTCGCACATTCGCCTGAGGTCATCGACCGCCGACGCCGGGGCGCAGACGTCAATTGGCCCGCGATGCCCGTCGGCGGGAATGCCGGCCATAGCCAATCGGAACAGGACGAAAGGAATCCCGGCCTCGTGGTCGAGGTGATGATGCGTGAGCACGATCACCCGGATCCGGGCAACATCGATCGATGCTTGCCGCAAGGCATGCCAGATCTCGTTCCCTCCGGCCGTGTCCACTAGGATCACGGTGCCATCCGGCAAGGTGACCGCCGTGATTCCACACCGAGCCGACGGGTCACCACTACTCCCGGTACCCAGGAAAGTCACCTTCACCGCACCCATGACTGGCCTCTTTGGCTACCTCTGACCAAGGGGCCGAAACAGCAACGGCCACCGCCCCGTCGGGGATGGTGGCCGGAGTGCAGTGGTGGAGATGGGGGCGAGTCGAACGCCCCGTCCAGAACGAATCAACCAGAAATGACTACGAGCGTATTCGGTTCGTTGTTGTCGCGCCGTTGACCCGAAACCGACAACGTTTCGCAGGCGCCAGCCCCTGATCTTAGCCGGACCCCCGAGGCGAGGGTACGGAGCACCTCGGCATTATTGCGCCCATCCTTCGCCCGTCGAGGCGGGGCTCGGGTGGACGGCAGCGTTAATTACGCTGCGAGTGCGTACTGGCGTTCGCCAAATACTTTGTTGTCCGTGGTTTTACGAGGTGGTATAC
>CAMDTO010000044.1 GCA_945907765.1 Thermoflexus hugenholtzii JAD2 | reverse complement strand
CCTGCGGTCGACCCTCTGACGAGTACGTCCCGCATCCTCGACCCGGCGATCGTCGGCAAGGACCACTACGACACCGCGCGTGGTGTGCAGAGGCTGCTGCAGCGCTACAAGGAACTTCAGGACATCATTGCCATTCTTGGCATGGAAGAGCTGTCTGACGACGACCGTCTGACAGTGAACCGCGCCCGTCGCGTTGAAATGTTCTTGGCGCAGCCGATGTTCGTGGCCGAGGTGTTCACGAACGTTCCAGGCAAGTACGTTTCCGTTGCGGAGACGGTGCGTGGTTTCCGCGAGATCCTCGAAGGGAAGCACGATGCTCTCCCTGAGCAGGCATTCTATCTGGTTGGTGGAATTGACGAGGCGATCGAGAAGGCCCGTCAGATGGCCGCGGAATAGTCAGTCGGGCGGCAGTGCGCTAGGGTCCGATTCCTCTCCTAGCAGCAAAGCCAAGTTGTCGCTACTAGGGAATGGCGGGCCGGGGAGTTCTTGATGCCATTACATGTTGAGATCATCGCAGCTGAGCAGCCAATTCTCACCACTGATGCTGAGGTGGTTGTTGCGACGACCGTCAGCGGGCAGATAGCAGTCCTGCCCCAGCACGAGCCACTGTTGACCTTGCTTGCGCCGGGGGAGTTGCGTATCGGGCGCGGAGCAAACGAGATTATTCTGGCGCTGGCCGGCGGTTACCTTGAGGTTCGGGATGATCACGTCACGATCCTTGCAGATGGCGCCGAGCGCGCCGAGGATATTGACATTGCTCGCGCTCAACGGTCCCGCGACCGTGCGACAGCGCGTCTTGGGCAGGCGCGTTCGAATGTCGATGTCGCGCGCGCATCATCCGCGCTTGCTCGGGCAGTCTCAAGGCTCAAGGCTGCTGATCATTTTCGGTCCCGGGGCGTGACGCGCTCCCGTTAGCACTCGGGCGACCCCTCACGTCCATGCCCTTGATAGCCGTGGTGCGTTAGAGGGCGTGGGAGATCATTGCGCTCGTGATCGCTGACGTGCCACCTCGAACATGCGTCCCCGTTGTCCCACTTGGTTCGGACCAAGTCGCTGGTGCTCGATGGGTATCCGTAGAGGGGGGTGCGAGGCTTTCGGGCGAAATCCGGACAAGCGGGGCAAAGAACGCTGCCACCAAGATGATGGCGTCTGCCCTGCTCACTTCGGAGCCGGTCGTGCTCGAGAACGTCCCATCGATAGACGCGATCAAAACGCAGAGCGCCCTGCTCATGGGACTCGGTGCGTCGGTTGACTGGGATGCGACACGTCACACGGTGACCATTGTCGCCGAGCACTTGAATGGTGATCGGCTGATCGAGTCGCTCGCGTCGCGCGAACGAGCGTCGTTCGTGATGACTGGCCCGCTTCTTGCCCGGTTGGGACATGTTGAGGCCCCTCGTCCAGGCGGCTGCAAGCTTGGCGCGCGGCCGGTGAACGTAGACATCCGGGGATTTCAGGCCATGGGTGCGACGGTCACTCAGGTTGATGCAGCGTATGAAATCACCGCCAGCCGGCTAACGGGTGCCAATTTATACCTTGACTACCCGAGCCATACCGGCACCGAGAATTTGATGATGGCGGCCTGCTTGGCCGTCGGGACCACCACCATCAAGAATGCATCGTGCGAGCCCGAGGTCGTGGCACTTGCACATCACCTGAATCGCATGGGTGCGCGGATAAGGGGAGCCGGTACCCCGAAGATCGAGATTCAGGGGGTCGAGCGACTTCACGGTGTCCAAACCCGCGTTATCCCTGACCGCATTGAGGCAGGTAGTTTTGCCATTGCGGCAGCGGCGACAGGGGGGGAAGTCACCATCCGAGATGTCATTCCTGAACATCTGGATCCAGTCATCTACAAGCTTGTCGAGTGCGGGGCATCGGTTGCGGTGACCAGGAACTCGCTATCCATCCGGAGTGATGGGCCGCTTCGTCCGGTCGAAATCCAGGCAATTCACTATCCTGGGTTTCCTACGGACCTCCAGACGCCATTTGGCGCGCTGCTCACCCAAGCCCACGGAGAAAGCATTATTCACGAGCGGGTGTTTGAGTCGCGTTTCCGGTATGTCGATGAACTGCGGGCACTCGGTGCGTCGATCACGACAAACGGGGAAGTCGGCGCACGTGAGACGGAGACCGCGACCCGTGCCTATATCTATGGGCCGACTCGACTACGAGGTTCGCGGGTGCGTGCCCTTGACTTGCGCTGCGGCCTTGCATTGATCATCGCCGGACTTTGTGCATCTGGAGAGACCCAAATCGCCGACTTTCATCACGCGGAACGTGGCTATCAGGACCTTGCTGATCGCCTGCGCTCGCTCGGTGCGCATCTCACGGTGCACGGAGATCCGGTTTCCATCGCCTAAGTCTGGCCAACGCCGGATCCGCCCATGTTGGCCACATCGTTGCCTGTGGAAATGTCTCTGCCATAGTGTGGGGTGCGCGATCCAGCGCGCTCGCTGTTGGCTGACCCCAACACTCCTGCGTGTTTGTGGTCCGGGTTGGCGATCTCGAGGAGGAACTGGTGTTCGGGCGACAGTTGGGTATTGACCTCGGGACGGCCAATGTCCTTGTTTTTGTCAAAGGCCGGGGCATTGTCATTAACGAGCCCTCGGTGGTGGCCATTTCTACGGTGGACAACCGCATCGAGGCCGTGGGAGATGCGGCAAACCAGATGCTCGGACGTACGCCGGGGTCTATCCAGGTCATCCGCCCGATGCGATCGGGGGTGATTGCCGACTACGTGGTGACTGAGGCAATGCTGAGGTATTTCATCCACAAGGTTTGCGGCCGGTTTCGTCTTTGGAAGCCTGATGTGATGGTGTCGGTTCCGTGCGGCGTAACGAGCGTTGAACGCCGCGCTGTGACCGACGCCGCGTTTTCGGCGGGAGCCCGCGAGGTCTATCTCATCGAGGAGCCACTGGCGGCGGCGATTGGTGCGAACGTTCCCATCAATTTCCCGAGCGGGAACATGATCGTGAACATCGGGGGTGGCACAACCGAAGTTGCCGTGATCAGTCTGAACGGAATCGTTGTTCAGCGTTCAGAGCGTGTCGGCGGGAACCGCATCGATGAAGCCATCGGAGCCTACATCCGTCGACGCTACAACCTGAATATCGGTGACCACATGGCCGAAGAGGTGAAAATCGGGGTTGGCAGTGCGCTGCCACTGGCTGAAACCTTGCGCCATGAGGTCCGAGGACGCGACCAGATCCTTGGCCTGCCTAGAACGGTGACGGTGACGTCCGACGAGATAACTGAGGCAATCGCCGAGCCGCTTGAGCAGATTGTTTCAACAGTCAAGTACGTGCTTGAGCGTACGCCACCGGAGTTGTCATCAGACATCATCGACAAGGGACTCGTGATGACTGGTGGAACCTCCATGCTGCGTCATCTCGACCGGTTGCTAAGCACGGTCACAGGTATTCCCTGTCACGTTGCTGAACGCCCACTCGACTGCGTGGCGCTAGGAACCGGACTTGCGCTCGAAAATCTTCATATTCTGAAGAAATCGCTTGGTCGATAGGACCGGTTCGATCGGCAGTCTCAAGATGGCTTGGCCGACCCTGATGCGACTTTCTTTGCGACTGGCTGGAATTGTGGGCCGGAGGGCCGGCGGCTAACGATGAAGGCTCCGCTCGAGACGGTGATCAACAGCATAGTCGCGAGTCCGGTGCCGATGATTGGCAGTGCGACAGCTAGGGGAATGATGATTGCCGCACCGGTCGCTGCACCCATGAGGACTGGGACGTCGCCCATGCGCACCCACTTGGCCGACCGCGCGCCGTGTGATGCAATTCGGGAGATCATGTGGGAAATTGCGTAGGCGCCGAAGGATCCACAGACGGCTGCCACCCAGATAGGCACTTCGTCTGGGCAAACCATCGAGGCACCTACTGCTCCGGCGACGGTCGAGGAAGCCTCACTGAGACGACGCATCAACCAAGCGAATCTCCGGGCCTTACCCAGAGTAAGATCCATAGCCAAGGCGGCGCCGGCGAGGAGCGCAACCGTGCGCCAAATACTCACGCCGTCCACACCAAGTTCAGCGGACAACTCAAGTCTGCTCGTCCACCCTGCAATCGCCCCAGCGACTAGCAGCGCCACGTACGGATTCAGTCCAGCTGCTGTCCCGATCACAAAACTTGTCACAAAAAGTCCGCCTCCAATTGCCGCGCGAGATCGGCGGGTAAGCACTGACCCGCGTCGATGCTACACTGTCATTATCGTAGTAGACTGCCTTGCGCAGTCGACCCGCTGACGTGATTGCGGTAGGTGATGCAGCCTCCGTTGAGCGTCGTTTGAGCACACCGACGGAAGGCGGCCGATGGCCGGAAAGTTCTGGTTCCGTCGGACGTGGAAGCGTCGTACAGTCCGGTCGCGTGCGCGTTCAATTTGGCCTGCCCAAGACGGGCCGGATCAAAAGGAACCCATCCGGTACCGGATCAATAGGTGTGAGGAGTTTCGCAGAATGGCAAGCGTAACCTTGGAACACGTGACGAAGCGCTTCGGTGAGGTCACCGCAGTACGTGACGTCAATATTGAAGTGAAGGACAAGGAGTTTCTTGTTCTGGTCGGACCGTCCGGCTGTGGCAAGTCAACCACCCTTCGAATGATCGCGGGTCTTGAAGAGATCAGCGAAGGTGCTGTGTTCATCGCTGATCGACTCGTCAATGACGTGGCTCCGAAGGACCGCGACATTGCGATGGTTTTTCAATCCTACGCGCTCTACCCGCACATGAGCGTTTACGACAATCTTGCATTTGGTCTCAAGTTGCGCCGGACGCCAAAGAAGGAAATCGACCGTCGGGTTCAGGATGCAGCCGAACTTTTGGGCTTGACTGACCTGCTCCAGCGCAAGCCGAAGCAACTCTCCGGTGGTCAGCGTCAACGTGTTGCGCTTGGGCGCGCCATTGTCCGCGAACCCAAAGTCTTCCTCATGGATGAGCCACTTTCCAATCTCGACGCAAAGTTGCGCGTCCAGATGCGTGCCGAACTCATCCGCTTGCACCAGCGCCTCCAGACGACGGTCATCTATGTTACGCACGACCAAGTCGAGGCGATGACGATGGGAAGCCGGATAGCGGTTCTGCGTGACGGCGTCCTTCAGCAGATTGATGCCCCTCAGGTTCTGTACGACAACCCAAAGAACATGTTCGTTGCCGGTTTCATCGGCAGTCCTTCGATGAACTTCGTTGATGCGAAGATCGAGGGGGACATGGCTGACATGTGGGTGAACTGCGGCAGTTTCAGGGTTCCGGTGCCGGCAACGCATCGTGAGCGCCTGGAGCCGCTGCTCAAGAAGCAGAGCCGGGAGTGCTTCTTCGGCATTCGTCCGGAGGACATGTACGAGCCGAAGTACGCTCCACCGGAGGTCGAGACCGACGCCCGCATGCGCGCACGAGTTGACGTGACCGAGCCCTTGGGTGCGGAAATCTATCTCTACCTTTTGGCTGGAGAGAAGATGATGGTTGCGCGTGTCGACCCTCGAACCCGTGCCGATATCGGTGATGAGGTTGAGATGGTGCTCGACATGAGCAAGATGCACGTCTTTGACCGTGATACCCAAGAGGCTTACATCTAACGCCCATCTGACGCCGGTCGATCCGGCAGACGAAAGCGATGAAGGGGGAGCAGTCATTTGACTACTCCCCCTTCCGTTTGTTTGGGATGTGACTGGATGGGGTACGCTCAGAAACGACGCCGGATCAGACGGAGCACTGCTGAAGCGAAGCCTAAGCCAAGTCCAAGTGCCAAAGCCCCCTTGGTGTCGAGAAGACAGGTTATCTGTCCGTTCACTCTTGGTGCGATGACGGCAATTGCGAAGACATTGTTCGCGTTGACAACCGCCCCGGTTAGCCACTGGGTTATGACATTAGTCGCGTCGATGCGTGCGCCGATCGCAATGCCCAATGATGACCATCGTGCCTCGACTCGACGCGTAAGTGCGGCGCCAATCGCACTTTGGAGCACGGTGACCGACCGCCCACGCATGGTGCCAACGGCACTTCTCGTGAGCCCGGCGACCGACGCGTCGAGTGACTTCAGCGCGATGTCACTGAGCTCAACCCTCGTTCCGGGTGGGGTCGTGAGCCGATAGGCTTCAGCCGGCGCGACAATCGTGCTTCCAGAGGCAAGTGTTTGCGTCATCGCGATCCTTCAGACCCGATTATCACACTGGCTGGAGTGTTGACTGTGGTTGAGGTCAGCAGTGACCGGGCGGTCATCCTGAAATGGGGTTCGCCGCGACACCTTTTCGGTTCCAAGCATCTCGCGCGGAATCCATGACCGATTGGAGAGTTGCACCGGTTCTCAGCGCTGCTTCGCGACAATCGTCGAACTCGGGGGAAACGCCCCGGACCGAGGATCCCAACGTGGCGACCTTTACCCGCACGGGTCCAAACGGGGTTAAAACGCGTTCGATCCTGCGTGGAAGCGTTACCCGTTGCGTTGGTCTGACCCGGATTCCCAGGGTAGTAGTTTCACTGAAAATTGTCGCGACCGCCCGGTCAGTATCGCTGGGTTTGACAAGGACGCTCACAATGGTCGCTGGGCGTCCCTTCTTCATCTGCGCGGGGATCAGCGTGACGTCCAGTGCACCGCGCGACAGAAGGACGTCGGTGAGGTGACCAAACCATTCGCCACTCATGTTGTCGATGTTTGTCTCAAGTTGCACGACATCATCGGACACGTAATGGCCGTCGTCTGACGATCGTTGGTCAGTCTTGCCGGCGAGGCTCGGGAGGGAGCTTTCGACAATCGCCGTCATGGTCGGACCGTCTGGTGCCATCGCTGAGATGGTCGCCGTACCAGCGAGTATGTTCCCGCTTTCGGTAGCACCCATTGCTGTAGAGGCGTGTGGTCGGCGTGAGTGGTCGTGTTCGTGTCCGAGGTCATGCCCGTGACCATGATCGTGGTCATGTCCGGTGGGGAAGTCGTGCGAATGGTCTGCGTCATCTAGTTCGTCATGCCCGACGGTCTCTTCAAGTTCACTCACCGAAATTGAGGTCTGGTTTCGCCGACCTGGGGAAAGTGGGCCGATAGATACCCGCAGGACATTGGGAATTCGAAAGTCCTTCTGTCCGGCCCCGTACCCGATCGCTTCAACCTGCATCGCCGGGAACGCACCGGAACCGTTGCTGAGGCACCCGAGCACAAGCGCGCCAGTAGGGGTAAGGAACTCGGGTCCATATTCGGTCGCGTAGATTGGTACATTGCGACGTCTCAGTAATTCGAGTGTTGCAGGCCCGGGAACGGGCAGGATGCCGTCCCGCGTGTTGAC
Organism: Thermoflexus hugenholtzii JAD2; assembly: GCA_945907765.1. GTDB lineage: Bacteria > Chloroflexota > UBA11872 > UBA12225 > UBA12225 > UBA12225. The sequence continues at coordinate 11,415 of CAMDTO010000044.1, read as the reverse complement.
GGTACCGCCTCCCACGTTGATCGGCGACAGATAGACGTGGGTAACGCCAAGCGCTTCGAGGCCGGCCACCGCCCCGACAATATCGAGAATTGAATCGACGGCACCGACTTCGTGGAAGTGGACCGACTCGGGAGCTTCATCATGCTGGAGTGCTTCGACGTCGGCAAGTTCGTCGAAGAGCCCAAGCACCCGGATTTTGGTGGCCTCTGATAGTCGGCTCGACTTGATGATTGGAGCGATATCGAGAACTGTGCGCTCGGGTTGGGTGCCGGTGACGCGAATCGTCACTTGTGTCGCACGGAGGGCGCCCTTCTTCGTTGGCTTCACCTCCAAGGTCCAACCTTCGAGGTCGACGGACTTGAGAGCCTTTTCGAGATCGGAAACAGGCCAGCCAGCGTCAACGAGTGCACCGAGGATCATGTCCCCGCTTGCCCCGGAAAAGCACTCGAAGTAGGCTGCGCGTCCAGGTGATGGCATCGGGTGGTTGCCAACAGAGTTCGCGCCGGAACTGGGGACGACGTTCATGTGGTTTGCATCCTTCATGCCGGTTCAATTGACAGGTAGCAGAGTTGGTCGATTGCGCGAAGAACAGACTTCACCGGGCAATTTGTCGGGCCATTGTGCCGGCGAGGTAACCGGCTCCGAACCCATTGTCAATGTTCACGACAGCCACGCCCGGCGAGCACGAATTGAGCATCCCGAGGAGTGGGGCCAGTCCACCAAAGGCGGCCCCGTACCCGATGCTTGTGGGGACGGCGATGACTGGACAGGAGACTAGGCCGGCGATCACGCTCGGCAACGCGCCTTCCATGCCGGCAACGGCGACGATCACGTCGGCGGCGGTAAATCGGTCACGGTTTTCAAGGAGGCGGTGGATGCCAGCGACCCCCACATCCCACAGGCGATCAACTGTGACGCCAGCGAGCGACGCCGTAAGCGCCGCTTCCTCGGCAACCGGAATGTCAGAGGTGCCGCCGGTTGCAACCACGACGTGACCCGGGACTTTCGCTAATGGGTGGGGCAAGGCAACAATGCACCGGGAAATGCTGTCGTACCTGGCCTCCGGCAGGAGCACACGCACCGCGTCTGCGTCTGAAGACGTGCAGCGGGTTGCGAGCATTGGCACGCCGGAATCGTAGATTCGCTTGGCGATAGCCGCGATTTGGTCAGATGTCTTGCCTTCCCCAAAAATCACTTCGGGAAAGCCTCGACGCAGGGAACGATGATTATCGACCCGGGCGAAACCCATGTCACCCGTGTCAAGACTCCGCAGTCGACCGACGGCCTGATCTACCGCAACACTTCCAGAGGCGACCGAATTCAACAACTCGCGCAGAGACGCTTCATCCATGAGCACCTGTGTACCGCTTCCAGTGCGCATGGTGCCACCGGGCTGTCATCCGAGGACTGGTTTCCCGGTGGGATTAGTCCGGGACACGTACAGATTGATCACAAAGTGTCCCGATGTCTAAGGGATGCACAGAATTACAAGTCAGCGGCGGGTATATTCCTTGAAGACAGCGGCGGACACAAAGATTGATTGATCTTGCTTAGCCACTCTGGTTTGCATCTTTCAGCAACTTTGTGGACCTAGCTTGCGTTTAGGTATTTTCCTAGCCCACGATGTGAAGTGGTGGCGGGTCTGTAAGAGGGGTAACGCATTGACGGAACTCGCTAACACGAATGCGAAGTTTTATGCGGCTGGTGGCGATGCCGAACCCCCTCCCACCATTATCTGTCTATCCCACCTGCGCTGGGACTTCGTCTGGCAGCGTCCCCAGCAGCTGCTATCACGATTTGCCCGAACTCGCCGGGTTTACTTCATCGAAGAACCGATTTTTGAATCGTCGGCGGGCCACGCATCAGATGGCGCCTCGTTCAGGTTCAATCGGGGACCAGTTGGCGTGCCCCCGTCCACGAATCTGACTGGTGTAGTGACTGCACAGCCGATATGCCGTGATCCAGGGGCCGGGGGTGGTCAGGTCCTAGATGAGATGTACGCTCACCTGCTCAAGGAGCTCGTCGCTTCGGAGAATATCGGGCGATACGTCCTCTGGTTCTACACGCCGATGCTGCTACCGGCGATTGGCGACCTGTGTCCCGAGGCAGTCGTCTATGACGCGATGGATGAGCTATCGCTCTTTCGCTTCGCTCCCCCGGAACTGGTTCCCCGTGAACTCGAATTGCTTGCCCGCGCTCAGGTGGTCTTCGCAGGTGGGCGTAGTCTCGGGGAGGCCAAGTCCCGGATGCACCCGCGGGTATTCACGCTTCCGAGTGGGGTTGAAATCGAACACTTCCGAAAGGCACTTGACCCGGCAACCACGGTACCGGTGGACCTTGAAGCGATACCCGGCCCGCGTGTTGGGTACTTTGGAGTAATCGATGAACGAATGGACCTGGAGCTTCTTGGAAAGGTGAGCGACCTCCGTCCAGATGTTTCATGGGTCATGATTGGCCCGGTCCTGAAAATCGAGGAAACCGATTTGCCCAGGAAGGCCAACATTCATTACCTCGGATCAAAGAAGTACGCCGAACTTCCAAACTATGTCCGGGGCCTGGATGTGTGCATGATGCCGTTCGCCTTGAACGACGCCACCAAGTTCATTAGCCCGACCAAGACGCTTGAGTACATGGCTGCTCACCGAATAATCGTGTCTACCCCGGTTATTGATGTTGTCAAGTCATACGGCGATGTGGTCAGCATCGGGGCTACCGCGGCGGACTTTGCCGCACTCGTGGATCTGGCTCTTGCCGAGAATGAAACCGACCGGCTCGGCCGGATCGGGCGTGAGCAAGCGGTTCTTGAGCGCAATACATGGGACGCAATCGCTCGCACGATGGACGATGAGTTGAGAGCGGTCTGCCCGGAACCCGTCGGAGTCCGTTGATCCGAACCATCGGTGTTGTTCAATACTGGTTGATAACAAACCTCTCAAGGAACATGTGACAAATGAACGGCGTGTTGCGGACTGCCGAGCCTGCCGTTTCAGTTACCGTTGGGAGTGCCTTGCAATCCGTTCCAATTGCCAAACTAGGAGACACCCCGGACGGGTTTGTCACGCCAAGTGTTCACCAGCGGCAATCCTTCGACTTCATGATCGTCGGGGCGGGATTTGCGGGTGCGGTCCTTGCGGAACGTCTCGCATCCCAGGCAGGGAAGCGGGTTCTGATCTGTGATCGCCGTCCCCACATTGCCGGAAATGCGTATGACCATTTCGATGATGCGGGTGTGCTGGTGCACCGCTACGGTCCACACATTTTTCATACAAACTCGCAACGAGTTGTGGACTACCTCTCACGATTCACGGAATGGCGTCCATACGAGCATCGTGTGCTTGCCGAAGTCGATGGACAGCTTCTTCCGATGCCGATATCGCGTGCCACGGTGAACGAACTCTACGGGCTCGATCTCAAGGATGACGCGTCATGCGCAGAGTACTTCGCTTCGATAGCAGAGACCGTTGAACAGGTCAGGACTTCCGAAGACATCGTGGTTAGCCGTGTTGGTCGTGACCTGTATAACAAGTTCATCCGGGGTTACACCCGCAAGCAATGGGGGCTTGATCCCTCGCAACTTGACGCGAGCGTGTGCGCAAGGATCGCGCCTCGTGTGTCCGATGATCGTCGGTACTTCACTGATAGCTTTCAGGCCATGCCTAAGTATGGGTTCACCCGGATGTTCGAGCGCATCCTCGCTCACCCGAACATCAAGATCCTGTTAAATACCGATTATCGCGAGATGATCGGACTGATCCCGTTTGATCGAATGATCTACACCGGTCCGATTGATGAATTCTTTAATCTTCGCTTTGGCAAGTTGCCCTACCGTTCGCTTGAATTCCGATTTGAAACGCAGGCGCGGGAGTGGGTCCAGCCGGTCGCGGTGGTGAACTATCCGAACAACCATGCGTACACCCGAAGCACGGAATTCAAGCATCTCACCGGGCAGGACCACCCGAAGACTTCGGTAGTCTATGAATATCCGACGGATCATGGAGATCCGTACTACCCAGTGCCACGACCTGAGAATGCTGATCTGTATCGCCAGTACAGGGAATTGGCCGAAACGACGCCAGATGTATTCTTTGCCGGTCGCCTAGCCACCTACAAGTATTACGACATGCACCAAGTGGTGGCGCAAGCGTTGTCGGTGTTCGAGAACATTGTTGCCACACCGAAAGGTGTTCCAGCACCCGAGCTGGTATCAGTCACTCGCTAGGCGCGACGTCTGCGTAATGGCGTCATCGAGCAACTGCGAACATCGTTGCCTACCGGGTTGGCAAGTCGTGCAAACCGTCCACGCCAGTCTGGATCACGATCCGGGCGCGACGCGTTCCCCGTCGCCACGTTTCGCCTGCATACCTGCGTGCGCTTGAGACCGTTTCGACCACCGTCCGACTTGCGTCGTGGCTTCGATCGGCGACGTGGTGAGCAACGGAAGCCACTTCCGACGCAAACCCCATCGTCCTTGCCACTGGTTTCACCACAAACCGACCAAGGTAGTCGCTGGTCGCGTGTTCGGTGCGCACTGCCTTGCCGGCAACCCAACGCATTCCCCGGACGCCGCTGCCAGTCAGCCATCCCGTTCCTGCGGCCAGGGAAAACCAGATCACAAAACCGATCAGCGCACTGAACCATGTCATCAGTGCAAGGACGAAGATGCCGATGTCGCGGGCCGCCCCAACGTACTCACGCCCTCCGAACTCGGATGCCGCGATGCCGATTGCGCATGAACCGAGAAGCGTTCCGACAACGCCCCCGGCCACCCAGAGAGCGAGTTGCCTCACCGGGTCACCTGTCTTCCCATGGCGCTACCGCTCCCCATAGTCATTGGGATTGCCATTGGGGATGAACCCGCAGTCGTACCTTCATCAATTGTTGCGGTGTACCGGCGCAAGTCGTCATACCGTCCGAGTATGCCGGCCTCAGCGCGCTTGCCTGCTGATCGCGCATTCGAACGTGCCCTCACCATGTCCTCGACGATTTGTGACAACGTGGTCTTGCCCGAGGCAGGCGCGAAAAGCCATGAAATTGCCAGACCAATCAATCCTCCGGCAATGAACCCCACCACAAGCCACGGATCGCGGATCTTCATCGTATTCCGCCCCTGGCAATGGTGAGAAGGCTTGAAACCATGGACTGGGCGGCAGCCGCAAGACCAGCCAACCGAGCGACCGGCCGGATTACTGCATCGCCGACTATCGTGCTCGTCCCTCGGACGGTCTCACTCGTACGGCGCACCGACGCAAGGATCGGAGCCATTTCGTCTTTCAACGACTTGACCAGAAGCCAAAGTCTCCACGCAAAGATGATCAGTGCAATGTTCGCCGCGAGCGACGTCAAGGCAACCATAATGATGACGACGTCACGCGTCGCGCCAAGCCACTCCACTGAAACCCCTCACGTGCCTATCTTCCCACACCGCACCAGCCATACTCCACTCAGTGGGCGTCATCCGCGACCACCCGGAGACCGCCGTTCGTTCTTGGTTCTGAGGCACGAACAGAAATGACCTTGGACAACGTGTCGTGAACGCCCTGTCACGACTTGAGTCGCTGCTCGAGTCGGTTGTAGAAGGGCCGTTTCGCCGCCTGTTTGGCGGCCGCCTCGCCCCGGTGGACCTCGCTCGTCGTCTTGCGCAGTCCATGGATGATCACCAGATGATCACGTGGAATCTGCCAGTTGTTCCAAACCGCTACTCCCTTTTCTTGAGTGTCAGTGATTTCGGTGCTGTGTCAAAGTTCCAAGTGAGCCTTGAGGGCGAACTTACACGCTACGTCCGTGAGCGTGCCGCTGAGAAAGGCTTCCATCTCTATGGGATGCCGTCGGTCTCGATTCATGTGGATGACCATCAGTCATCCGGTTCGTGCCGTGTCGAGGTTGCGACCGTGGATCCTGATACTGGCACCCAGTCCTCAGGAGTTCCGCCAACTTCCCCCGTGGATCGTGCGTCAAGAATCGGCAGCGGGTTTGACGGCGTGGCTGATGGAGGGACGCGCGTCATTCCCACACTTAAGCGACATCAGGCTCAGGTGCCTGCATCCCGCATTGACATCGTGTGGGTGGCCCCAGATGGGTCTACGGGATCGTTTTCGGCGCGATTAGGACGGTCGGTTGCAATCGGTCGCGTTCCAGGCGGAAACGATTTGGTGATACCCCACCCAAGCATCTCGAAGCACCACGCGATGCTCCGTGTCGTCGAAAGCGTCGATGGGCGAGGAGTTGGCGCCGAAATCGAGGATTTGGGCAGCACAAATGGACTAGTGGTCAATGGGAACCGCGTCGCCACCGCGATGATCGTGTCCGGTTCCACGATTCTTTTGGGCGAGGTCGAAGTCACGACTGCAACGCCGGCTACGGCATGATGAGTATCCGACCCCCGAGGCCGGACGCGAAGTTGGTCAGGAGGATCCATTGGTACCCGGCCTGACCATGAACGAAGCCACCGGCTTCCTGCTTCGGATTATTTTCATCGTTTCGCTCTATGCATTCGTTGTGGTGGCGTTCCTTGTGTTGAGACGGCAACTCCGCCATGCATCATTGTCCAGTGGCCCTGAGGGTGTCGGGATGCAACCCGTGTCAAGTCGTCTAATCCTCCATGCCTGTGGCCCCGATGATGGCCCTGTCGGACGTGTGATCGACCTTGAACGTGAAATCATCATTGGAAGACGTCCACCATCCGACGTTCTCGTCCTTGACGATTCGGTCTCTTCTCAACATGCACAGTTTGTGCCGGCGGCGGGTGGCGGGTGGCTGGTCAGGGATCTCGAGAGCACGAACGGTACGAAGGTAAACGATCTCCGTATTGGTGCCTCGGTTCGGCTGGCTACCGGCGACAGGGTCGAAATCGGGGCGATGTCATGGCGATACGTTGATCCATCATCGCCATTCGAAGGCCGGACACGATGATGGTGGTTGGGTCACAGTCGCTGTTGGGTGACGTGGTTTCACGGAACCGCCCTCAGGGGGCAACGCGCCGGAGACGTTGGCTGAGACCCCGGTGGGTGGAGTTCGGGTTGCTCATGCTCGGGTTTGCACCGGGACTTGTTGGGGTCGCGGTGTTATCGTCGGTTTGGGAACGGAGTTTGCTGGATCAGCGGTTCTGGCCCGCATACGGGTTCGTCATCGCATTCGTCGCATGCCATCTTGTCCTCGTTGTCGCGGGTACAAGGAGCAGCCAGTTGCTACTGCCGTTGGTGGCGTGTTTGGCGGGGATCGGAATGGTCCTTGTCACGCGGCTGGTCCCTGCGCTTGCGCCGAGGCAGCTCCTGTGGATTGTTCTGGGGCTTTCAGTCGCGATGACCGTTACGGTCGGGCCTTGGGAGACGTATCTTCTCGCACGGTTCAAGTATTCGATCGCTGCGGGCGGGATTGTTCTCGTTGCGCTGACACTCGTTGCGGGCACTGACCCGAACGGAAGTGGTGACCGGCTGTGGCTAGGTTTTGGTGCATATGTATTTCAGCCTAGCGAACTTCTCAAGGTGCTGCTCGTCGTCTTTCTGGCTGGGTATCTGGTCGACAAGCGAAACGAGCTGACGCAGTCTCGCGTCAGGCTCTGGGTCCTGCCGTTACCTCCACTCGCACACTTGTTACCCGTAGCCGCAATGTGGGGCTTCTGCCTACTCTTGCTCATTGTGCAAAGGGACCTCGGGTCGGCCCTGCTCTTCTACGGCGTCTTCCTCACCCTTCTGTACGTCGCTCTCGGAGGGGTCTGGTACGTCATTGTTTCAATGGGTCTCTTCTTGGGTGGTGCGACGCTTTGCTACTTCGTGTTCGCCCACGTCCGGGTTCGAGTGGAAATCTGGCTCGATCCCTGGATTGATCCGCTTGGTCGGTCCTTTCAAATCATTCAAGCGATGTACTCACTTGGCAGTGGTGGCTTGTTTGGAAGGGGTTTCGGAAACGGATACCCGCTCTATGTCCCGGCGACGCATACGGATTACCCGTTCGTGGCACTTGCCGAAGAGGCGGGGCTCCTCGCTGCTGTGGGATTGCTCCTGATCTACGCCGTTCTCGCAACGCATGGGCTCAGCATGGCGATCGCGGCGCGGCAGCCGTACCGCCAACTACTCACTACCGGTCTCGTCGCAATCATTGTCTTGCAGGTGATTGTGATCGTTGGAGGCAACCTTCGGCTCATTCCTTTGACTGGGGTGACGCTACCGTTCGTCTCGTATGGAGGTTCGTCGCTGCTTGGCAGCTTTCTACTCGTTGGGCTTCTATTGAGGTTGTCGCACGAGGAACAAATGGATCAATCCCGGCGCGACATCCGGAGATTGCTTCCGGAACCTGTCGTTTCGCTGCAGCCAAGCAACCTCCTCCAGGGTCGCGAGGGTCCTGGTCGGACATCGGGGCAGTGATCTCGTCCATTAGAAAAGTGGGGAATGTGTTCCTTGCAATGTTGGCGGTCCTGACGGCCCTCGTCGGGTATTGGCAGGTAGTCGCCGGGCCAGAATTGGCGTTGGCACCCGGGAATCCGAGGCTTGCTCAGGATGAACGTCGCGTTGTGCGCGGTCGCATCCTTGACCGAAAGGGTCGGGTCATTGTTGATAGTGCGCCCGATGGGTACCGGACGTTACACGACCTCTCCCTTGGATCCGTGGTCGGCTATCGGTCGCTTCGGTACGGCGTAACTGGCGTTGAGCGTGCCGAAGATGCGTCGCTTGCCGGTCGAACCGGGTTGGCATCGGTTGCGAACGCATTCAGGGCGCTCGCCCAGGTGCCAAGACAAGGTGCAGACGTGTACCTCACGATCGATCCTGCGGTTCAGACCGTTGCGGCGACAGCTCTCGGAAACAGCCGGGGAGCGATTGTCGTCATGGACGTTCGAACAGGTGCGGTGCTCGCAATGGTCAGCCAACCCTCCCTGGACACGAGGAACGTGGACGAGCGATGGGCGTCACTGCTTGGTGATGAGGGGAAGCCACTCATTAACCGTCCGAGCCAGGGTCTCTATGTCCCGGGCAGCACCTTCAAGGTTGTGACGGCCGCTGCCGCACTGGATACGGGCATCATGACCCCTTCGACGCCGGTTACCGATGCAACTGGCGAGACCACAATTGACGGGTTTCGAATCACCGATGCGGAGAAGCCTCCCCGCCCGTCATTCGACTTCGCCCATGCCTTCGCCTGGTCATCGAACGTGGTTTTCGCAGAAGTTGGACTGAAGTTGGGTGAGGCGCGCTTGCGCGACTACTCCATGCGATTCGGCGTTGGTACCGCTCTGCCGTTTGATCTGGACACGAGTGCAACGAGTCTTTCGCGAACCTCACCGATGCCGGCCCCGCTACTGGCATCGACAGGTTTTGGCCAGGGCGAGTTGCTGCTGTCTCCTCTGCAAGTGGCGGTAATTGGCGCGACGATTGCGCGCGGCGGAGACGTTCCTCGCCCCTACGTCATCAGAGAGGTGCGGGAACGTGGCACCGAAGTTGGGATGGGCGCGACGGTGCGACGGACCACCCCGTCGTCCCTGGGAAATGCGGTTTCGGCGTCGACAGCCGGGAGCATGCGCGCCTTGCTCGGGTTGGCTGTTGAAGAAGGCTTTTCCCAAGCAGCCTCTATACCGGGCGTGCGAGTGGGTGGGAAGACCGGAACCGCTCAGAGTGTGCCTGGCCAAGCTGATCACGCCTGGTTCGTCGGAATTGCACCGCTCGACGCACCACGCGTCGTGGTGGTGGTGCTCCGAGAATTCGGAGGATGGGGGGCCGAAGCGGCCGCGCCCCTGGCGCGCCCCGTCCTAGAGCGTGCCCTTGCCTCCACTGCCGAGTGACTACCGGGGGGCGCCGATCATGTACATCAGTTGAATGAACCAATACAGGGTTCCGCTCAGAACGACGCCTAACGCAATGAAACCGACGCCAACCAGTGGCGAACCGGTCGTGCCTACCAACCACCAGGCTCCGGAGCCGATTGCGACTGCCATAGCGAGGAATGCTAGTGCTCTTGCTCCAAGCAATTGGGCTCGCATGGTTTGTAGGAACCACCGTCGCTCTTCGCTGACACGTCGGGTTCGGCGATGGGTCGGTGTGCCGACCACTGGCTCTGCAGTGTCATTCGCTGAGGACATGGGGATAGTGTTCCACGTTCCGAGCCGTTCCGGGGAGTAGAGTGAACGTGATCACGTCAACCCGCCATGATGTTTGATCCGGATGCATCCCGATGCGTTCCAAATCCTCGAACGCACACGCGGCCATTCTTCGACGTTTCGCGACCGTAAGGCTTTCCGAGTCCGTCCCGTGCGAGGCAGACCGCCGGGTGCGGACCTCCAGGAGTTCCAACACGCAATCGTCGCGCACGACCAGATCAATTTCACCTGACGGTACCCGCCACGTTCCGGTCGATGTTCTTCCATTTTCTGGTGCGTGCGAACTCGGCGGCGATGGTCTCACCGAGCAACCCGGTGCGTTGGTGGCCTGTCAGACGCGACGAATATTCAGTTTCAGGGTAACCGTTCACGGGGGTAGGGTGCCGGGTCGGTTTTGTTGCACGTTATGGTGAGTGATGCCATCCGTGGTCGCCACCTTGCAGGCACTGGTTGATGAGCTTCTGGCGACGAACGCAGGACAGCAAGCGACCATCCTGGAACTCCGCGCGGCGAACGTCCGGTTGGAGGAATGGGTCCGGGATCTCGAAACCCGGGTGGGGCAGCATTCGGGCAACTCGTCCCGGCCTCCGTCGTCCGACCTGCCGGGCACACCCAAGCGCCCGCCATCCCGGCCCAGTGGCCGGGGACGCGGTGGCCAACCCGGTGACGTCGCCCACCAGCGGGCCATGGCGCCACCCGGACGGGTCGACGTGGTGACCGATCACTGGCCCCTGCAGTGCCAGGCGTGCAAGACCGTCCTGCCTCAGGCACCGGGATTGCCCGGAGTGGCGGGAGCACCGGACTTCGTGGCGCACCAGGTGACCGAGCTGCCGGTGATCCATCCTCGCATCACCGAATACCGCCTGCACCGGCTTGCGTGCCCGTCGTGTGGGACACGGACCCGGGCATCCCTGCCCACCGGGGTCCCCACCGGATCGTTCGGTCCCCGGGTGCAGGCAACCGTCGCCATGCTTGGTGGACGGTTTCGCCTGAGCCGCCGGGAAACCTCCGGGGTCATGGGGCAGGTGTTCGGGGTGCCGCCCAGCATCGGCAGCGTCGACGCCCTTTGCCAGGCAACCGGGGAAGCCCTCGCCCCGGTGACCGCGGCGCTGGTGGCGACCCTCCCCACGGCACCCCTGCTCCATGCCGGACGAGACGCGCTGGCCCCACGATGGACGCAATTGGTGGCTGTGGATGGTCAGGAGTGCCCAGGCCACGGTCTTCGTCCTCTCACCCAGTCGCGGTGGCCGGGTGATCGGGGAGCTGACCCGTGCGGACTACCACGGCGTGGTCACCAGCGACCGCTACGCAGGCTACAACTGGCTGGACCC
>CAMDTO010000043.1 GCA_945907765.1 Thermoflexus hugenholtzii JAD2 | reverse complement strand
TCGTTCACCAAAGCCAAGCTCCCCAGGATCACTACCAATCCGGCTACCTGCACTGGCCCGAGCGGCTCGCTCAGAAATAGGGAACCCCAGATCACACCGAAGACCGGCAACAGAAGTGTCACGGTCATGGCTGCCAACGGCCCTGCCCGGGCGACAAGCCAGAAGAAGATCAGGTACGCGAGCGCGGTCAGGAAGACCGCGAGAACCAGGACGCTTGTCCAGGCTACCCAACCGGGGTTCACCGCTGGCCACAGCAGCAACCCGACTGGTGCCATCACAGACGCGGCCCCGAGTTGCTGGCCGGCTGCCAACGTCACTGACGATGCATTCGGAAAGAGGCGTCTCACCAGAAGCGTGCCAACTGCATACGATGCTCCGCCACCAAGGGCTGCCAACGCCGAGAGATAGTCAGCAAGCTCGTGCAACTCCTGGTCCCACCCTACCACCAGAAGTACCCCGGCAAACCCTGTGACAAGGCCACCGATTTTCTGCCACGAGAGCGACTGGCGAAGCCAAGTTGCCGAGAGGATTGCCCCGAAAAAAGGTGTTGTCGAGTTCATGACTGACGCCAGAGAGGACGTGATCCGAATTTCCGAGAAGGAGAACAGGAAGAAGGGCAGCGCGGTGTTGATGACGCCCACCACCAGCCACTTGCGCCAATCCCGCCGGTCCGGCATCGTCTGACCAGTTCCCCATGCGTAGGCCACGACAATGACGGCGGCGACGGTGATCCGGACGCCGACCAGCGCAGCGGGCCCGAACTCCGGTGTTCCGAGGCGCAGGAAAAGGAACGCGGTACTCCAAAGCGCCCCGAGGAAAAGTAGGACGCCAAACTCGAGCAAGCCCATTACGTGTCCATTTTCCTCGACGGATTGTCCCGTCGTCCACCGATCCCGGGTGGCATGATCCCCTCCGGTCACCAACGGTACGACACCCTCGCCAGACAGGGCATCCGGGATATTGCGGTTCAATGCGTTCCAGTTGCCTCGGAAACCGGACGACAAGACGGCTTTGTGCAAACCGAAAAGGGTTCCGTACCTACCCAGGGAAGCCACCACGCCAACGCCCGGATGTCGTGGTCGGGACGGTACGTCCGGGTTGTGGTCCCCAAGTCCGGTGTTCGAGATGTTCCCCGAGTGACGCAAGTAGCTCGTCCTCTGCATGGAGGTCGAGGTTCGCCAATCGGACGGTCGATTGCCACGAGTCGCGCCACCCCAACCCGTTACTCCATCGCAGCGGGCCTTCCCACTGTCAGGAATGTCAGCCTAACGCGCGACCGACGGCTCACAATATCTTGCCAAGGCAGGTGCTATGGCTGCTGGCGAGATATGGTGGATAGAGAGGTATCTGCGAATATCCCTCCCCTTGGTACAAGGCGACCGCCCAATGCATGACGGTTCCAGTCTCGAGAGCCATCGCCCGGTACCCAAATGCCCGTGCCTCGACTTCAAGCGAGCGAAGGATCCGCACCCCGATGCCGCGTCGGCGAAATGACGGGACCGTGTACATCCGCTTCACCTCGGCAGTTCCAGGAAGTGCGCCAATCGGGCAGATGCCTCCGCATGCGACCGGAACGTCGTCGTCATAGGCAACGAGGAATGCACCGCGAGGCGACGTGAACTGGGGCCGGTCAGCGAGTGCGAAACCTCGAAAACCGAACATTTCACCCAGTTCCGCCTGCTGTGCTTCCTGGAGGATGCGCGCGTCCGGCGTGTCTACCCGTACCAACCGGAGCCTGACCGCCACCGGATGCGGGGGGGGCTGGTTCATCACGTGTTGAAACAGAGGACTTCGTCACGGACGGTCGTTCTCCGGTTCCGGTTCCCGCCCTTGGGGACCGAAATGTGCATCCTGCGACGGTACCAACGCGTTCGGCTCAGCTGCGAAATCGTGAATGGTCCGTGGACGGTTCACCGTCTGCTAGAGATCCTTCGCGAAGCAGACGCTGTACCCGTTCCCGATGTACGGATGGTACGTCGGTATCGGCTGGTACCCCATCCCCGCGTACAGGGCAATTGCCCAGGTCATCGTGTTCCCGGTCTCAAGCCCGATGCGCCGGTACCCAAGGGTCCGGGCATGATCTTCAAGCACGGTGACCAGCCATCGGGAGATCCCTTGTCGCCGGCGGTCCGGGACCGTGTACATGCGCTTGATTTCGGCATGTCCGGGAAGCGCGGACAGCGCCGAGACACCACCGCATGCCACGAGATCGGGACCATCGTAGATCACCACGAAGGCACCATCGGGATGGGTAAACGGGACCGGGTCGAGCCGGTTCAGAGCATCGAAGCCAAAGACCGATCCAAGTTCACGTTGCTGCGCATCTGACAATGCCTGGGCATCGGGGTGGTCGACCGGCAGGATGCGCACGGTCAGTGCGTCGAGCAAACATTGGTTCGTCACCCCGTTGTTGTAGCGCATTCGATCACCCAACAACGCCAGGTGTCCGTCAAGAAACCGATGGGTCAAGCGCTACCAGCAAAGGGGTCCTGCATCCTGTTCGGGGTGCGATCATCTTGCCAGCGATGCCGTACCGCGAAGGACCTTGCCCCGCATTATGGGCGGCCATTCCAACTCCCCAAGGATCTAACCAATGTGGACCCCCCATGACATCACAGCTGACGGACTCAAGATCCATTACCTGCGCACTGGCGGTGGTGGCCCTCCGCTCGTGCTTGCTCACGGTGCCTCGGACAACGGCGGGTGCTGGGTTCGCCTCGCAACGGCCCTTGCCGATACGTTCGATGTGATCGTGCCCGATGCGCGCGGGCATGGCCTGTCTGATGCGCCGGAAGGTGACTACTCTGCATCCACGCTTGGCAACGACCTTGCGTCGTTCATTGAGGCACTGCATCTCGACCGGCCCCTCGTGGGAGGGCACTCGATGGGTGCGAACACCACGCTTGCGCTGATCGCGAACCATCCGGGCCTCGCGAGGGCCGCCTTTCTTGAAGACCCGGTCTTCCGGATGGGATCCGGGGCCCAAGAGGAGATTGTGAGAAGGCGGGCGCGGATGCGCGAGGAAATGCGTGCAAGGGCCACGATTGGACATGAAGACATCATGGCCCAGGGGCGTGCGCGCAACCCGCTTTGGGACCACGTCGAGTTTGACCACTGGGCCACTGCGAAGATGCAAGTTCGGGATGAATTCTTCAAGGGAGTCCCAGAGATTTTCGATTGGCAAGGATTGCTTGGAAAGGTGGAATGCCCGGCTCTACTGGTCATCGGCGACCCATCGCTCGGTGGCATCGTAAACCCCGAGGCCGCTGGCGAAGCCGAGCACCTTTGTCCGACCCTCGAGATCGCGCACATTCCCGGAGCTGGGCACAACATCCGGCGCGACCAGTTTTCACCGTTCCTCAGCGAGGTCGGCGCCTTCCTCGCCCGCAACGGCTGATACCGGGAGTGCAATCGACGGGGGCGCTACATCGCCGCGCCCCCGTCAACGGTAATCATCGACCCGGTTATTGCCGCTGCCTCAGGGGAAATGACAAACCTGACCGTCCGCGCAATATCCTCAGGGGACATCAGGCGCCCCATGGGTGTCGCAGCCAATCGCATCCGGTAGTTTTCCGGATTGTCGAGGCTTGTGGTGGCATCGTTCGGACTGTATGGCGTGTCGGCCCGGAGGAAGGGCGTATCGACGTGGCCTGGCGAGACCAGGACGCACCGGATGTTCTCGGTGGCGTAGGACAGCGCCGCCGACCGCGTCAGACCTACGAGCCCCATCTTGGCTGCGCCGTAACCCGGGCTCATCGCGCCGGGACGCACCGACGCGATTGACCCAAGGTTGATGATCACGCCATGGCCCGCGCGACGCATTGACGGCACCGCGGCCTTGATGCCAAGGAACGATCCCTTGAGGATGGTGTCCACGATCAAGTCCCACATCGCCTCGGTCTGGTCATCGAATGTCGTCCGCACATTCGCGCCGGCGTTGTTTGCAAGCACCGTCACAGGTCCGAAGGCTGCTTCGGTCGCCGCCAAGGTGCGCTCCCACTGATCCAGATCACGCACGTCAAGCGCCGACGCGATCGCGCGACCACCCGCTTTCGTGATCTCGCGGGCCATCGCCTCGGCCTTCGCCATGTCAACGTCAGCGACCCCTATGGCCGCTCCACTGGAGGCCAGGAGACGGGCCTGTGCGCCACCGATTGCGCCACCCGCTCCAGTAATGACTGCAACTTCCCCGTCAAGACGCATCACTGTGTTGCCCCCTCTTCATGTCGAACGTCTCGACGAGCTTTGCACCCGCGTGGAGGTCTACCGGCTTGCCAGCGATCACCGCCCAGGCAGTGTCGGCTTCGCGCACGAGTGATTGGTTGACCATCCCGACCACTTCTATCCAAAGGCGGTCGACTGCAGAGTTGGGCAAGGGTCCTCCACCAGGGTCAGGACACACGACCACCAAGGACCCCCAGGTGGGACCAATGACACCGCGCACGGCGTCAACCTCTCCAAGGACGGCTGCAACCGTTGCCTCAAGAGCACCATCGGGGACCATTTCCATGCCATCCGGACCGGTCTCAATCCATGGCAAGTTCGATGAAGCAAGGGATCCAACATCCTCCAGCAAGATGACATCGGAGAAACCGGTCATCCGGGTCTCCGCGACCGCTGATGCCAGGTCGCTGGATGCTTCGACGGTCACCCAGGAGGAGGGACGACGCGCGCGAGGCGAGGCGATGCGCGCTCCCAGCTCCGCATCACCCGGCGGAGCCGGTGACGTAGCGAGGTAGATGACCGGCAGGCCATTGGACAGGCGGGACGCAATATCCTCGGCGACCGCGCTCTTGCCACTCGCGTTACCCCCGATGACAACGTGAAGTCCTGAAGCGCGCGTGCCATCTGGCGATCGGCCACGGCCATAGGCTGGGGGCCACTGGTGACCAGGTCCTCCGACCGATCCCGCCGGATAGATGGCTCCCGAGCCATCCGGAGGTCTGGCGTTCACGCCGGACGGACCAGTCCAGTGTCAGGAAGCGCTTCGAGATTGGCTCCACGCAAGTGGGAGGTGTCGTTCCACGTTTCCAGGATTGGCCCATCAGGCCACCACGAGATGATCGACAATCCGGCATTCCCGGCCGTCAGGCGCCAGGCGGCGTCCAGATCGAGACCCAGAAAGAAGCAACCAAGGGTGCGCACGACCCCGCCATGCGTCGCGATCAGGACGGTCTGGCCAGCATGGCGAACCTGGATGGCCTGAAGTGCCGGCCTGACCCGCTCCAAAAGGCCACCAAGGTGTTCGCCACCGGGAGGAGCGGTGTGCGCGGGATGGCGCATGCGACGCGACGCGACTTCCGGGTCACGGGCCGCCGCCTCGGCGTACACCAGACCCTCCCATTCGCCAAAGGCGAGTTCACGCCATGCCGGATCACGCGTCACTGGCACCAAGCGCCCTTCCGCCGCCAAGTCCGCGGTACGCCATGCCCGTTGCAGGTCACTCGCATAGACCGCGTCAATCGGTTCGTCGGCTAACCTCGGGGCAAGCGCGCGTGCCTGCATCTCGCCTCGGATACTCAGGTGAACGTCGGTTTGACCCTGTATGCGGCCGTCGGCGTTCCACTGGGTCTCACCGTGACGAACAATCAGCAGCCGTACCGGTGGCGCTCCGTGCGCGTCCATCTCGCCGGAATGGCCCACCGTCGCTGAACCCTGTCGCGTCATCGCCCAACCTCCCAGACAATTTCAAATGGCGTGCGTTTGATGCCGAGGCGCGCGTCATCCGGCAAGGAGGAGGCTATCGATGCTGCAGACGTTCCCAGCAGCGGGTGAACCCAGTCCGGTTCAAGGTCCGCCAGAGGGATCATCACGAACCCACGCTCATGCATGCGGGAATGCGGGATCGACAGGTCCGGCCCGTTCTCGATTGTCCGACCCATTGCAAGGATGTCGATGTCGATCACCCGCGGACCCCACCGGCGGGTCGGACGCCGCCCAACCTCGAACTCGATTGTCTTGACGCGAGCCAGAAGCAGTTGGGGCGAGAGGCCGGTCTTGCCACGCGCCACCAGGTTCAGGAACATCGGTTGGTCGGTATCGCCCCACGGCGGAGTTTCGTAGACCGGCGAGACCGTCAAATCTTCACAGTCCCGGGCCAGAAGCCAGAGAGCGTGGCGAAGATGAGCCACCCGGTCGCCGAGGTTGCCCCCTATACCCAAGAACACGGCATTGTCACCGCTCATCCATGTGCCCCCAAAGCTGCCACGCCGGTCATCGTCCATGTTCGCCCATGAGTCGGCATCGTTCGTGGTCGGAATCCGGGTACATCAAACCAGAGGCGTGGCACTTGGCGCCACGAACCCAAACGTCACGACAACCCGACAGATACGCCCGGGGATATCACCCGTACGTCTGCCCAGCCGACTGGTGATCCAACGTCCGAGAAACCACGCAAGAACGCATCCCGAAATGCCAGTCGCCACGACTGTGGTCCCGAATGGAACCGATACGGATTTCGCGAGAATTCCCGCGAAAACGCTGTGCCACCAACTCGCGCCATTCTTGAAGGAGTTCCCGGCACCTACTTCGCGTGCATTTGAATACCGGCGCACGACAAGGGCCATGACGAACCGTCCCGTGACCGGTACGAACCGGAAAGCCCCTGTTTGCGCGTCAGAGAACTATCGAAATCAAGCCTGAACGGCGGACGGCATACTCCGCCAGAACCGGGCGACGGCAGAGGTTAAGAAGATACTTTCCCGTGTCGCATCGAGGAATCGTTCCTGCGGGTACGGGAAGTCCCGGTCTCAGGTGTCCAGGAACCTGTCCGGATGCACGGCACCCGTGAAGACGACGACGTAGAGAGTGACGGGAGTGGTTGACGTCGTTCCACCAAGGACGGGCCGGATAATGGTGTCGACCACCGGCGCACCGGCGCCGATCAGCAGGCCGACGACTGGAGCGAACGCGAGCGAACGCCCAACAGCCTACGGTGTCGGAAGCGTCCCAACCAGTCGGCCGGGGATCGGGATCACGGTCAGGGACCGGGTCGCCAGTGCGAGAGACGCCACTCGAACGGGGTTATACTCGGAAGCGATTGCACACACCGCCTGCCCCGGCCAACCTGGTCTGGTTGCACTTCACTGAGACCGTTCTACTCCTGCGGGTGGTCGCACTGACGGACACGCCCGGGCACCGGTTTCACTTGCTGCGCAATTCTGGGGCGTGGGTAAAAACGCCAGACTGCCAAGGGCGAGACCGACAAGATGCCTGTCTACGAGTACCGGTGCGAAGCGTGCCAGAAGCGTTCGACGCACTTCTTCCGTTCATTTGCTTCAGCGACCACTCCGGATTGTCCTCACTGCCACGCCGATGCGGGGCAGATGAGGAAACTTGTCTCCAAATTCGCGGTCCTTCGCGGTGACGAGGCGCGATTGGAGGCTCTCAGCGACCCATCGATGTTCTCGGATGTCGATGAGAACGACCCTCGCAGCGTCGCAAAATGGGCCCGCAAACTCGGCGAGCACCTCGGAGATGACCTGCCAGGTGACTACGGCGAGATGGTCGAGCAACTTGAAGCCGGCGGGAGCCTTTCAGACGGTGACGCCGGTGAGGACAGCCCGATGTTCGACGGTGGACTTTCAGCCGGTGGTGGCGAATTCGGCGACGACTGACGCCGTTCGGAGAAGGTCATGGTCCACGCAACGCGTTGCCACGAGCCAGTGTGGCGACTTAAATGGGAGCATACGTCCACATGCCCCTCGCTTCGGGCAAGGGGCATCGGTGTGCGGGGACTAGCCGACGAGGGTCCCCTCGACCATTTGCTTCAACGCGGGCTTTGGACGAAGACCGACAAGACGGGCAACTTCCTTCCCACCCTTGAATGCGATCAGCGTGGGAATCCCCATGACCCCATAACTGCTCATGGTGCGGGGATTGTCGTCAGCATTGAGTTTGGCGAACGTCACGCGCCCGTCATATTCCGTCGCAAGGTCATCGACCATCGGTGCGATTGCTCGGCAGGGGCCACACCAAGGGGCCCAAAAATCCACAATCACCGGCGCGTCTGCTCCGAGAACCGACGTGGCAAAATCGCCGTCGTTCACGGTAATTGGCTTGGCCATTGACCTGAAATCCTCTCTCGCAACATCACAAGCGTCAAGCGACGGCTGTGCAACCCGGCGTACGCACGTTAGTACGTCTTTCCCAACACTATCACTACGCCAGGGAACACTCGGCCAAGTAGCGCCCGGCCGCAAGAACCCATTTGGGCCCAGTAAAGCCTACCCCGTGGCAGGTTCCCACCTACCCGGCGGCAGCCGCCAGATCTGATGGCAAGGACGGTATCGGTGCAAGCGGCATCTCCGCAATCGCCGCGCTGATCGCCTCAAGGATCTCGGAAACCACCGGTCTCGCGGTTTCGGTTGTGACCGCACCATCGGGAAGTGCAACATACTTCGCCGAACGGCCGTGACGGGCAAGCCACGATGCGACGACATGCATCTGGTCGAGTTCAGCGAGGTCGATATCCAAGGGTCGCGCCGTCGGATAGTGAGTGCGAAGAAACCGGGCCAGCGTCACCCGACGCGCCGTTGCATCGCGCCCTTTGGCGTCCGTATCGACCGAAACCTGGCCTTGCAGGCGTGCGCCGGAAAACGCCAGGACCTGGACCAACCGGCGTGCTGCCACACCCGCACCCCCTCGGACGATCACCACGAAGTTCGGGGTATGCGCGGCCGAACGCAAGTGCCGTCGCTTGCCGTGCAAGGTTCGCAACGCTGACGCCATCTGGTGCAGTTCGGACGCCCGTTCAAAGCGCAGAGCGGTCGAGGCACGATCCCGTTCCGAATCGAGCCTCGCGATCAATTGGCTTGCATCGCCGCGCAGCAGCGCCGTTGCCTCCGCAAGCGATGGCGCGTACCGATCAGGGGCCATTTCCCGCACGTCCATGCACGGTGCCTGGCACCGGTGAACCTGTGCGTGAAAGCACGACTGACCCTCACGTGCAGTCGGCAGTCGTCCTTCGCACTGTCGTAAGGCAAAGAGGCGATTGACGAAGTCGCGCGTCTGCTCGGCAGAAGCGCGGTCCCAGAACGGCCCGAAGTACGCCCGTCCGTCGGGATCGATTCCCTTTGTCAGTTCCAGGTACGGGACCCCATCGTTGCCGGGGTCCGTGAACCGCAAGAACGTGTAGTGCGGGTATGCGCGCAACTGCACGTTGTACGGCGGTTGGAATCGCTTGATCAGGGTGCTTTCGAGGATCAGTGCCTCGACTTCCGATCCGGTGACATACCACTCGACCGTCGTGGCCCGTTTCGCCATGATCCCGGCCTTGCGTTCACGACCCGGTGCGAAATAGTTCGCCAGACGCGTCCGCAATGCGACCGACTTGCCCGTGTAGAGGATTGAACCGTCGCGGTCACGCCAGAGGTAGCAACCCGGTTCGGCCGGCGCATCCCTCACGCCATCGCGGGTGGCAGCGCTCAACCCTGTGGAATGTACCCGGACAGGCAAGTCGGCCAGCACCGCCGAGCTTTCGGGCACCATCCGCACCGGACGTTGGATTTCCACGTTCCGTCAAACGTCCTCGGGGGTGCATCGGTCCCGGCTGCGAGGGCCACGCTTCGTCGCACCACGTGGTGAACGCAGATCCGCGTGCGATCCGTATGCTTCTCATGCTCCTGGTTGATCGCCAGAGAACCGCACGGCATCGTATCTCATTGGCCAAGGGTTGCCAGAAACCTCAAATGTTCCGACGACTTTTCGCTCGAAATAGTCCTGATGACCCCACCCTGACCGGAACCGAACCGCGAGCGATCATCGGCGTGCATGTCACGTATGTGCGGTGCGCAAGTGTCCGCGACCTGCATCCGGGAGAAATCAAGCCGGTCCGCGTGCGCGGTGGACATGAACTTGCGCTAGCGGTCATCGACGGGCGTGTCCACGCCTTCGAGGCGTACTGCCCGCATCAGGCGTGGCCGCTGAAGTGGTCCGAGGCGGAAAATGGTGCGGACGGCACGCCCAACCTGATTTGCGGCCTGCATGGATGGCGGTTTTGCCTGGACACCGGTGTCACCATTGACCCGCCATCCATGGATGATCTCGCCGTCTATCCGACGCGCGTGACCGATGGAGTGGTGTATGTCGGTCTTCCAGGAAACCTGTGAGCCAGGCACCCGCACCCAGCGACGAACCACATCAACGGAGATTCCCATGGAAAGTACCCATCCCCGAAGCCGCCGACACATCGTGCAGGGACTCGCCATGTTGGCGGCACCAACGGTTGCAATTTCGTGTGCTACCGGGACCTCTCCTGCGCCCGCGACCACCCCGGCAGTGGCGGTTTCCCCCTCAAGGCCAGTGAACGGGTTCGAGTTCTGGCAACCATGGCCCATTGAGCAACCCACCCACGGGGGACCGATCGGGTGGAAACAACTCAGTGAAGCGTTCAACTCCACGACCACCAACAAGGTGCAAGTTTCAACGCCTGCAGGTGATTACATCGCCGCCGTCCAAGCGGCCATTTCAGCAGGCACCCCACCCGATGGATGGCAAGCCGACCAGCAATGGATGGTGGTCTACGCGGCAAAGGGTGCTTCTGCGCCTCTCGACGATCTGATCAAGCGAGACAAGTGGGACAAGGCATCGATCTTTCCGTCGGCCTACGAGACGATGACCTGGAACGGTCGCGTCTGGGGGATGATGCAGCATCCCGATATTGTGTTCATGTGGTACTCGACGGGCCTGCTGAAGGAAACCGGTGCTGATCCCGCCAAACTCCCGATGACGTGGCAGGATCTGGATGTCGTCGCGCAGAAGGCAACCAGAAAGCAGGGCGACGGGTTTGACTTCGTCGGGTTCACCCCCCATCTTGGCACCGACTGGCAAGTCATCCTGGCACAGTCAAACGGGGCGAAACTGGTCTCCGATGATGGCAAGATCGTGCAATTCGACACACCGGAAGTTGTCGAGGCAATCGAGTGGGTCAAGGGACACGTCACCCGTCTCGGCGGGATGGGGACCATCGGAAACTGGCAGAAGCTTGTCCCGGGAGGCGATGGACAGGCTTCCGGGACCGCGACGGCTGGCGCCGACATCTTCGCCCAGAAGCGGATGGCGGCGGTGGTCGGTGGAAACTGGACGGCTGACAACATCCGGCGTGCCAACCGGCGCCTCTCGCAGACCCTTGAGTTTGCGGTCGGCCCGGTCCCGAGCGGCCCACAGGGTTCGAAAGACGTCAAGTCCAACGTCTATTCCGGCGGCATCCTGGAAGTTGCTCGCAAGGGTGGCCCGAAGATCGGACAGGTTTGGGAGTTCATGAAGTTCACCGCCACCAAGGACGGTGGCCTGAACGTGCAGCGAAACACGGCCGACGTATCAGCAAGCCGTGAGGCCGCTCGGGATCCATCCATTCTGGGGAATCCGGACACGGGTCTGGGACGCAAGGAGTTCTACACCCTGTTCGACACCGGCATTGGCAGCCGAACCATCAAGCACCCGGCAACGATCGAACTGACGGCCGAATTCTCCAGACCATTCTGGACATCCCTCGGCGATCAGACGACGAACATCCGCGACGCGCTCAAGGAGGCATCGCGGGTCGCCCAAGCGAAGGTCGACGCCGTCTTGGCAACCCTTCCGAAGGCGTAGGTGTGCACTCCACGGCCTCGCGGTTTGCCGGTCCCCCTATGGAAGCGGCACGATACGGTACGCCCGCCCGGCCTCGACCTCGAAGGTGACGACGCAGCCGCCTTCGGTCGTGACGGTTCCGGGTGACCGCCGACCGCGGCCGACGGCGCGGACATTCACTGGTCTCGGAGCACGCACACGGCACGTTCCGGACATCGTGGGCCAGACTGTCGCGCCGGTCAGCACACCACCCGCCCACACAATGTCAACCTCGTAGCCACCTCGGGCTCGCAGTCCGTTCACACGCCCCTCCACCCACGCTGACGCCGGCAGTGCGGGCAACAGGTGCACTTCACCGCGGTGGCTTTGCACCAGCATCTCGGCAATTGCGGATGCACCACCGAAATTACCGTCAATCTGGAAATAATGGGGAGGGTGAAGATCAAACAGGTTCGGTGCGGTGGAACCGGTCAGCAGCGCGACGAGGTGGTTGTGCGCGTTATCACCCTCTTCAAGCCGTGCCCAGAAGTTCGCCACCCAGGCCCGGCTCCAACCGGTCTGGCCGCTTCCAGCAGCCAAACGCGCCTCAAGGCTACGGCGAGCCGCTAACGCAAGTTCCGGCGTCTCCCGTGGGGTGATCTGTCCCGCGGGATGCAGTGCAAACAGGTGCGAAAGGTGCCGGTGTTCCGGCTCCGGCTCGCCGCAGGGTTCGAGCCACTCCTGAAGCCGACCGTCAGGGCCAATGCGGTCCGCGGGAAGTCGCCCGCGTGCCGCACGGACCCGCTCACGGAACGCATCGTCGACCTGAAGAATCTCTGAAGCCTGGATGCAACGGTCAAACAGTTCCCTGATGATCTGTGAGTCCATCGCCGGGGACAGGCACAGTGACCCCGTCGTTCCGTCCGGGAGGATGTACCTGTTCTCCGGCGAAATCGACGGACCAGACACCAGCATCGACGGATCGGTGGGATGGGGGATCAGGTAATCAAGATAGAACTCGGCAGCTTCACGCAGCACCGGGTAGGCGCGTGTTCCCAGGAATTCTCGGTCACGCCCGAATGCCCAGTGATCCCACAGGTGAAGGGACAACCACGCGGACCCCAGGGGCCACATGCCCCACTTCGCGCCGTCCACCGGTTCGGTGTGACCCCAGACGTCCAAGTTGTGGTGCGCGACGAACCCCCGCGCACCGTAATGGACCTGGGCGGTGCGTCTTCCAGACGGGCGAACCGCGTCCAACAGGTCGAACAGCGGTCGATGGCACTCACTCAGATTGCCTACCTCGGCAATCCAGTAGTTCATCTCCGTGTTGATGTTGATGGTCCACTTGCTGTCCCACGGAGGCGTCAGACTGTCGTTCCATATCCCCTGCAGCGTGGCAGGTAGCGTGCCTGGACGGCTGCTCGCGATCAGGAGGTAGCGGGCATATTGGAAGTACAAGGCCAGAAGCCCAGGGTCGCTCCCCCCATTTCGAATGGCAGCGAG
This sequence comes from Thermoflexus hugenholtzii JAD2, assembly GCA_945907765.1. Lineage (GTDB taxonomy): Bacteria > Chloroflexota > UBA11872 > UBA12225 > UBA12225 > UBA12225. Next base: position 6,004 of record CAMDTO010000043.1, on the reverse strand, counting down.
ACGGGCATCGGTTGGCTGTTCCCGCGGACTGCGGGCGTCGGTAGGCATCCCTCTCAGTTCGAGCGAAACACGTCCGAACCATGCCCGGTGTTCGGCAATGTGCGCCTCGCGAAGGGCATCGAGTGCGTCCGCTGCGCCATCGAGCGAAGCCGAAACCCGTTCATCCGGATTATCGCCGGCCTGATCAGTCGCGGCTGCAAGGCGCATCGTGACCGATGTCGCACCCCTGACGACAATGCGGACCCCATCCGCGACGGCCGTGCCACCGTCGAGTTCAATCCTGACAGTCGACTGGAATGCCACGCCATCATTGACACCCGTCCGCCCATGCATCGTGACCGCGTACCCGGCGTCATCCGCAACTGCGTGGACGTCTGCCCCTGCCTCGCGCGTGAGGGAAATATCGCAATCAAGCAGCGCCGGACCGTCAGCCGATAGGTGCATGACGACTACCTGATGAACCGCAGAAACAAAGGTCTCCCGGCGGTACGTCGTTTCTCCCAGACGGTAGGTAACCGTAGCAATCGCCGTCTCGAGGTCGAGTTCACGCCGGTACCGTGTCGGGCGCACGGCCGCGGGCAAGCCGCCGCGTGGAAAGTCGATGAACAAGTCGCCTAAGGCCTGATACGGAGGCATCCTCAGCGGCACGCCCATCATTGATGCGTTCGCCAGCGCCTCGGCCTTGTCCGGGCGGCCTTCGGCAAGCAGCCTCCGGGCCTCCGGGAGTGCGTCACGGGCGGACGGGTTCGTGGCATCCCAAGGCCCCCCAGCCCATACCCGCTCCTCGTTGAGTTGCAGTCGCTCGCGTGCAACGCCACCGAAAATCATCGCGCCAAGGCGGCCGTTGCCGATGGGCAACGCTTCCATCCACGTCGCCGCCGGTTTCCGGTACCAGAGCAGTGTCTCGTCAGGCATCTTGCCGCGTTTCCATCGTCAGCTATGGGCAGTATGCCCTGTTCAGGGTTGTCCGGGTGTCCCCGGAGCCCGTTCAGTTCCGGTCAGCAGTCGCAAGGTCAGGCATGATCCGGCGTACAAGTGACGTCACGTGGACGGCGCCAGCTTGCATGCCGACCAGGACATTTTCGTGCGTAAGGATCTCCGGGGCATCGGGGAACGCCAGGTTTGCGACAAGCGATAGGCCCAGGACCCTGGTACCTGCGTGCCGGGCCACAATGACCTCGGCGCAGGTACTCATCCCCACCGCATCCGCCCCAACGACCCGCAGGAAGTGGAGTTCCGCACTCGTCTCGAACGACGGGCCGCTCACCATCACGTATACACCCTCATGCCACGGCAAGCCCGCGTCGGCTGAATGCTTGCGCGCCAAGACACGCAGCGATGGGGTGTAGGCATCAACGATCGCCGGGAATCGCTCTCCAACGCTGTCATCATTCGGCCCGCGCAACGGATGATTGCCCGCCATGCCAGGCAGGAAGATCTGGTCGCTGATGATCATCATGTCGCCGGCACGGTATGCCGGATTGATTCCCCCCGAAGCATTCGTCACCAAAAGGGTATGGATGCCCAATGCCTGCATGACCCGGACGCCAAAGGTGGAGTCCGCCATCGAATGCCCTTCGTAGAAGTGTGCCCGTCCTTGCATGACGACGCACGGAACCCCGGAAATTGTCCCGAGCACCATCCGTCCGGCATGGCTCTTGACGGTGGACCGTGGCATGTCCGGGATCTCTTCATAGGGGATCGAGATGGCGTCTGCGACGAGGTCAGCAACGCCTCCAAGACCGGAACCGAGGACCACGCCGACCACGGGCACGCGCGGGTCACGGCGACGAACCGCCTCAACGGCGCGGGCGATGGGGCGGAACTGGTTGCCGGGCGTGGTCTCGTTCAAAGCAATATCCCTAGGCGACACTGGCGACACGAAAGAGGCACCCACACCGACGCCAGACGCGTCGCTGGGTGCCTCCGTGGATCACAACGTGTTCGTGACAGCAGACGCGGTCACTAGCGCACGATTGTCAGATGGCCTCCTGGCGCCGCCGGCAGAGGTTTCGCCGATGGGGTCTGTCGGTACATCTGCGTGGTCGAGATGCTGGCATGCCCAAGTCGCTGCTGAACCTCTCGAAGGAGGGCCCCACCACCGATGAGCTGCGCTGCAAACGAATGGCGCAAGGTGTGTGGCGTGAGCGTGCCGGCAATCCCCGCGTCCTTGGCGTATCCCTTCAGCACCAGCCAGAAACCCTGCCTCGTGAGGCGGTCACCGCGGTGATTGAGGAACAGGGCACCTGAAGCCGGTTCGCGCGCCAGAAGCAAGCGTCCACGCTGCAGATACGTCTGCAAGGGTGCGAGCACCCGCGCGTCAATCGGGAGCGTCCGGGCACGCCCGCCACGCCCCATGCACTTGACCGTTCCGGATGCGACGTCGATGTCACCGACATCAAGTGTCACCACCTCCGAGACACGCATCCCCGTGGATGCGAGCAACTCGAACATCGCCTGGTCCCGAAGGGCTTCCACGGTGTGCCGGCCGGTAGGGGCGAGGAGAAGACGATGGATTTCCTCGGTGGTCAGGGTGCGAGGAGTGAATGGACCGACGCGCGGGGTGCCGATACGTGCGGCCGGATCTGAACGAAGCGTCCCTCGTCGCACCAGGAACGCAAAGAATGTCCGGGTTGCCGCAAGTTTGCGTGCGAGGGAGGCAGGGGCATACGCCTGGTCCTTGAGCCAAGCAACGAAGTTAAGAACGGTCGCCGCATCGGTGTCCCAGTCCTTGATCCCCTGCCGGTCCAGGTACCCCCGAAACTGACGGAGGTCATTGCCGTACGCGACCAAGGTATTGGCTGAGAGTCGCTTCGCCGAACGGATGTCCCCGAGGAACTCGTCAATGTCGGGGGACATCCCGACTGGGGACGACGGCGTCTTGGGACGGGCCTCCTGCGGTTCAGCCGGACCCAGGCGACGCGCCTCCGGTGGCAACGTCAGCTTCGCGGCACGTCCGCGCGTAGAACGCGCCTGCGAAACTGCCGCGGTGTCCACCCCCCCATGGTCGAGCGTTTGCGCCATGATCCTGTTCCTTCTCCCGTTCACCCGGATCTGTTGCCTCCCGAACCCTGAGGTTCGGTCTGCCACCAGCCGTGTGACGTTGCCGGTCTGTCGCTGCCCAGATTGCTGAAGTGCCCGACCTACCGCGGCCGCGCATCTGGGATAGCCCGTGTCACCGGGTAGGAACGCAGAACACGGTTCCGTGTTCCGCGGGACCGCAAAGGGACCCGCCAATCGGGATCCGGAACGCTGGGTCAAGCGGGGCCCGGACGGTGAATGCGACGGGTACCCTTCCCGTACCGTGATCGAGAATGCGGAGGAGTACCGCCTGACCCTGGAGGCGTTGGCGGACGTCGAGATCCAATTGGCGGCTGTCGATGAGACGCTGTGCAACTTGCCAGAGGCACTGCGCGACGTCATGCGGCGCGCCCTCGCTGACAATCGGGATGCGCTCCTGCAGGAGATCGCAACCTTTGAGGAACTCGCGGGCGTAACCCGCGCTGATCAAGCAGCTGACAGCCCGGGATCATTCGCTGAACCTTCCATTTAGACGGAAGACCGGGCGCAACATGCGTCGCCAAGCGATCGTGACCCGGAAAGAAGCCCACTGGCGTTACCGGCGTCCGGCTCTTGCGAACCAATCCATGGGCGCTCCGATGCCCACACTTGACCGAGCAGTTGCGACCTCGGCAGGCTAGCCTTGGGGATCTGACAGGATGGCCGTCAGGATCAACGCCGCTTGCCGGAGGTCTGCGACCGCGATATGTTCGTCAACACTGTGAGGCCTCATCATCCCGAAACCGAGATTTGCGGTCTCAATCCCGGCACCCATGAAGATATTGGCATCACTTCCACCGCCCGTTGAGATGAGGCTCGCCTCGACCCCAACGGCAGCCATCGCACGTGAGACCCTCGTCACAACGGCGCTTTCTGGTGAAAGGTTGATTGAGGAGTAGCTTCGCTCAACCCAGAAATCGACCTTCGCGCCAAGTTCGTGCGCCGCGGTCTCAAAACACTCGCGCATGTGCGAGGTCTGGGCCTTGAGGCGACCTTCGTCGAGACTGCGTGCCTCACCCCGCATCGTCACATGAGCCGGAATGATGTTCGTCGCCATCCCACCACGGATCACCCCGATGTTTGCGGTGGTTTCTGAATCGATCCGTCCAAGTCGCATGCTCGCAATCGCCCGTGCCGCCACGACAACCGCACTCACGCCCTGTTCTGGTGCGACCCCTGCATGCGACGCCTGTCCGGTGATCTCTATGGTCATGGTGTCCTGCGAAGGTGCCCGGGCCACGATTGAACCGACCGGCCCCGCGCTATCCATCACGATTGCCGTCTTGGAGGCAAGTTGCGTGAGGTCAAGGTGCTTGGCGCCGATCAGCCCAACTTCCTCCTGCACGCTGAAAGCGACTTCGACCGGACAGCATGACGCCCCTTTGCCGTTGGTCTGACGCAGCGCCGTAAGGATCGCGGCGAGCCCGGCCTTGTCATCGGCGCCCAGGATCGTGGTCCCGTCGCTCCGCACCACCCCGTCAACGATGCGCGGCTGGATCCCGTGGCCGGGTTCGACGGTATCCATGTGCGCGGAAAGCAGCAATGGGGGCAACGTGGAACCCGCGCCTTGACCTGCACGACGCGCTAGCAGATTTCCGACCGGATCGGACCAGACCTGGCAGCCTGCATCCTGCAGGTATCCGCGCAGGCGCTCGGCAACGGCACCCTCGTCGCCGGAAAGGCTGTCAATTCGGACCAAGGCCAGAAAAGCATCCAGAACGAATTGGGCAGCATCCGCCGGCAATTGGTCATGTGTCGTAGTCATTTCAATCAGTATAGGACCCGGTGCGTGGCGCGCGGACTCGCCCGCACGTTCTGAGTGGTATCCAGAGACACGCTGTCGGATACGCCACAGGGTGGAAGTCGCACGTTGCAAGGCTGCTTGGAATTTACTGGTGCGGATCGGGATCAACGCGCAAAAGCTGTTCATCTCGCAGGACTACCGGAATGCCGGGATAAGCCGGTACATCAAGGGCGTCTGCGCACACCTCACCGGCATCCCCGGAGATGAGGAGTTCCTTCTCTACACGAACCCCCAGGTGAGCGAATGGCCGGGCGTCACTGGGCCACGGCTGAGACTTTCGCCGACACGCCTGCCAACCCTCTCCCCGATCATGCGGATCCTGTGGGAACAGGCAATGCTGCCAGCCTTGGCGATCCGCGACGGGGTTGATGTCCTGCATTGCCCATTGAATGTCCTCCCGATCGCCTCGCGCGTGCCGGTCGTGCTGACCATCCACGATCTGACCTTCATCCGGTACCCGGACCGATTCCACCCCGCAAAACAGCGATACCTCGCAACATTCACCCGCTACGCCGCTCGACACGCCCGGCGCATCGTGACGGATTCCGCCGCGACCCGCACCGATGTGATCGAGGCGTTCGGTATCGCGCCCGACGTCGTCGATGTGGTGTATCCGGGCGTTGATCCAGACTTTCGTCCGATCGATCCAGACAACGCCGGTCAGAGGGACACGCTTGCCTCATTCCGCACCCGACACAACCTGCCTGACCAGTACATCCTCTACCTGGGCACCCTCGAACCCCGGAAGAACGTCGACCGCCTCGTGCGGGCCTTCGCCAGTCTGGTCCGCCAGGGCCTGCCGCATACCCTCGTTCTCGCGGGCGGACGCGGGTGGGACTTCGAAGCCATCGACCGGGCAGTCGTTGAGGAGGGTATCGGCGACCGGGTCAGGTTCCCCGGTTATGTCAGACGCGCCGAACAACCGCTTTGGTACAGTGGGGCTGAGCTGTTCGTCTATCCATCGCAGTATGAAGGGTTCGGCCTCCCGGTTCTGGAGGCGCTGGCCTGTGGTACTCCCGTCGTGACAAGTGCAACCTCGTCGCTTCCAGAGGTTGTCGGCACCGCTGGATTGACTGTCAATCCGGGTGATGAGCGGGCTCTCGCAGACGCGATTGCCTCGGTGGTGACTAACCCAGCACT
>CAMDTO010000042.1 GCA_945907765.1 Thermoflexus hugenholtzii JAD2 | reverse complement strand
CACGGCGGAGGTTGATGCCCGCCTGCGCCACGAACTGGAGATTGCCGACCAACTCGGCCTGTCGGGCTACCTCCTCGTCTTCAAGGAGATCGTCGACTGGAGCCAGTCGCAGGGCATCCTGGTCAGCATGCGGGGATCGGCACCGGCCTCCGCAATGCTCTACTGCATGGGCCTCTGCCCAATCGATCCCCTGGAACACAATCTCCTGTTCGAGCGGTTCTGTTCGCCCGAACGCCGGGAATACCCGGATATCGACCTCGACTTCCCGCACGAACGTCGCGAGGAGGTGATCCAGCACATCTACACCAAGTACGGCCGCGAGTACGCGGCGATGGTGTGCGAGGTGAACACCTACCGGGCCCGCAGTGCGGTACGCGACGTCGCGAAAGTGCTTGGGTTGTCGGCCACGCGCGCGCAACGACTGGCCGACGCCCTCGACCGGCACGACGATGATCCCCTCGGGCGACTTGCCCGCGAGGATGTGCACGGACGCCTGGCGGAGATCCTGGTGGACCTCTCGCGCCAACTGGTCGACAGTCCCCGCCACCATTCGATCCATGTCGGAGGCATGGTGATCTCGGCCGAACCGCTGGGAATGGTCACCCCGATCGTGCCCGCGCGGATGACCGGACGGACCGTCCTGCCGTGGGACAAGGACGACCTGACCATCCTGGCCGAGGTATTCGACGTCCACCTGATCAAGATGGACCTCCTGTCACTGGGGATGCTTTCGGCGATCGGGCGGTGCTTCGACCACGTGGCATCACTGACGGGAGAACGCCTGGAACTGCACGGATTCCGCTATGACCCGCGGGTCTACGACCAGTTGTGCGAGGCAGACACCGTCGGGCTCTTCCAGGTGGAATCACGGGCACAGCAATCCTTCCTTCCCCGGTGGCGACCGCGGAACCTCGCCGACGTCGCCATCTCGGTCGGCGCGATCCGTCCGGGACCGGGGGCGGCCCGGGCAGGGGAACACATCGTGCGTCGCCGGTGGGGACGCGAACCGGTCACCTATCCGGCGCGCGAACTGATTCCCGCCCTGCGCGAGACGTATGGCGTGCTTCTCTGGCAGGAACAGTGCATCCAGGTGGCGGTGATTGCCGCCGGATACACGCCGGGCGAGGCCGACCAGTTGCGCCGCGCAATGAGCCACAAGCGATCCACCGAACAGATGGAAGCGGTGTGCGAGGAGATGGTCACCCGGATGATCGACCGGGGCTACGACAACGAGACGGCCGAATCGATCCAGGCAATGGTGGTGGGATTCGCCGGATACGGGTTCCCGCGGGCACACGCATACCCCTTCGCGCACCTTGCACTGATCTCGGCGACACTTCGCCTGCGCTACCCGGAGGCCTACTACGCGGCCCTTTTGAACTGCCAACCGATGGGCTTTTACGCGCCGCATACCCTGTTGTGGGACGCCCACCGCCACGGCGTGCGCGTGTTGCCGGTACACGTGAACCACAGTGCGTGGCCATCGACCCTGGAACCGATCCTCCCCGGATCGGATGCCAACGGGGAGCCATCCGGCGCAATGCATCAGATCGCGATCCGGCTGGGCATGCAGGAGGTGCACGGCCTGGGCCCGGCGGCCCGCGAAGCCTTCGAGGAAGCCCGTGCCACCGGACCGTTCACCTCGGTTGGCGACCTTGTGGCACGGACCCGGTTCGACCGTGAACGCCTGGAATGCCTTGCCGAAGTGGGCGCACTCATTGGCCTGCCAACCGGTGACACCACCACCGGATCAAGTACCGACCGGCGTGCCACGGCATGGCTGACAGGTGAACTCGCCGGGTTCGGGCAAGGGCACCTGCCCGGACTGGCCGACCAACTGGTCACCCGTCCAGCCCTTGCGCCGATGACCGAGTGGGAGGAAGTCCAGGCCGACTACCGCACCCTCGGCTACGCCCCCGGCCGGCATGCCATCGCGTACCTGCGCCCATCCCTCGTGGCGCAACGGGCATTCACCGCCGACTCGCTAGGGAAGCAGCGTCACGGACGACTGGTGCGGGCGGGCGGGCTCGTGATCTGCCGGCAGCGCCCGGAGACGGCGGGTGGGGTCCTCTTCCTGACAGTTGAGGACGAGACCGGCCTGTTCAACGCCATCGTGCAACCACCCGTATACGAACGCCTGCGGCGGGTGTTGCGAGGGGAGGGATTGCTTGTCCTGGAAGGCCCCCTGCAACTCAACGACGGCACAGTCCACATCCTGGTGCGCAAGGCATGGCCGTTGCGTCCCGAAACCCCGACCGGCACGACCCGGTCTCACACGGGTGACCTCGTTGGCGTACGCAGTCACGATTTCAGGTGAGGACCGTAGGCGACACCCATTTCCGAAAACACGCCAGACCACGTTCCCACCCGAAGCGGAAACCACTCAGGCCAACCGAGCCACCGACGCCTCACCGTCTCCCTCCACCACGACCAAGCCGTCACGCGCCAGGTCACCCAGCAAATCAAGCAACCACGCGCGCCGTGATGACGACTCGTACGCCGGGTCAACGAGCGGCCCGAGGGCATCGACGGCGAGTGATGCGCCCGGGGGCAACGCGCGTAACGCCGCCACCGCGCGACCCCGGAACCACCGGCGCGACCCTTCGAAGCGTTCGGGGGAACGTCTCACCGGGGCCGGTCGATACGCCTCGCGGGTTTCGGCAACCAGTGCCACCGGTGCCTTGACTGTTTCCGGGATGGAAGGGGGCACACGATCATCCCCGAACCCCGGAAGCATCGGGACCGGAGGTTGGGACATGAACGCAACACATTGCGTCGCAACCGGACACTGCCCACACCGTGGCGCACGCGCCACGCAAATGGTGGCGCCCAGGTCCATCAGGGCCTGGTTCCAGTCGTAAACGTCCTCCGCCACCGGAAGGACATCACGGGCGGTTGCCCACCCGTGGCGGTCGGCATTCACTCCAGGTGGGATGGGAACTTGAAAGATTCGGTCAAGAGCACGTCGCACATTCGTGTCCAGAATCGGTTCGGGAAGCCCGAAGGCGAAGCAGGCGATTGCCCCGGCGGTGTACGGGCCGATCCCCTTGAGGGCGCGGAGGCCCTCGATGGTCGAAGGCAGGGTGGCATCGCCACGCTCGGTAACCGTCCGTGCGATCTCGTGCAGGGCTACCGCGCGCCGGTTGTACCCGAGACCGTCCCACGCGCGTATCACCTCGGCACGCGGAGCCGCGGCGAGGTCTGCCAGCGTGGGAAACAAGGCAAGGAACGCGTGCCACTTCGGGCGTACCCGGTCGACCTGCGTCTGCTGCAACATGGTTTCGGCCACGAGGATCGCGTACGGATCACGCGTGTGGCGCCAAGGGAGGTCCCGGCCCTGGCGCCGGTACCACCCAAGAATCACTCGATGCACCTCGGTCACGACCTCGGGGCGGAGACCGGACGCAACATGGGACGTCTCGACAACAGTTTCCCCGGCACGGTGCCGACTGGCGGTTTCCCGCCCAGTCGGCCCGTTCACAGACTGATCTGATCGGCTATCAGGTCCAGTGGCGACGGTTGCATCATCGAAGCGGGGCACGCCCGAATTCTAGGCGACCTGTCCCGTCGCAACCTGGTTCCCGGAGATCCGGCAGGTCGCCTGCCCGTCACTGGCGTATCCTGCTCCGATACGAACGGTGACCGGGCGGTCACGTGCACGGCGCGACAACGACCCGTCCATCCCGTTCTGCCACCCAGGAGACCCTCCACCGCCGATGACTGCCTCATTCCGGTTCACCGTGGAAGCAACGGACCCCGACACGGGTGCACGTGCCGGGCGGTTCGAGACACCCCATGGCACCATCCTGACCCCGACCTTCATGCCGGTCGGGACGCAGGCCACCGTGAAATCCCTGACCCCGGACGACCTGACGGCGCTCGGCGCCCAGATCATCCTCTCAAACACCTACCACCTCTTCCTCCGCCCCGGCCACGAACGCATCGCCCGCCTCGGTGGCCTGCACCGGTTCATGCAATGGAATGGACCAATCCTGACCGACTCGGGCGGCTTCCAGGTCTTCTCGCTTGCCCATCTCCGCCAGATAACCGAGGATGGCGTGACCTTCCGGTCGCACATCGACGGGAGCACCCGACGCCTGACACCGGAAATCGCGACCCGCGTGCAGGAAGCGCTAGGATCCGATATCGCGATGGCATTCGACCACTGCGTCGAGTTGCCTGCCACCTACGAGGCGACCAGAGAGGCGATGGAACGCACGCACCGGTGGCTTGAACGGTGCCTGGATGCGCACACCAGGCCCGACCAGGCCCTCTTCCCGATCGTGCAGGGAGGGATCTACGACGACCTGCGCATCGAGAGTGCCGAGACCATCCGCAAGTACGACGCACCTGGCTACGCCATCGGTGGCGTGAGTGTCGGCGAGACCAAGGCAGATGCCCACCGGATCACCGCACTCGTGGCGCCACGCCTTCCTGCCGACCGGCCCCGTTACTTGATGGGGGTCGGGTCACCCGAGGACCTGGTCAACGGCGTTGCCGGAGGAGTAGACCTGTTCGACTGCGTCCTGCCCACACGGATTGCCCGCAACGGCACCATCCTGACCGACGCCGGCCGGGTCACCCTGACACGTGGTGGCCTCAAGGATTCCGACACCCCTCTCGAGGATGGGTGCGACTGCTACACCTGCCAGCACTTCAGCACGGCGTACCTGCACCACCTTTTCAAGGCTGAGGAACTGCTTGGCTACCGGCTTGCCACCATCCACAACCTGCGGTACATGGCACGCCTCGGGACCCGGATGCGTGCAGCGATCATCGCCGGGCGGTACGGTGAATGGTCGCGTGAATTCCTCGGAACGTATCGTCCAGCCGACGAGACGGTCGCCCAGGAGCAGCGGACGAAGCGTCTGGCGTCCTGGCAGTCGGTACGATCGACACTGGACGCAGCCGCGGTCCAGGGCGTGCCCGGCGCGATGCCCCCCGAGGATCCGTCGAACGAGGACAAGGATGACGATGGTCGGGACAACTGACCTGAACCGCCCAGTCCGATCAAGGGCTACAGGACGCTCCGGCGACGACGATGCCCCGCGCGAACCGGTCGCAACGACGCGTGCGCCCCGGGCTAGAGTGGTGACGCATGTCAAGCTAGAACCGGCTATGGGCGACGAGGGGTCGGCCGGCGATACCGTGACCGTCGCGGTCGCCGTGCGGGTTGTGCTGACCGGCGCACGGATTGTCGCCGGTGCGGATGGCGCAAACCGCCGCGTGAACTGGGCGACCACACTGCGGGGACGTGCACCGGCGTTCGAACCCCGCGGTGGAGGGGAACTCGTTCTCGCGCCCGGCGCCATATTGGAAAGCCTCTACCAGGCGGACCGCGCCCTGACCATCCCACGCATCCTGGAAGGCCTCGCAACCGCCGGGGCCGTTGGCCTCGTGATCCCCGCACCGGCACGGGCAGACGCGGTGGCAACCTCGGACCGGCTTGGCCTCCCACTCATCGAAACGCCCGAAGGGTTCTCGTTCGTCGATGCCGACCGGTCAGTCATCTCCCTCGTCCTCGACCGACGCAGCGAGATGCAGGCCCGCGCCAGTGCCTTGTACCGGGAACTCGCGGCGCTTGCGGTCGAAGGGCAGGGCGTAGGGGCCATCCTGTCCAAGGCGGCGGCGGCAACGGGGCACATTGCGGTCCTTGAAGACGAGACATTCACCGTTCGCGGAACCGGCGTGCCAACCGGCGACGTGGCATCAGACCTACCAGCCACCCTCACGTCAGTCGAGGAACGTGGACACCTGGTGGCATGGTTACGCACCCAGACTGTCAACAGCACCACCCCGCCTTCCACGCCCATCACGGCATCACGGTGGTCACGACACCGCGTGGTTGCCCCGGTATTCACTGGTGAGCGCCTGCGCGGTTACGTGAGTTTCTGCGGGCAAATGTCTCGCCTCGGCGATTTCGACCTGCTTGCAATCAGCCGGACGGCGGCGATCTGCGCCCTGGAACTTTCAAAGGAAGACGCCGTCCTGGCCGCCGAACAGCGCGTGCAAGGCGATCTGGTGGACGAGCTCTTGCGGGCGGCCGGTGACCCTGAATTGACCGCACGACCGGCGATGCGCGCCGGCCTGTCGCCGACCGGGTCGTTCGGGGTGGTCGTGATCGGGTTCGACACCGATGTCACGCCGGCCGAAGCCACAAACCTGACCGCCACCCTGCACCGGATGCTCCGCGACCGTGGCATTCCGGCCCTGTGTCGCACCGGAGCCACCGAAGTCATTGTCATCTGCGAGGTAGCCGCGGGTACGACCGGGGTCGGCGGGGTCGCGCACGACGCAAGCGCGATCGATACGTCCTTGCGAACCATCGCAAAGGTGATCCTCGAGGCCGCCGCGACCCGGCTTGGACAGACCACCACCGGGGCGGGTCTCAGTCAACCACATTCGCCACTTGGCCGCTTGCCAGATGCAATCCGCGAAGCGCGGGAGGCATGGCGGATCGGCAGGCGTGTCCACGGACCGGGGCACCTCACGCCGTATGCGGACTTGCGCCTGGACCGGGTCCTTTATGCACTGCGTGATGCACCAGAATTGCGCCAATTCTGTGACCAGTCCCTCGGGGCACTGATCGAGTACGACCGCCGGACAAGCCAGAACCTTGTGGCGACACTTGAGGCATTCTTTGCGTGTCATGGCAATCTGAGCCAGACGGCAGTGCGCTTGCAACTTCACCGGAACTCATTGCTGTACCGGATCGGGCGGATTCAAGAGGTCGGCGCGATCGATCTTGAGGATCCGGAGACGCGCCTGGCCCTCCAGGTCGCGCTCAAGGCTCGTCGCCTGCTCATCCCGCTGTAGTCGTTCCACACTGGACGGAGATCGATAGTGATGGCATCCGAAACCACCGCCGACCGCGCCGCCCTGAGGGAGCGCATCCTGCAACGTGTCCGCGACGAGCAAGTCCGGTTCATAAACCTCCAGTTCACCGACGTGGTCGGTCTCGTGAAGAGCGTCACCATTCCCGCCCATCAGTTCGGAGATGCAATCGACCACGGAAAGTGGTTCGACGGGTCGTCCATCGAGGGTTTTGCCCGGGTGGCCGAAAGTGACATGTACCTCGACCCGGACCTGACCACCTTTGCCCTGATCCCATGGGAACGGGGTGCAGACACGACCGGCAAGGTGATCTGCGATGTCTTCACGCCCGAAGGTGAACCATTCCCGGGTGACCCGCGGCATGTCCTGCGCCGGGCGGTGCGTGAAGCCGAACGGCTTGGGTTCCAGTTCAACACCGGGCCGGAACTGGAGTTCTTCCTCCTCCGCCTGAACACCGACGGCACGGTCAGCCTGACACCCCATGACGAGGGAGGGTACTTCGACCTCTCGACCGACCTCGCCAGCCAGGTCCGCAAGGAGATGGTGAACGCCCTTGAAGCCCTTGGGATCACCGTCGAGACAAGCCACCATGAGGTGGCAACCGGACAGCATGAGATCGACTTCCAGTACGACGACGCCCTTCGCACCGCCGACAATGCCGTCACGTTCCGGTACGCACTCAAGGCCGTCGCGCGACGCTTCGGGTTGCATGCCACCTTCATGCCCAAACCCTTCTACGGCATGAACGGGTCGGGCATGCACACCCACATGAGCCTTGCCGATCTGGCCACGGGGAAGAACCTGTTTGCGGATGCCTCCGACGAATATGGCCTCTCGCCATTGGCGAAACACTTCACCGCCGGCGTCCTGCATCACGCGAGAGGGATGTCGGCCATCCTGTCGCCCCTGGTGAACTCCTACAAGCGGCTCGTCCCGGGGTATGAGGCACCGGTTTACATCAGTTGGGCACGGGTGAACCGATCGGCGCTGATCCGCATCCCGAAGATCTCGGCAGGCAAGCCCCAGAGTGCCCGGATCGAACTGCGCTGTCCGGACCCGAGTTGCAATCCATACCTGGCGTTCGCGGTCATGCTGCGGGCAGGTCTGGAAGGGGTCCGCAACCAAATGCAGGTGCCCCCGCCAGTCGAGGAGAACCTGTACGAGTTCGATGCGAAGATGCTTGCCCGTCACCAAGTCAAGACCCTTCCGGAGAACCTCCGCGAGGCACTTGACGAACTCGAACGCGATGAGCTCGTCCGGGAAACACTCGGCCCACACGTCTTCGAGCGATTCGTCGAGGCCAAACGGCAGGAATGGGAGGAATACCGGACCCGGATCAGTTCCTGGGAAATCGACCGGTACCTCGAGATCTTCTAGTCGTCCATCGCGTCGGCGCGCCGTTGCACGCCGGCCGAACCGCTACGGTAGAACATTCGGTCTACCTGCTATACTGCCCCATCTGGGCGCATAGCGCGCAGATCCGTGACCGATTTTGCCCGGCCTCAGCGTCGGGCGCGGCACCGGCCAGTTGGGCAACCGCTACCGGTCACGAGCTTCCTGCCTGGCACGAACGTGTCAAGGCATGCCCATGGGAAGGAGTCAGGACTTTGGCGAAACGCCAGTACGAGGCAATACTGATCCTCAATCCGAACGTGACTGAGGAAGAATTGGGAACCGTTCAGGAACGTGTCCTCAACCAGATCGCGGTGCGCGGTGGCGAAGTTTCCCGGGTGGATACCTGGGGGCGTCGGCGGATGTTCTACCCGATCAACCATTCACGCGACGGGCACTACGTGATCTGCCACTTCGTCGCAGATGCGCCCGCCATCAAGTTGATCGAGAACAACTGGCGGATTACCGACGGATTGCTCCGTCATCTCGTCGTCCGTCTGGGTGACGCCTGACCGATGTCGGCACGCACGATCGGCAGGTCTCCTGGTCAAGTGGTCAGAGGACGGTGAGCACCGTTGCTGGCTTCTCCCTGGCATCGACCCTCGTGGTGAGATGTCGTTGGCTTTCCGAACCGGGTGCGTGCATCGATGGTGAATGGTCACCGTGAACATGTGCGGGAGGGTGCGATGGCCCGTTCGTTGAACAAGGTCATGATTATCGGCCGTGTCGGACGCGACCCGGAAATGAAGTTCACTCCAGGTGGCGAAGCCGTGGCCAATTTTTCGGTGGCGACCAGTCGTTCATGGCTTGACCAGTCAACCAACGAACGACGGGAGGTCACTGAGTGGCACAACATCGTCGCTTGGCGCCGCCTTGCCGAAACATGCAAGGAGTTCCTCACGAAGGGGCGCCTCGTCTATATCGAAGGTCGGCTCGAGACTCGTTCCTGGGACGACCGCGAAACCGGCAAGAAGATGTACCGGACCGAAGTCATCGCTGATGAGATGAACATCCTTGATCCACGCACCGACGGAGGTGCCGGGCGCGCACCTGATGGTGACGAGTTCGATGGCGAGGACCGCGGTGCACGTCGACCAGCCCAAGCACCACGGTCGACCCGGCCGTCGGAACCGGCGCGCAGTGGCGATGGCGGTGCACGCCTGCGCGTCGTGCCTCCACCGAGCCGCGGACCTGCCGACGATCCGGATCAGCACCTGGACCTTGACGACGCCCCCTTTTGAAAACCTGGGGACATTCCCATTCCGCTCCCTCCGGGGATTACGGGATGACAGCAGAACACTGATATTGGAGAGCCAGAGTGGCCGAGACATTTGAACATCCTGCCGAGGCGGTTGAAAGCGCACCGGCAGCCGCTGAGACTTCCGTAGCCGTCGCAACCGGTTCTTCATCCGGCCGGCCGGAGCGCACGTTCCGCCGTGAAGGCCGGGGCGAGGGTCGCGGTGAAGGCCGGGGCGAGGGCCGCGGTGAAGGCCGCGGGGGCGGACGTGACTTCCGGTCGCGCCGCAAGGTTTGCGCCTTCTGCGTGGACAAGTCGCGCGTCATTGACTACAAGGACGCATCGCGTCTGCGGCGCTTCCTTTCGGACCGCGCCAAGATCGAACCCCGCCGCAAGACCGGCGTCTGCGCCAAGCACCAGCGACGGCTTTCCACCGCCCTCAAGCGCGCACGTTTCCTCGCACTGCTTCCCTACACCGGGGTGCATCTGCGCAACAGCGAACGAAGCGCGTAATCCCGGCCACTCTTTCGCCGGTGACACCCCGTGTCACCGGCGATCACGGCACTGGTTCCCCACCCCGCGACATCAGCAGGACGTTCGGGCGCATCCATCGCGTTCACCTGTGCGTTGCCATTTGTGAAGCACCGATGAACTGTTGAACACCATGACCGATGGTCCCGCCGAACCGACACCCGCGCGTACACGCACACCCATGAAGAAGCCGGTCACACGATCCGTTGGCGCAACGCCGACCGGACGTTCGGCACCTTCGCCGGCCGGCAGGCGGGCCTCGCCTGCTACCCCGTCCGAGGGATTTGGCGCGCGCATCCTGAACTGGTTCTCACCACAGGATCCCGAACGTGCACCGGCCGCGGTCCGCGAACAGGTCCAGTCCCGGATTGCGGCCGTCGTCCTGGGAGTGGTCGCACTCATTTCGGTCGCAACCGTTGGTGGCGCCGTCATCTGGGACCAGGTTCTCTACGGGCAGCAGGCAAGCCTCAAGGTCGATGGCAAGACGATCACCCTTGACGACTACCGGGCTTGGTTCAGTTACCGGCAGAACATCCTGATTGCAAACCTTCAGCAGGCGGAAGCAAACGGCGGCAGTGCGACCATGCCAACGCCCGTGCCGGGCGACAGCGCGGCATCGCAGGCGTACAGCATGCAGGAGATGTGGCGTCAGCGAGCCTCCCAACTCCAGGGTGAACTGAATTCCCTCAGCACGTCCTTGACCGACGAGTTCATCGACCGGCCGATCCTCCGGGCCGAGGCCGCCCGACGCACCATCGCGATCACGTCTGAGGATGTGGACAAGGAACTCAAGACCATCACCGGTTTCGAGGATCCATCGGGCACGCCAACACCAACGACTGCCGAAACACCAACGGTGAGTGCAGGAACCCCGTCCCCGGCGTCCCCGGCGTCCACGCCGACCGTCATCCGGACCCCCCGTCCGACCCCCACAGTCCGGACCCGCAAGCCAACCACGCTTGAGCAGGCAATCCGTGATTACGCAAAGTTCGCCGGATCGACCTACGAGATGGTCCGCGAAGATGCCGAACTCACGATCCTCAAGCGCAAACTCTCCGAGGCATTCGGCGACGAGGCTCCCAAGACTGGTGAGCAAGTGAAAGCCAGGCACATCCTGGTCGGTGACGAGGATGCAGCGCGGAAGGTCTTGGACCGACTCAAGGCAGGCGAGGAGTTCGATGCCCTCGCGGCTGAACTCTCCACCGACGGTAGCAACAAGGACAAGGGTGGGGATCTCGGTTGGTTCGGGCGTGGCACGATGGTGACGCCATTCGAGGACGCGGCCTTCTCACTGCCAGTCGGCCAAATCAGTGAACCCGTCAAGACCCAGTTCGGGGTGCATGTCATACGGGTGGATGAGAAGGACGTGACCAAACCCCTTGAGGAAAGCCAGTACCAGCGGGCGAAGGAAGAGGCGTTCACGAAGTGGATCGCCGTCGAGCGCGACACCAAGAAACCCGAGCGGTTGATGACCGAGACGATGCGGAACTGGGTCGTCAAGCACGTGACACCGCTGAACCCGGCCGCACTGAAGTCTTGACACCATCACGGGAGCCCCGATGAGGTCGCTGGGCACCCGTGATCAGGGATGTGACACCATCGTGACCCTCTGCATTGCTTTCTACGGCTGCGGGAAGAGCCAGGCGTCCAGGGTCGGGTACTGGTAGCCCACCGGGTAGGCCTTTCCCAACGGGACTGGAAGCCGTCCTGTGGGTGCAGCACCCGACACCCCGAAGATTGTCCGAGCAACCGCTTGCAGCGATGCCGGTCTCATCGAATATCCGGTGACGAATGCATCGATCGCGCCGGCGACCGAGAAATCGTAGGGAAGCCTCAAGGCAACCACGATGATCGGGACGTCAGCGAGGCGGAGGGCGTCGAGCAGGATTGGCTGGGACGCGAACATTCCCGCGTTGTAGGTGCCAACGATCACCAGACCAGCTGCCCGGGCGCACTCGGAGGCCGCCAACCGTTCGGGGCGGGGCGGATCCAGGCCCACCTCAACCACCTGTATGCCGGGATGGATGGCGCGGACCGCATCGGCAAGGGTGGCGCCTGTTACGGGAACGACAATCTCCTGACCGGCAATCTCGCGCAAACGAGGTTGGACCACACAGATTCGCGGGTGGTCATCCGATCGCAGCGGCAGTACCTGTCCATCCTGGATCAGCGTGACGGCCTGTTGCGCGACATCACTGGCAACGATTTCCGGTGCCTCGGGCACGTCCATGTCTCCGGGGACATCGCTGAGCAATCCAACGGCGTCCTTGGCCCGGAGCACACGACGCACGCTTGCATCCAGGCGTGCCATGGGGATGGACCCGCTTCGGACGGCAGCGACAATTTCCGAATGGGCACGGCGAGCCTGAACCGCATCCCGGCGAAAGAGCAACAGGTCGCTGCCTCCGCTGAAAGCACGCAGTGCCGACCCGGCGGTACCAAACCGCTGGACGATGGCGCCCATTTCAAGGTCGTCGCTGACAATCAACCGGTCTTCCCCGACAAGCGCACGCAATTCGGCAAGCGCCTTCGGGGAAAGGCTTACCGGCATGTTCGCACCTTCGCCTGCCGTGAGAACCGGGACGTCGAGATGAGCGGTCATGATGCCTGCCACACCAGCCTCGACCGCCGCCCGGAACGGTGGCGATTCGACGGTATCCAAGCGTGACCGGTTGAGTGCTAGCAGGGGCAACGACAGATGCGAATCGACATCCGCGTCGCCGTGACCTGGCCAATGCTTGGCAATTGCCAATACTCCCGCACGCTGCTGCCCGCGGATAGCCGCTGAGGCGAGCCTCCCGACCATCGCCGGGTCGGCACCGAAACTCCGGGTACCGATGACTGGGTTTTGTGGATTTGAATTCACGTCGACAACTGGCCCGAGGTTCACGTTGATGCCGAGCGAACGGAGTTCGCGGGCAACGGCCGATGCCGAGCGCATCACCAACGACTCCGACGCGGACGCACCAAGCGCCATCGCACCGGGGAACAACGTGGCAGCCTCACCAACACGCACTACCGGCCCACCTTCCTGGTCGACCGCGATCAGAAGAGGGACACCCGGGTCGGTTCCCTGCCCACCCTGCGGGGCACGGGCGCGCGACTGCAGGGCATCGGTCATCGAACGAACCCGTTCGGGGGAACCTCGCCCAACATTGTCCTGGAACAGGATCACACCACCGACCCGCTGGGACCCAATCAGGCCGAAGACCTCACTCGTCGGCGTATCTCCACTGAAAGCAACGACCATGATCTGGCCAACCTTGGCTTCAAGCGAGAGGCGCTGGAGCAACTGATCGACGATTGGCGACGCGGGAGGCAGGCCCTTGTCAAGCGGACGGGGAGTTGGTGACGGTGCCTCCTGCGCCCAACCGGGCAACGCCGTCGCCCCGGCGATGAGGGCACACAGGAACGCCGAAGAGAAAACGCGCCAAAGGCGTGATGTGCGCGACCTGAACGTGCTCACAAGTGTCATGGCTCTCCATCAGGAGAACGCATGACACACCAGGCTGTGCCACAGTTGGTGGCCTGAAGACCTACCCGCGCGCCACAACGTGGCACGCAACCGCGTGGACATTCGAGGAATCCAGCTCGGCAACCGTCGAACCAGGGGCTCGCAATTGCGGTACCGATACCTCGCACAACCCGGTCTCAAACTGTGGGCATCGCGGATGGAACGTGCAACCGCTTGGAAGCTTCAGGAGACTGGGGATCTCGAGACTCCGGAGTTCGACCCGCGTCTTCGTGCGGGTCAGTTCCGGGTCGGCCTCCGGGATTGCAGAAAGCAGCGCCCGGGTATAGGGATGCTGCGGATTTGCAATGAGATCGGATGCGAGACCGAGTTCCACCATCCGGCCCACGTACATGACGCCAATCCGGCCACCCCAGGCGAAATACCGCGCGAGGGCCAGGTCATGCGTGATGAACAGGAATCCCGTCCCGAGTTCCCGTTGCAGGCGAAGCATCGTGTTCAAGAGACTGATGCGGATCGAGACCTCGACCATCGAGACCGGTTCGTCGGCCACGATGAAACGCGGTTCGACGGTCAGTGCACGCGCAATCGCAACACGCTGCCTCTGACCACCCGACAACTGGTGGGGATACTTGTCAAGGAAGTCATTAGAAGGTGTCAGGTCAACAAGGTCAAGAAGTTCGGCCGCACGCGTGCGGGCGGCGCTTGATGACCCGGCAAAACCGTGCCGGCGCAATGGGGCGGAGAGCGTCGCTCCCACGGTATGCATCGGATTGATCGAGGCGTACGGGTCCTGATGGACGAGTTGGACACCTCGCCGGAACCGGCTGAAGTCGTCGCCGCGCAACGACGAGATATCGCGGCCTTCATAGAGGACACGGCCACTCGTCGGGGTCAGCAGACCTGCCGCGATCTTGCCTGTCGTTGTCTTGCCGCAACCGCTCTCACCGACCAGGCAAACGATCTCCCCATCACGCGCACTGAAGGAGACCCCATCGACCGCCTTGACCAAACCGCGGGGGGTCGGGACATGCCAACGCACATTCTCAAGGGTGATGAGCGGTGCTTGGCTCCCAAGAGAAGTGGTGCTGTCCACGGAACGGGCGTTGACGGCAGTCATCGTGTCCCTCTCTTTGCCGAGGCATCCGGCGAAGCGACCTCGTCTCCCTGTTCCGTCTTGAGGCGCCGTGAAAACCCCTTGGCAACCGTCGGGGCGTGGAAGCATGCTGCGGTGTGACTGCCAGCACCGGGGATTGAAGGTCCTCCAGGCACGACCGAGACAAGTTGGGGATCTTCGCGCTCGCACTCGGGTGTGCCGAACGGGCATCTTGGAAGGAACGAACACCCTCTGGGCAGGTCGATCAGGTCAGGTGGTTGTCCACGAACCGAGACCAGTGACCGGAAGTCGCCTGAGAGCGTCGGGACGGCATTGAGCAGCCCGACGGTGTAGGGGTGGTTTGGGCGATAGAAGATGTCGGCCACCGAACCACACTCGACGATTCGGCCGGCATAGACGGTCGCGACCTGATCCGCCAGTTCCGCGGCCAAGGCGAGGTCGTGCGAGACAAGGATCAGGGCAAACTGCCGCTCTTCTTTCAAGCGACGCAGCAGATCAATGACGGTGCGTTGCGTCAGGATGTCCAATGCTGTCGTCGGTTCATCAAGAATGATGACCTGTGGGTCAAGCAACAGGCCCATCGCAATCAGTACCCGCTGGCGCATCCCACCCGAAAGTTCATGGGGGTAGGATCCGGCAACCCGTTCTGCATCGAGTTGGACGAGTTTCAGCAACTCGAGGGTTCGTGCCACGGCGGTGGCCCGGTTGGTCATGCCGTGGGCGCGGGCGACATCAATGAACTGCTCACGGACCCGAAGGACCGGATTGAGGGCATTGAGTGCGGACTGGAAGACCATCGCGCACTCGTTCCACCGGTAGTGACGCAGCGCATCACTGCCGACGCGCAATACGTCAACCGCACGTCCATCACGCTGGTAGACCACCGTGCCATCGGTGACCTTGGCAGCGCGCACGAGCAGGCGAACCAACGCGAGCGCCAGTGTGGTCTTGCCCGACCCACTCTCGCCAATCAGTGCGAGAGTCTCGCCACGGCGAAGGTCGAAACTCACCTTGCGCACCGCCTGGACCATGCCTCGGCGAACCCGGTATGCCACGGTCAGGTCGCGGACCGACAGCACCACCTCCTTGGGAAGTTTGCTGCCATCAACGCGGGCATCCACCGCGGACGACCATGGCAAACGGAAGCGCGATGGTGGTGCAAAGACGCCGGTTCCGCCAATGGCGGACGCCACGGTGCCATTCACGGCAGGTTTTCCGGTCACCCCGTCAGTTCCCTCTGCGTAGCCGCGGATTGAAGATCTCTTCAAGCGACCGCGCAAGCATGATGAGCGAGAGTTGGAGGAGGGAGATCGCCACGACCGGGGACAGGATGTACCCGAGGCCTCCCTTGATGAAGATTGCGCCACGCACCCACGCAAGTTGGAGCATCACGCCCCAGTTGTTCCCCGAAAGCGGAACGAGCCCGAGGAAGATCAAGCCGACCTGCAGGAAGATGGCATTGATCATCCCGAGGGTGAAGCTGATCGCGATGTAGCCCGTCATGCTCGGCAGGATCTGCTGGAACACGATGTGTCCCGTCCCGAGATCCAGGCATCGGGCCGCCTCGATGTAATCCCGCTGGCGCAGCGACAGGACCTGCGACCGGATGGCGCGCATCAGCGCCGGCCAACCCAAGGCCGCGAGCAGCACGCCCAGCAGCACGATGTTGTTCAGGCGCACGAACGTCGCGAGGACCAACAGCAAGGGGAACTGCGGGATGGTCAGGATGATGTCGGCAATCGCCAGCACCACGGTATCGAACCAACCACCGAGGAAACCGGCGAGCGCACCGAGACTGACGGCAATGGCGGTCGTGATCAGCGCGGTCGTGGTCGCCACGATGATGATGTCGCGTCCACCGTGGACGATCTGGGAGAAGACATCCCGCCCCTGGTAATCCGTTCCCAAGAGGAACTCGGACGAAGGCAGCTGATACTCCTTGCCAAGCTTCGTCTTGACATCGAGGACGACGAATGACGGACCGACAAACGCCAGTAGCAAAAAGAAGACCACGCCAAAGAGGCCGATGGCACCGGCAGGTTGGCGCACGAGGGCCAGCAACGTACGCCCGAAGGCACGCACAGTGGCCATTCCCGGCATAGGCGTCGATGGTGGTGAGGCAACAGTCGCGCTCATGGGTTCCTCGGCTTCGGATCAGACCGCCAGGGCAAGTTGCTACTGGCCCACGCGGACCCGGGGGTCAATGTATCCGTAGAGCAAGTCGGCGAGGAGGTTTGCGAACACGACCGATGCAGTCGTGATGAGAAAGCACCCTTGCATCACCGGGTAGTCGCGACCACTCACCGCACTGACCAGGACCTGGCCAATTCCCCGGTACACGAAGATCGACTCGATGAGGACCGATCCACCAAAGACGAACCCGATACTCAAGGTGAATTGCGTGAATAACGGCAGGACGGCGTTTCGCCCCACGTAGGCAGTCCGGATGCGCCCATCGGTCAGACCCTTCGCGCGGGCGAAATTGACGTAGTCCTCCTCAAGGGTCGCGGTCGTGGACGCCTTCATGGTCAGCATCCACGTGCCGACCGTGGTCACCACGTACGTGATGATCGGAAGGACGGCGTGGAACAGGACGTCTACCACAAATGCGATGGTGAACCCCGGTTGCATGCCCGGCGACATCGACCCGCGCATCTTCACAATCGGCAGGAGTTCCCACCTGACCCCAAGGAAGATGATGAGGATCATCGCGATCAGGTAATTCGGGATCGAATGCAGCAACGACCCGATCATGGTCAGGGCGTAGTCCAGGACACTGTCGCGCCAGTACGCCATGAGCGCACCAAGCGCGATTCCCAGGATGAAACTGATAAGGAGGGAGAAACCGACGCAGAAGATGGTCCACGGCAGGAAGGCGACAATGATGTCCGAGACCTTCGCACCTTGCGACTTGATCGACATGCCAAGGTCGCCGCGGGCAATCTTTCCGAGGTACCCGACGTACTGGACCATCAGGGGTTGGTCGAGATCGACGGAGAACAGCGAGGCCGCCATGTCACGCGCCTCGGCATAGGGCAGTCCGTACTGGGCAATGAGCTGCCCGATGTACTGCTCAATGGGGTTGCCGGGCATCAGGCGGACCAGGAAGAAGGTCATGGTCGCCACGGCCCAGATGGTCAGTAGCGCCTTTGCGACGCGCCGGACCACAAAGTTGCCCGTGACCGCATGCCAGACGCCAACCAACGGTGATATTCCTGGCGCGGGCGCAAGGGACTGCGACGCTGCAACCACGGGGTATCTCCTCGGGGACTAGTGGAAACACGGGCGGGATGGAGTGTCCTCCAATCCCGCCAGTGCCGGGCATGCAGTGCGGACTAGGCGGGCTTCAGCGTTCCGTCAAGAATGAGCATGATGGTGAAGGAGTCAGCGTATGGGCTGTTGTCGAAGATCGGGTCGCCAACCGCTGGCCATCCCTTGACACGGAGGCCTTCGGGGGCTGGGTTGTTGCCCAGACGCTCATACTGCGGGATGTTCGGCAGGAGTTCGTTGTACGCCAATGCCAACTTGCCGATCAGGTCCTTCTGGGCTTCGAGGTCGAGCCCCTGCGCCGAGGCCGTGATCATCGCATCGAGGTCGACCTCGCCGCCGAGGGCATCCACCTTCTGGATAAGCGGATACGCCATTCCCGGACCCGCACCGGCCGGTGTGTTCCAGGTAAACAGATCGGCGACGAACGCGAAATGCGGATGCGGGTTGCCCGATCCCCAGCCCTGGATGACCATCTGGAAGTTGCCTGCCTGAGTGTCGGGCGTCAGCTGGGTGAAGGTGATCAGGCGGACGGTCGTCTTGATGCCGAAGGTGGTCAACTGCTCGGCAACGGCCTGCGCCAGTGCCGAGTTGTCGGCGAATTCCGCCGGCACGGTGACCTCGTACTCCATCCGTTCGCCGTCCGGGCTGACCCACACGCCGTCGGAACCCTTCTTGTAGCCCGCGCCAATCATCAGAGCCTCGGCGCCGGCCGGGTTGTACTCGTAGCTGTTCAGCTTGGCGATGGCATCGGGTGTCATCCACTTGGAGACAAGACGGTCCGAGAACCCAGTCATGTACTTCGGGGGCTCGGCCGACTCACCCAATGCCGCCGCTGCGCCGATCTCACGCTTGATCGCGTGGGCAATGGCCTGACGGACGGCCTTGGGGGCGATCGCCGGCATCTTGGCGTAGTTGAAGTAGAGCGCGGGGCCACCGTAGGTCGGCGGACGAAGGATGCGGAACCCCAGATCCTTGAACGCCCGTTCGGTTGCCGGCGGGAACCCGTGGGTCGCGTAGTCGACTTCCTTGGACAGGACGACGGAGGAGATGGTCGGCGTCTCGCCGTTGTAGAGGACCACTGAGTCAAACCCGACGGTGGGCGCTGCCCAGCTCGAGGAAACCTTGGTCAGGGTCAACTGTGCCTCGGTCATGCTCCTCGGATCGATCGCGAACGGACCCGACGTGATCATCGCCTTGGGACGGAACTCGCTGAAGTCCTTGCGAAGGGCCTTCCACTCGTCCGAGTCAGCGGTCTTGCCAGCATTGACCAGGTCGCGGACCTTGTTCGCCCACGGGCCGTAGGTGGCACTGGACCTGATTTGGGTACGCAACACATAGCGCTC
>CAMDTO010000041.1 GCA_945907765.1 Thermoflexus hugenholtzii JAD2 | reverse complement strand
CCAGTTCGGGTACGTGAAGGTGCGGTACCGGGGACTGGCGAAGAACACCGCGCAGCTGACGACCCTGTTCGCCCTGTCGAACCTCTGGATGGTGCGTCACATCGTGCGGGTTGGCTAGGGCGCAGCATGCCCGGAAGCGTTCGGGAGGCCTCCTGGAGGCCCCGCCGAGGCCTCCAGGATGTCGGCGGTCCGTGCCCGGACCCCCTTTGGGCGGGTGGAACCACCTCGCAATGGGTCACCGACCAAATTCCGCAGACCCTTGGCGACCGTTCCAGACGAAACTGACCGGGACGACGTCCCCGGCACCAAAGATTTAGCTTTGTGCAGCGCATCCCTAACGGGTAAGTCCCGGGCCGGCAGGCCAATTTCCAATTTTCTTGCGAGTTTCCGCGGACCCCATTCAGAATTTCCAAGTTGTGTCGATGATTGTTGTGAGCGGGTGGAGAATGCACCTTCCGCCGCGCACCACGCGCAACGGAGCAGATGAAATGATTGCGTCGACGATTGCCAACCGCGGAATCGAAGCTTACTCACGAGTACGCCTCGGGGCGGCCGACGGGGCAGTCACTCGCAGACGTGCGTCCACTGCAGAACTTGCCGTCCAGCCAAGCGTGTCCCCAGATGTGTTGCTGCTGCAGATGCGGTCCGGGCGTGCTTTGACTGAAGTGTCGGTGAGCATCGGACCGTCAGCGTCAACGCCTTCGAGCGGAGCCCGGACGCCGGGTGCGCCTCGGAACGAACATGACGGAGCGTACGTGGTGCCAGTCGTTGCCCAAGCAGCGGCGCAGTCACCAGCCGCCAACCAAGCCGTCCCCGGCACGGTTCGTGCAAGCGCGTAAGGTCGTGTGGTGACAAATTTGAAAAGCCGCCATCGGGATGAGTTCCTGATGGGGGCTTTTTTTCGCGCCAGCCCAGCATGTGTTGCCTAGAACAGGCAGACGCCACCGCAGATCGGAATGATTTGTCCCGTGACGTAATCCGAAAGGTCGGTGCACAGGAACTCGACGACCTTTGCACAATCTTCCGGATCGCCAAGCCTTCCAAGGGCAATTTCCTGGATCAGACGGTCACGGGTCTCCGGTTCGTTGCGTCCACCTGCCACGGCGCGAGACGAGAGGATCCACCCCGGCGCAATGCAGTTGACATTCACCCCGTATCGCCCAAGGTCAGACGCAAGCTTCCGGGTGTAATGATGGATCGCGGCCTTCGCGACCGAGTACGAGGTTCCACCCCCCGCACCCTGGGACCGGAGCCCGGCCTGTGACCCAACAAGGACGATCCTGCCTCGACCCTGCCTCTTCATGATTGGTGACACCGCCTGACACGTGATCACCGCACTCATGAAGTTCAGGTCCATCATTCGTTGGAAGTCGTCAATCGGCACCTCACTGGCGACGCTCGGACCGGGAACTAGTGCCCCGCCGGTGTTGCAAATGACGATATCGAGTCGTCCGAACACCTCCTCGACTTTGGCGACCATCGCGTGGACCTGTCCCTCGTTGGTCGCGTCGGCCACGATGCCAATCGACCGGCGATCAAGCGCCCGGATCTCATCAACGACCGTCTCACATCCGGGTGTCAAGGGCTCGTCATAGCGCCGGTTTGCTGTAAGGTCCAAATCATTGATGACAACATCGGCCCCGAGGCGGGCAAGGCGGAGTGCATACGCTCGCCCCAGGCCTCGCGCACTGCCGGTCACAAGTGCAACTTGCCCGGTCAGCTTCTGGGGCAGTGGTTCAAGGGCAAGTACATCCTCAACGGATCTTCCGGTCACTTTTTGATCTCTCCTCGGGCAAGTGTGAACAACTGCGTTTCCAACCCAGTCTATCCGCGCCCCGAAGATGCTTCCGAGCAGGCACACCAATCTACGGGGCAGTCATACTTGTGAATAGGATGAACCTGACAAGCCTTCGCGACCTGATTGATCTCCTCCGTGGCGAGGGTGAGATCATGGAAATAACCGCGCCAGTCGATCCCTACCTGGAGATCGCTGAAATCCATCGGCGGGTCATTGCAGCGGGCGGCCCGGCCCTGCTGTTCCGGTCTCCCAAAGGAAGCGCATTTCCCGTCGTGACAAACCTGTTCGGGACCATGCGACGCGTTGAACTCGCCTTCGGGCGTCGCCCGGTCGATTTCGTGCGTCAGGTCGCGCGGGCTGCGACTGAGCTCCTGCCTCCGACACCCGCGAAACTGTGGGAGTTCCGGGGTCTCGTCGGAGCCGGCCTGCGAGTGGGCCTCCGCCGGGACGCAACCGGGCCAATCCTTGATGCAGTTCAGTCTCCCCCTGACCTGACCCAACTCCCGGTGTTGACGTCGTCCCCTGACGACGGTGGACCGTTTGTCACGCTGCCTCTCGTGTACACCGAGCACCCGGGTCCAGACGGCCACGGACACAACCTTGGGATGTACCGGATGCAAGTCTTCGACCGGCAGACGACTGGGATGCATTGGCAGATTGGCAAGGGCGGCGGGTTTCACCATGCAGCCGCCGAACGGAACAATCGTTCGCTACCGGTAACAGTCTTCCTGGGTGGCCCGCCTGCGATGATCCTCGGGGCAATCGCGCCGCTTCCGGAGAACCTTCCCGAACTGCTGCTGTCCTCACTACTGATGGGTGAGCGTCTTGGTCGTACACCCGACCCTGCCGGAGGATATCCACTCTTGTCTCAGGCCGAGTTTGCCCTCGTCGGCGACGTGCCACCATCGCTCCGACGACGTGAAGGTCCGTTCGGCGACCACTATGGGTACTACTCAATGGCACATGAGTTCCCTGTATTGAACGTCCGCCGGATGTACCACCGTAGGGATGCGATCTATCCCGCAACCATCGTTGCCCAACCCCGCCAGGAAGACTACTTCATCGGGGAGTATCTTCAGGAACTGCTCTCCCCGCTTTTCCCCCTGGTCATGCCATCAGTTCGTGATCTCTGGAGTTACGGCGAAACAGGGTTCCATTCACTTGCGTCCGCAGTAGTGCATGAACGCTATGCGCGGGAAGCGCTGGGTTCAGCGTTCCGCATCCTTGGCGAGGGGCAGTTGGCCCTCACCAAGTTCCTGCTCGTCACCGACACGCCGAGGAACCTCAAGGATTTTCCCGGCACCTTGGAACATATCCTCGCCCGGGCGGACTTCTCGACAGACCTGTTCATTTTTGACCAGACGGCCATGGACACCCTTGACTACACGGGTAGTTCGCTGAACCGTGGAAGCAAGGGAGTGTTGATTGGGACTGGACCCGCGAAGCGGCATCTCCCGCGTGTCTTCACCCTGCCCGAGGGGACGGTCCTGCCCGCCGGCGTCACTGCGGCTGATGCCTTCTGTGACGGGTGCCTCGTGGTGTCCGGCCCGGCCTTTGATGATGAACCCGGAGCGGTTCCAAGGATTGTTTCGGCACCTGCCTTTGCCGGATGGCCACTCATCGTTGTCGCCGACGACGTGTCAATCGCGCGCGACCCGCAGCGGTTCCTGTGGGCAACGTTCACCCGGTTCGCACCCGGTACGGACATCCACGCGTCCCGGACAATCGCACGACGTCATCACTTGTCCTACGAACCGCCTATCGGTATCGATGCCCGCATGAAGCCGTGGTACCCGAAGGAAGTTCGACCCCTGAAGTCGACCGCAGAAGCGGTGGATGCGCGGTGGAAGGCGCTCTTTCCACAGGGAATGGCCCAGAACCCACGTCCGTGCGGGCCACCCGAGGATGACAACGCACGACTTCCACTCCAACGTTCAGTCGCGCCAAAGGATTGACGTCAGGCAGGCAGATCGAACAGGAGTGCCTCGGCTTCCGTGGCGGTTCCCGCGAGACGGACCGAAGGTTCTCCCGTGAAGGACGCGCCGTCCCCCGGATGAAGGTTCACGTCGTTGGCAGAAAGCGCGCCTGTCGCGACGTGAAGCCACGCGACGCGACCCGGCGCGATGGCATGTTCTACGCTTTCACCATCACGCAACATGGTTGCGAAGATGCGTGCGTCCTGGCGGAATGCGAGTGAACCGGATTCACCATCTTGGGACATGATCAGGCAGAGACGACCTGACTTCGCGTCGGGCCCAAAGGCAGCCTGGGAATAGACCGGTTCGAGACCCGGACGATTGGTCTGAAGCCATACTTGAAGGAAATGCACCTCTACAGTCGGGGATGGATTTGCCTCGCTATGGGCCATGCCTGTCCCGGCGGATATGAGTTGCACGTCGTGGCGGTGCACGGTTGCCCGCGCGCCCGTCGTGTCTTCATGCGACAGTGACCCATTCAGGATGTACGAGAAGATCTCGAAGTCCCGGTGGGGATGCATGGGAAACCCGTGCCCGGGCGCCACTCGGTCCTGGTTGATGACGCGAAGGACCGAGAACCCACCGTGGGCAGGATCGTGATATTGCCCGAATGAGAATGTATGGCGGCTGTCAAGCCAACCGAAATCCGCGTGACCTCGTTCTCCAGACTGCCGGACAACGATCATCGCTTTGCCACCTCATATGCCGCTTCCGCAAGCGCAAATGCACCGACTAGCCCAGCATCCTGCCCGTACTTCGGCGCAACCAGATAGTCTGTCTGATCACCCGTGATCTGTGGGGACGCGACATACCCGGCGAGCGTTTCACGCAACCGGCGACGAGTTCGTTCCAGAACATCGCTCCGCTGCATCACGCCGCCACCGAGGACAATGCGGCGGGGTGAAAGCGCGAGAACGATCGATGCCAATCCCGCGGCGAGGTAGCCGGCTTCAAGTTCCCAGATCGGGTGGTCGTCGGGAATTGTCTCACCGGGTTGACCGAGGCGACCGCTAATTGCTGGACCCGCCGCCATTCCCTCGAAACACCCTGCCCCGTGGTAGGTACAGAAGCCGGCGTAGTCATCCATCTCGCCATTCGGCCATGTGAGGCGCGGGATTGGGATATGGCCCATCTCGGGATGAAGGAGACCATGGAGGGGGTATCCATTGATGATTGCGCCCCCACCGATGCCCGTGCCGACGGTCAGGTAGACGCAGGGATCACACCCTTGTGCCGCCCCCCAACGCCACTCGCCAAGCGCGGCGCCGTTCACGTCGGTGTCGAACCCGACAGGCACGCCGAATGCTGACTGAAGGGGCCCAACAATTGGAGTGTGCGCCCAACCGGGTTTTGGCGTATTGGTGACCGACCCGTAGTCTGGGGCGGCCGTGTCTAGCTGGATTGGCCCAAAGCAAGCGACGCCAATGGCCCCAAGCGCGTGCCCCGCGGACGCCTCTCGGATAAAACCGATGCAGTCAGCAATCGTCAGGTCCGGCGTGCGCGTGTCCATCCGTGTGCGGGCAATGATGTTTTCCGGCCCACTTCCCACGGCCACCACAAACTTGGTTCCCCCACCCTCAATCGCGCCGTAGACGAGACCCATTGCTGCCCTCCTGACCAAACCGATCCGGACCATCTTGGAGTGCACGGACGGACCGCGCCCGACTGGTCTTACACGTGATCAGCGTACCCCATGTGCGCTATAACCCACGTACAGGTTCACCGCAAATGATGCTCGATTATCAGGGAGATGGATCAGGCGAGTGCCGCACGCAATCGGTCCAGCTGATCGGCAACACGCACGTACTCATCATCACCGCTGTGATGCTCGACGCTCCAAGCCCCGTCATAGCCAGAGCCGCGGAGCATCCCCACTTTTGACGCCAGCGGCCCCTCGCATGTCTTCTGGTCGAAGTGCGTATGGCAGACCCACGGCGCGACGGCAGCATCGGCGGCGTGCCTTTCTTCGTCAGTTCCGGTCCATGACCCCAGATGCAACGAAATTCCGAAACCAGGATGGTCAATCGCCTCATACAGGCGCTTCAAGTTCGCCCATGACTTCTCGGGTCCCCAGTGGTTCTCGGCACCCATCCTGAAACCATGATCGAAGGCGTACTGTGCATAGTGGCGGAACCGCGTGACGATATGGTCGAACTCGGCATCCGACCACGTCTCCCGTCGCGAACCGGCATCAATGCGAACGAAACGTGCGCCGAGTTGCGATCCGGCGCGGAGATGCGCCCAGGCATTCGCCTCGTTGCGCGCCCTCACCTCAGGGTCATCGTCCCACACGTGAGCCTGGTCAACGCAGAGGTCAGCCAGCGACATTCCACGATGTTCAAGGGCATTCCGAACAGTTGCAAGGTATGCCGGATCGGTCGAAACGAGAAAACGGTTCCAGATGTCCGCTGCTTCGAGACCGTACCGATAGCGGCAGGTTTCCAAGTATCCGAACACATCCATCTGGCCCGAATTGAGTAGGCCGCGGAACGAGTACGACATGATTGAGACGGTGGGCATGAAGAATCTCCTCCGCGTTGAATGGTGCCAAGCGTATCCGCGCTGGGTCTCCAGAGGCTCAAGCGTGAAGTTGGAAAGGCAAGGACCCCAATGGGCCTGGCATCAATTACGCCCCTCCTGGCATCGCGATGACTGCCAGGACTGGATCGTCGGCAGAGATCGAGACCAAGGGGATGCCGCGGCCGGTTCGGGCTTGCAATGGCACCTGCGTCGGAGCGATCCGGGTCACGTTCCCTTCCTTCGTACGCACCAGGACAGTAGCGTCGTGGGGATGAACACTCGCTGCTGCAAGCACGGTGCCGTTCGGCGCCACGAGAACGCCGCCAGTCCCTCGACCCTTTGCCGGAAGTTCCCCGATTGCGGTCCGCTTTCCATGCCCAGTTGCGGACAACGTGAACAGTCCTGTCGCGCCTTCGGTTCCAGATGGCGGGCACGCTCCAGATGCAATCACCCACGCGCCAGACGCGAGGCCGACGCCGGCAACGCCCTGGGTTGCGCGCCCGGTTGGCCTGACCTCGGAGCCTTCAATACGCAGACCCTTTGCATCACTCGTCACGAAAACAATGTCGTCCGAGATTGACGAAAGGAACGCCGACACGACACGGTCCCCATTGGAAAGACGGAAATCCGGAAGTCCAGTCGCTCCGAGCAACCGGTATTCGGAGATCGCGCTCCGCTTGATCCGTCCGGACTTGGTTACAAGGACCAGCGACAGTGAGTTGTCGCCACCCTGATCGAACGTCTCCACCGTGAGCGCTCGTACGACCGTGTCGGTCGGGTCCAACCGAACATATTTCCGGACGGGCTCCCCGCGCGACGCACGTGTCCCTTCGGGCAAGTCCTGAACACGGACGACGCACACC
Organism: Thermoflexus hugenholtzii JAD2; assembly: GCA_945907765.1. Taxonomy (GTDB): domain Bacteria; phylum Chloroflexota; class UBA11872; order UBA12225; family UBA12225; genus UBA12225. The sequence goes on along the minus strand of CAMDTO010000041.1, from coordinate 12,318 downwards.
TTGCCCGTATCGGTCACGAGAAGCAGCGCATCCACCGTGCGGGCCGTTCCCAGGGAGATCACCGGATATTCGCGAGTGGTTGCCCGCCGGAACGTGTCTGGCGGCACCGTTTTCAGGTGGCCGTCCGCGGTCAGCACGGTAGTAACTGGCTTGGTCTCGATACTCGGCGCGACCTCGATCACTTCAACCGTCGCATCGGCGGTTGGATCAATGACCGTTCTTCGCGGATCACCGTGAACGGCAATGATTTCGCGCATTTCCGCCTTGACCGCTTCGATCTGCCTCGCAGGATCAGCCAAGAGCGCCTCGAGTTCGGCGATCCGTTCCTCAAGCGTGCGTCGCTCATTCGCGAAGCGCGACGCATCAAGCCTTGTGACTTGTGCGAGGGTCATGCCGGCAATGGTTTCCGCTTGGGCTTCACTGAGGTTGTATCGCGCGCGGATCTGCGTCTTGGCCTCGGCACGGTCAGCGGCGGCCTGGAAGATGCGCACGATCTCAGGTGCATTGGCGGCCCCGATGATCAGGCCGAGGACCACATGCAGGCGTGCTTGCGCTCCTGCGAGGTCATGGGCCGCGCGACGGCGCAGGACGTCAACCTGGTGGTCGTTGTAATGCTTAAGCAGCTCGACCATTCCCGCCTGTCGAGGTTGCCTCGCGGGCAGCATCGGCTGTCCGAACAGGAACACCATTTGCACCGAGACCGCAAGTTGGAGGTCGGTGTACCGATACAGGGCATTCAGCATCTGGACCGGATCGCCATCGCGCTTGACGTCGAGGACGATGCGAACGCCTTTTTCAGTGTCCGATTCATCACGCACATCTGGAACGAGACCATCTAACCTCCGGTCGTTGAAGGCCTTGACGATCCCAGCCTTGAGGCGTGCCTTGGATATTGGGGGCAACTGACTGATGACCAGTGAACGCTGCCGGCCATTCTCCTCAAGCTTCACCACACCTCTGACGACGACACGCCCCTTGCCAGCAGTGAGGTAATCGCGGATGCCGTCCTGTCCGATCACAATGCCGCCCAAGGGAAAATCCGGACCGCGGACATGCGTCATAAGCTCGGCAACGTCCATCTGGCGGTTGTCGAACAACGCAAGGCAGGCGTTCAGGACCTCTGTCAGGTTGTGCGGCGGGATATTCGTCGCGAGGCCGACCGCGATACCGCTTGCCGGATTGCAAACCGGCGGGATACGAGCGGGCAGGTACTCGGGTTCGACGACTTTCGGATCCTGCTTGTACGAAGGCTTCAGCGGCACGGTCTCGCGGTCGATGTCCCGCAACATGAGTTCGCCAAGGGCCGACAGGCGCATTTCGGTGTACCGGTAGGCAGCGGCCGGGTCATCATCGATTGACCCAAAGTTCCCTTGGCCCTCGATGAGCGGGTACCTGAGTGAAAACTCTTGCGCCATCCTCACCGCAGCGTCGTACACCGCCGTATCACTGTGCGGGTGGTAGTCCCCGAGCACCTTCCCGACGACCTCGGCCGATTTCACCGTCGGACGGTTCGCGGTATACCGGTTCGCGAACATGCAATAGAGAATGCGTCGTTGGACCGGTTTCATTCCGTCGCGCGCGTCGGGAAGGGCACGATCAGTGACTACCGACAGCCCGTACGTCACGAAGGCCTTTTCCAGGATCGCACCGAACTCTTCGAGCTTGATGGTCCCGGCACCGTCAGAGGCACTCACTGGAATGCCTTTGGCGGCTCGAAGGTCGGTCGGTCAACTGCGGAAAAGTCATCCGTGTAGGAGTGACCTGCAAGCAATCCGCAGCAACAGATCCGACCGGCCGCATTAGACATCCAGGTCACCGATCTGACGCGCATTCTTGGCCAGGTAATGGCGACGCTGCTCGGCATTCCCCTCTTCCATCAAGGCTGAGACGAGATTCGCCGCCACGACGGCATCTTCGAGGGTCACCTGACGCAAGACGCGGTGTGCCGGGTCCAGGGTGGTGTCCCGGAGTTGTCTCGCTGTCATTTCCCCGAGACCTTTGTAACGGCGGAACTCGAGGCCCTCGGCCCCCCGATGTTGGGACTGCCACCGTGCCCTCGCCTCGTCATCAATCAGCCAGGTGGTCTTGCCCTTCCACGTGACCGAGTAGAGGGGTGGGGTACCGATATAGACATGCCCGCGCTCGATCAGCGTCGCAAACTCCTGGAAAAACAGCGTCAACAGCAGGCACTGGATGTGGAGACCGTCAACGTCGGCGTCGGTGAGGATGACAATCTTGCCGAACTTCAACCGCGAATGATCGAACGAGGCACGCGTGCCGCATCCGAGGACCGAAATGATCGTCCGGATTTCCTCGTTCTCGACGACCCGCTTGAGATCGGCTTTCGCGACATTCAAGGGCTTGCCCCGGAGTTTCAGGATTGCCTGGAACTCCGAGAACCGTCCCTGAGACGCTGAGCCTCCGGCCGAATCACCTTCGACAATCAGGAGTTCGCTGCGAGCACGGTCCTTGGTGATGCAGGGGATGAATTTCTTGGACACCGACGTGTCGATCAGTTCGCCGCCTTTGCGGGTGCCGGTCCGCGCCAGTTCCTCGACAAGCATCGCCTCGTTCCGGGCGCGCTGCATGTCATTGACTTTGCGCAACCAGTCTCGTCCTCGGTCAGGGATGGTCTCGAACCAATCCTTGAGCCCTTCATCGACGGCCGACCGCACGATGCCCTCGACTGGGGCATTGTTCAGGCGTTCCTTCGTCTGGCCCTGGAACTGCGGGTTGCCAAGCTTGACGCTGATGACCGCAACCAAGCCCTGCTGGATCACATCGGGCTTGAAGCCACCCTTGTCCCGTTCCTTCAGGATTCCCGCCCGAAGGGCCTGATCATTCAGGACCCGCGTCATGGCCGCCTTGCAACCACTTTCGTGGACACCACCGTCCCTTGTTCTCACTCCGTTGGCGAAACTATGGATCGTCGTGCGATAGCCCGTATTCGGTAGAAGCGACACCTCGACCTGGATCGGTCCCAATCCCGGGTCTTCCCGCGTTCGCAGGATGGTAATTGGGGCCTTGTAGAGGGACGTGCTATCCGGGGGTGTGAGATAACGCACGAAGTCTGCAACTCCCTCGCGTGAGAGGTAGTTACGCGTCACGTACTCCTCGGCATCGGGATCCCAGAACGTGAACTCGATCTCAAGCCCCCGGTTGAGGTAGGCAGCCGCTTGAAGGCGCCCTTCGATCAGGTCAATTGCATAGGTCGCATCAGGGTCGAAGATCGTCGTGTCGTGTCGCCACCGGAATTCGGTACCGGTCCGCTCCCTTTCGAAGGGCGCCAACAGCCTGATCCGGTGCGGTCTGGCCTCACCGTGACGGAACTCCTGGGTGAAGCACACTCCGTCGCGCCAGATGGTCAAGTGAAGTTCCTGAGACAGCGCATTGATGACTGTCGCACCGACGCCATGGAGGCCACCTGCGGTCTTGTAGGCACCCTCTTCAAACTTGCCACCGGAATGGGGAACGGTCAGGATGATCGTCGCCGCCGGAAGCAAGCGTCCCTGGTATTCCTTGGGATCGATCGGGATCCCCCGGGCCTGATCCCGTACGGTCACGCAGCCATCCTTGTCGATGCGGACCAGGACGTGCTTGCCGTGACCAGCGTTCGCCTCATCGACGGCGTTGTCAACCGCCTCGTAGACGAGGTGACACAACCCCGATGTACTGGTGGACCCGATGTACATGCCGGGACGGCGACGGATCGCCGCGACACCCTCGAGAACCTGGATATCGGCACTTGTGTAGGTCTTACCAGCAACTGGGGGCGTCGCCTTTGCACGGCTTCGCCGTCCCGCGACCACAACCCCATTTGGTTTCGCGGCGACAAGGTCAGAACCCAGCCCGGCATCGACTCGTTCCGGCACCACTGCTACAACCGGATACTCCACGACCGGTGAACCCAATCCAGAGATGTCGGCAGGTAGTCGCACGGAAGGCAAATGGGTTTCCGGCTCATCGAAAAGGGAAGGTTGCTTGATCACCATTGTCGGTTGAACACGCCAATCTAGAACAAGTGTACGAAATTATCATTCGAGACAATGGCACGACAGACGCCAAACCCATCACCCACAACGAGGACATGATGAATGCCGTGACACCGACGGGAACACCAAGCCACCGTTCCGCAAAAGGAAGCATAGCGACGGATGGCTCATATTGAACAGCATCTGCGAAATACATAAGGATTCAACCAGCGGGCCGAACCACCACGAGTGCGCCCGCACCAATCACCCCCGCGTCGTTCCCAAGCCGGGCCGGGAGCACCCATGACGAGCATTCGCGCAATCTTGCCGGTCCAGTGACCGCGAGACTGGAAAGGCCGTCGTGGACTGCCTTCAGCATCACGTCACCGGCACTCATTACTCCCCCACCAAGCACAATCACATCCGGGGAATAGGCCCGCCACGCTACGGCAATGGTCTGTGCGATGAACCGTCCTTCGCGCGCCACCAGCTGAAGCGCGCCAGCATCACCCGACGTCGCCGCGCGGGTAATCATCGCCGCGTCGATACCCGAAAGGTCTCCATGACTTGCCTCAACCAGCCCAGGTGCCCGGCCATCGCGAGCCCAGGTCTGTCCGGCCACCGCGAAGGCGGGACCAGAGGCAACCGCTTCGACGCAGCCACGCGCACCACACGAGCAGAGCACTAAGGCTGCGTCGGGGTCTACCGCACCGGCGAGACCCGGAAGATGGCCAAACTCCCCGGCACCACCGGCCCGTCCGCGAATGATCCGCCCTCCCTCAACCGCGCCGGTCCCGATCCCGGTACCAACGGTGACGTAGGCAAGGGTAGGGATCGCACTCGAAGCCTCGCGGTCCGGATCGCCAAAGATTGCCTCACCCCATGCGCCCGCATTGACGTCGTTCTCTACGGTCACCGGGACGCCGTACCTGTCTCCAAGTGCCTCAGCGATACCGAGGTCGGTCCACGACATGTTCGAGGCACGACGAAGGACACCGTCGTGATGATCGACCGACCCGGCGCACGCGACCCCGATCGCAGCAACGGAGGGACCGTGCTTGCTTGCGTCTCGCCACACTTGGTCCACGACCGCCAGAATGCTTGCAATGCCCCCGCTGTTGGTCGTCGGATCAACCGGACCGCGGGCACGAGCAGTCACGATAGGTCGACTGCCAAGAGTCGCTTCAACGAGACCTGCGGCAACCTTGGTCCCACCGATATCGACACCGATCACTCTCATCGTGGCACTCCACACCAGGCCCTAGCGCTCCGCCCGGTGATACACGACTTCACCGTCTACAACCGTCAGGATGCACCGAAGGTCCGAGCCTATGCCATCTTGAAGCGCCCCTCCTAGGCGCGCACCTTGGACAGGCGCCAGAACGCACAAGTCTGCGTCAAACCCCGGAGCGATCAGCCCCTTGCGGTCAGCGAGGCCAAGCTGGCCGGCGGGCACGGTGGAAGCCATCCGAGCCGCATCAGCGAGCGGAACGCCACCCGCAGACGTCAGCACCGCGATGTTCCGGTCGGCTGGAGACCCACTCCCGGCAAGGTTGCCCGTTTCCGACCAGCAACCAAGGTCATCGCGGACTTCAAATGACCTGCCGGTCGCCGCATCCTCATAGCGCCCGGGGGCAAACCCTCCCCATCGGGTGGCATCGGTGACAAGCGCCACTCGGTTCGTTCCTTTGGCGCGCCAAAGCACTTGCTGCATGAGCGGATGCACGTGCGCACCATCGGCGATGAGTTCGCAAATGACGCGGTCGTCGGTCAGGAGGGCGCCAACTGCTCCCGGCGTGCGGTGATGGAGCGGTTGCATTCCATTAAATGTGTGGGTTGCGTGCCGTGCGCCAGCGTCGACCGCTTCACGGACCAACTCTGGCGGTGCCGTCGTGTGTCCAACCGAAACAACAACGCCCGTTCCCGCGAGGCGCGAGATGAACTCAAGCGCGCCCGGAAACTCAGGCGCCGCCGATACGAGGCGGATTGAACCACTAGAAAGTTCCTGCATGCGTGCAAAGTGGTCCCATACCGGAAGGATGGCGTTTCGTCCGCTGGCGCCTCGCGCTCCCCAGGCCACCCACGCATCCCAGTTCAGCCACGGTCCCTCGATATGCATGCCAAGTGCCCTTGCACCTCCCGTCGGCTTACCCGTCAGGTCCCCAAGCCCAGGCAGCCAAGATGCCATGTCCGTCAGCCACGAGGGCTCGCCGTCAGACTGGGTGTCTGAACCTGTCGCCCGCCCGTAATTTCCTACCGTCATCAGAAGACCGGTGCACCCACTCTCGGCGCGCCGACGAAGGATCAGCGACGCACTGTCGGGGCCGTCAACATAACGCTCGCCCCAGCCTCCGTGGGTATGCACATCGATGAACCCCGGCATCAACGTCGCGTCCTCGCCCAGGTCGATGATTGTCGTACCAGCTAGCACCGCGTCGCGTTGCAGTCCGCGCTTGGGGATGAGTGACACAATCCGGCCACCACGGATCGTCACTCCCGAGATATCCGGAGAGTGATCCGGAGTGAGGACGGTACCGACAAGCAGTGAGAGCGTGTGTGCGGCAGTCGATGTCATGTTCATGCTGGTGGCACTCTACCGATGTCGGTCACGCGAGGCTACCTCGGTGTCCGCCATTCGTGAAACTGGCGGCACGATACCGGAGGCACTCGCGCGCGGTGCCGGAAACCGTCCAGGTCAGCACGCGTGCGAACGGACCGATACCCTGTCACATGCAACAAAACTTCCACGAAGCCGCTTCGTCTCGTTGCCCCGGGATGCCCAACTAGCTAGTCGGTTCTCGGGTCACGGCGGGATACCAATTAATGAACGGATGAGATCACATGAGCGGTGGAACGGGACCTAATCGACCGGTGCGCGTCGCCGTCGTCGGCGTCGGCGTCATGGGACGCGATCATGTGCGAAATGCCCGCGCACTTGACGACGCAGCTGGCAGCGGCGGTGGCCTGCTCAAACTCGTTGGCATCGCCGATGTAGATCATGAACGCGCAGAGGCACTGGCGAAACATCCGACGGATCACGACGCGCCGGTCCTGCCCGCATTCGAGGACTTCGGGGCGATGTATGCCGCAACGAAGCCGGATGTCGTGGTAATCGCCACACCCCATCCCCAACACGAGGCGGCAGCCGTCGCAGCGGCGCGTGCCGGCATCCATGTCCTGTGTGAGAAGCCGATTGCGCACACCCCGGAAGCCGCTGATCGCATCATCGCAGCGTGCAAGACCGCAGGCGTGATGCTTGGGATGGACTTCAACCAGCGCCTAGTACCGGCCTACATGAAGGCGCGTCAGCTTATCCAATCCGGTGCAATCGGTCGGATCTATCGGGTTAACTTCATCGCCAGCGGGTGGTACCGCACCCAAGCTTACTACAACTCAGGCAACTGGCGAGGCACGTGGGCCGGCGAGGGAGGTGGCGTGATCATGAACCAGGCTCCCCACCACCTGGACCTGTATTCATGGCTCGCCGGACGGCCTGACCGGGTCAAGGCGACCGCACGGACCCGGATCCATGAAATCGAGGTCGAGAATACCGTTGGCGCCCTCCTGGAACATGGCGACGACCGGGTTGACTCTTTCTATACCACCACCGCCGAATGGCCGGGACGAACGGAGTTCCTCTTCCGGGGCACCCTAGGCACTCTCGAAGCAGTGGACGGGCGGCTTCGCCTCTACCGCATGGAGCGGTCCCTCGAAGAGGAACTGCTGACGTCAGCACACGGAAAATCACCAACAGGTGCATGGGAGGATGTTGACACCGATGAGTCACCGAAAGGCACCGGCGCGCACCGCCTTCTCCTCGAACATTTCTGCGAGGCCGTTCGCGACGGTGATCCCTCGAAAATAGTGGCAACTGGTGAGGATGGACTGCACGCACTTGAACTCGGAAACGCGATGTACCTCTCTTCTCACCTGGACGAGACCATCACGATGCCGATTTCCCGCGAGGCGTATCGAGATTTCCTGCAATCGAAGATTGCCGAAGTCGACGCAGCCGGTTCCCGAAAGCGTTCCGGGCTCGTGGAGTCAAAGGGCGCCGAAATCCCCCCGTCGGTCTAGGGGACCTTTTCCTGGCCGGGCGCGAGGCCTCATTCTGCACGTAGCCCAACGCTGTTCAATGCCCTCAAGGCACCCGAGAACGCAAGGAGAGACCTGTGAAGATCACGGCAGTGGAAACGATCGTCCTGCGCGTGCCGGACGTCCTCGCGATCAACGACAGCGCTCAGGACGCTATCGTCATCCGTGTACATACCGACGCGGGAATCACGGGCGTCGGAGAGGTGGATTCCTCTCCTGAGGTGATCCGCGCAATCATCGATGCGCCGAAATCTCACCGTGTTTGTACCGGGCTTGCCCAAACGATCATTGGAGAGGATCCGTTCGACATCGAGCGTCTCTGGGAAAAGATGTACCGCGCGTCCGTGTGGTTCGGCAGGCGGGGCGCAGCCATCCAGGCAATGAGCGGTATTGACCTCGCCCTCTGGGACATCAAGGGCAAGGCACTCGGATTGCCGCTCTACAAACTCTTTGGCGGGGCCCTCCAGAAGTCAGTCCCCGCCTACGCCAGTGTGCTGATGCCAGAGACCCCGGATGCTGCGTTCGCCGAGGTTGCGCGCTGGCGCTCCAAAGGCTTCAAGGCGATAAAGCTTGGCTGGGGTCCGATGGGGTTCGACGTCGCCCACGATGCCGCCTTGGTCGAAGCTGGTCGCGAGGCGGCCGGCGATGCCATGGAACTCATGATCGACCTCGGGTTCTACCCGGGTCCCGATCTTGATCTAGGATGGGACGCGTCACGTGTTCTCGATTTCGCGCGCGCGATCGAACCATTCCACCCCTACTGGCTGGAAGAGTTTCTCCCGCCCGACGATCTTGTCGGGTTCGCCCGGGTGGCGGCTGGCACAACAATCCGCACGGCGGCGGGCGAGAACTGCATGGGCCGGTACGAGTTCCTCGACCTGATGGACCGGGGCAAGGTAAGCATCGTGCAGCCAGACGTCACCCGATGCGGCGGCCTTACAGAGGCGCGGCGAGTGGCCTACCTAGCCGCCGATCGAGGCTTGCCGTGCATCCCACATGCCTGGAGCACGGGACTGATCAAGGCCGCGTCGATGCACTTGATCGCTTCAATTCCCAACGCCCGCTACCTTGAGTACGCGTTACCGGAAACGCCGATGAACCTTAAGCTGTTCGGTGGTCTCGGTATCGAGGTGGATGAGCACGGGATGGCACATGTACTTGAAAATCCGGGGATTGGCGTGGAGCTCGACGAGTCGGTCGTGCGCCAATATTCCGTGCCGGGTGCCGGGTCCGCGGTTGGTTGACGCGAAACGCCCACGATGTGCCCGCTTGGAACTCGTCGTGGGCGCCTTGGGTCAATCCCGCCTACTGGGCGTCGCGGGCTCGCTTCCAAGCGGCGTCCGCAGACGCATAGGCTGCCTCTTCTGGCATATGCGCTGACGCAGCCTTCCAGATTGCAAACAGCCGGTCATACTCGGCGCGGGCGATGCGGGTCTGCTCCCACGCATGTTCGGCTGCCTTGAACTCAGGCATCCCAGCGCTCGCATGTTCCCACGCAGCTTCAGTTCGGTCACGTTCGGCGCGGAGACGTTGCACTTCTGTCATGCCTGACCATACGTGTTGCACGCGATCAATGCACTTGAGTGCCAACCAGGGCGCGCCCCGCTAGGATCCTTTACTTGGATGTGAGCGGGACGTCCGGTTTTCGCGCTCGTGAGGCGTGGACCAACTGGTATCCGGCATGGTCGTCGTCGCAGATAGCTTCTGAAGGAATGCCGGAACACGAGGTGTTCCAGCGCGCTTGGCACGACTGGAAACGCGCATCGGGAGCAATGCCCGAGTTCAATTCCTGCCTTCGCGCGCTTGACGAATGGGAACGCGTGGCACCACGCCTAACGAACGCCACTGGAAGCGCGTCCCAGTTGATGGCGAATTGGTCACCGACCGACAATGTCCTTGAATGCCTCCAGGACCTTCAGGCCACTTTCATCCCAACGGAACAATGAGGCTTGGGCGTGTCCGCGGCGGATCAGGTCAGACCGGAACGCACTATCCTCCATCAGGCGCCTGACACCCGTTGCAATCGCCTTGCTGTCGAATGGATCGACGATGATCCCGGCATCCTGAACAACCTCGGCCAGTGATCCGCCATGCGAGGCGATGACTGGCACACCACAGGCCATGGCCTCGACACACGGGAGGCCAAACCCTTCGTAGACCGAGGGAAACACACAAGCAACCGCACCGCCGTATAAGGCAGCCAGGTCGTCGTCATCGACACCCGACAGGATTGTGACCCGGTCCTTGACGCCGCTTCGGTCAAGGGCCACAAAGATGGGATCGCAAAGCCATCCGGGCCGGCCAACATGGACCATCCTGACGCTATCCGGTAGTTGACGCAATGCCTCGAAAATCACCGGGAGGTTCTTGCGTGGCTGGATGGTGCCGACCGAAATCACATAGTCACCGCCAACATTCCACTTGGCCAGGACCGCCTCGATTGATGCCAGCGTCGCTGGCTTGAAGACGTCATCGGGTGCAGAGAGAACGGTAAGCACTTTCGCCGGGTCCGTACCAAGATGGTTGATGACGTCGCGACGAGTCTGGTCGGAATCCGCCAGGACAAGCGACGCCGCACGGACGCTACGGGGCACCGTATCCTCCAGATATTTGCGAAGTGGCGGAAAGTGCGTCTCGGGGAAAAGGACGTAACTCAGGTCATGGATCGTGACGACCCCCGGAGCGCGCCACCTCGGGGCAAGTGCAAAATCCGGTGAATAGAGAATGTCTGCTCCGCCGGCGTACAGGTCCGCAGGAAACGGGAGACGCAGTCGCTGCACCGCAACGGTCATCCACCGTTCATCCAGAGGCAGTTGGCGCGTGGTGACGCCGGGCCAGTTGGCCGGGAGTTGCATGCGTTTGCGGCCACTCCAGAGAAGCGTCAGCGAGTGGTCTTCGTGATCGTCATCAGCGGCGTGAGCCAAGGCACGAACGAGGCCACGGGTGTACCTCCCGACACCTGCCGGTTGCCGGACCCCCGCCGTGAAATCGATTGCAATCCTCACCGATGCGACATCCGCCGCGGATCAGTTCGCGTGCGCACGACCGCGCCGCGAAAGCACGAACGCAGGAAGCCCCGCGATGATGATGCTGTAATAACTGATCAGACGGTCCATGAACGCCACGACGACGGCCACTTGGGTCGCAACCCCAAAGAGCGGAAGTACCCCCAGGAATGCTGCCTCGACTCCACCAAGTCCACCAGGCGTTGGCACGATCAATGCAAGCGAAATCGCCGCAACGATGAAGAGCGCTTCAAGCGGTGTGATCGCAACACCCAGTGACCGGATGACGCAGTACAACCGGCCGGCCTCTGACGCCCATGCGAGGCCGGTGTAAAGGGCTAGCAACGGGATGTTCTTGAAACTTGCAAACGTTCCCGCAGCGAACCGCATGTAGGTCTCATGAACCCGCGGCGGGAACATCCGCATCACTCTGTCGCCAAACCGGTGCATGAGAAAGAGCCCGAGAAGCATTACCGCAACACCGGCCCAACCCAGTTCAAGCATCTCGCTAATGTGCGTATCCACACGTTGGCCAAGCACGGCTGCGCCGGTAATCCCCAACACCGTGACCAGCATCACGATGTCCGCAATCCGTTCGGCCAGCACCGTTCCAACCGTGCGGCTTATGGAAAGGCCGAATTCTCCGCGAATCAGGTAGGCGCGGTACACGTCTCCGACCTTGCCGGGCATCACACTGTTCACGAACCAGGAGAGGAAGATGATCTCCGTGAGAGGCCGGACGGGAAGCTTTGCACCGTTGTCGATAAGCAATCGCTGCCACCGCAAGCCTCGAACCGGGAACGTGGTCAGGTAGATCAGGACGGCCAGCCCATACCAACCAAGGTCGATATTCTGGAGCTTCGACCAGACATCGGCGGGATCTATCGCACTTGATCTGACGACCCACACCAGGATCCCGACACCAAAGAGGAAACTTGCCGCCGTGCGCCACGTAAAGAAGCGCCCGGAAACGTCGATTGGGGGATTGTCGATCCCGTCAGTCCCGTCCGCTGATGCCGGACCCCAGTCGCCTACGATTGCAGCCGCCTTCGCACTTGTCACATCTTGTGGTGCGCCGAGAGACTCAGATTTTGGAGTGGCCATCGTTCTTTCCATGCAGGTGTGTCACTGGTGGTTGGCAACTGTGTCAGCACGGCAGCGAATTTTCGAGCCGGCCACTTCAACTCGTGCACTGATGACTTGACGTCTGTTCAAAAAAGGGAGTCGGATGTCAGTTCCCGCGCTGA
>CAMDTO010000040.1 GCA_945907765.1 Thermoflexus hugenholtzii JAD2 | reverse complement strand
GAGAGGTTCCGCTGCGCCGAGATCGACTCGTAGTTGTAGTTGATGCGTAGAGCCATTGCCGAGATCCTTCTCTCTAACGTGTTCCCGGCGCAGTCCCTTGCGTCCGGTGCCAAGGTGTTCGGTCAACCACACTCTACGTAAGCGTAAGTCAGCGACCTGTACTAACCATCGGCAGAGAGCGGAAAGACTTGAGGGCTTGAGGGCAAAAACGACGAATTTCGTAAAACGTGCGAGGCGGAAAAGTGTTGCGGGGACGTATGCCGCACAAGTTTCGCGCTGATGCCGCAGTGCTGCGTCAAGATCCAACCGAAACCGTCGGTCCCCATCCTTCGCTGTCGGGCAAAAGAAAGCGGGGGCACCCGAATTGGGTGCCCCCGCTCGCCTGGATCGTCCCCGGCGGGTCGCCGCGGCCTGGGCCAGCCCGCCAAGCCCGACCCGCTACTTCAGCAACTGCAGCGCCATCTGCGGTGCCTGGTTCGCTTGGGCCAGCACGGCCATCGTCGCCTGCTGCAGGATTTGTGTCCGCACCATCTCCGAGACCGCCTTCGCCACGTCCGCATCACGGATACGGCTATTCGCCGCGCCCGCGTTCTCCGATGCCACTCCCAGGCTCTCGATCGAATGCTCGAGCCGGTTCTGCATCGCACCCATGAGCCCGCGCTGTGTGCTCACCGTTTCCACTGCCGCATCGAGAGCGGAGATGATCGCGTTCGATGATGACTGCGTTGAAACGCTCACCGTCGTGATCGACAACCCGGTCGTTGTCGCGTTCAGCGTGGAACTGTAGAGGCTCACCTCATTCGCACCAACCATCGAGTTTGTCTCGGCATTCGCACCGATATGGAACTTGAACGATCCGACGGCTGTGTTGTTGTTCAGCAACACCACGTTGTTGAATTGTGTCGACGTCCCGATCCGGTCGACCTCGCTGAGCAACTGGTTCACCTCCGCCTGCAAGTGCACCCGGTCTGAATTGCTCAGCGTGTCATTCGCCGACTGCACCGCAAGTTCGCGCATCCGTGACAGCAGCGAGTGGGTCTCGTTAAGCGCACCTTCCGCGGTCTGGATCAGGCTGATACCGTCCTGCGCGTTCCGCTGTGCCTGGTTCAGGCCACGCACCTGGTTCTTGAGCTTCTCGCTCACCGCGAGGCCGGCAGCATCGTCCGACGCCTTGTTGATCCGGAGACCGCTCGAGAGCTGCTCGATGGCCTTGAAGAAACTGTTCTGCGTGCCTGAGAGATTCCGTTGAGCCGATACCGACTCGTAGTTGTAGTTGATCCGCAGTGCCATGGCCGTTGCCCTTCCCTGGCGTTGTGTGGAGTCGCCGTCCTTGGCGAACTCCTGTACTTCCCTGCGTCCGCGACTTCACTGGTCACTGCGGCCACAGTGTCCGGTTCCGCCTGCTGCGCGTCTGGTCTCCCTCTAACTATCGGTATCTCGCCATCAAGCATGAGACTGCGGCCAGTGCGCAACCAAAAACTGGCGTTATCGTTGTGCTATCGCCTGTTTCTGTCATGTCGGGTAGACAATTCATACGACAATGGCGCGGCATCACGTTATGACGCACCCCACCAGGCCATCGCAACCCGCCAGAAGGCCCACCAAGCGAGGCGTATGCCATGGCCGAAATGTCGCGATTTCCGTGCTTATCGTCGTCTTCGTACTCGCGATGGGCATCCCGGTGAACAGTCACGCACAGGCATTGCCCACAACGCCCCAGGCGGTGGTGACTGCAGCGGTGGTTCCACCCTCGGGAGTGGCCGTTGATCGACCGCAAGACGGCGCAGAGACCTCGGATCAGGAGCCACCAAGCGGCAGTACACCCCCAGTGCCAACCGCGAGGCCACTGCCCACGCCGGATATCGAACTGCCGATCGATGGAGTGTCACGCACCCGGACATCCCCACAGACACTTGCGATTCTCGGCGGCCTCGTGGTTGCAAGCCTCACCCTTCTTGCCTGGGGGAAGTTCCAAAGCTGGCGCGCCAAGCGGGCCGACCAGGGTTAGGACGATGGCGCCCCCGCCAGTCCACTCAACCCCAGCGACGGAAGCAATGCATAGGGCCTGACCGGCGAGCCCTACCAACTGATAACTATGGGAATGCTCGGACCCGCCACCGATCCATCCGGCAGGGCTGTGAACCCCACCACATCAACCTGACCCTCACGCACCCGATCGGGTCCCGATACCGCCCCGGTCACCGATAGCCGGTCTGTCCCACTCGGCACGATCCCGGGTGGCAACAGCACCCGCACGTACCCGCGCATCATCCCGGGAAGATCCACCCGGATGCCTCCCGCAACCTGACCTGAAGGCACAACGGCCACCCGTTTGCCCCGGACCCCGCTCGCATCCGCCGTGACCAATCGGACCGACGAACCTGACACCGGTGGCAGTCCGCCATCCCAACCATGCGAACGCACCCATCCCGCGAGTTCCGGATCCCGGAACCACGCCACCAATGTCCCACGCCTCGCCGCTTCTGCAAGCACACCGAGCCCGTCCGGACCCGCGCCGTCACCACTCCCGACGCCGATATCGATCGCCGAACCCTCTCCCACGCCAATCCGGTCAAGCAATCGAGCCACTCGGACAGAGGCATCCCCTGACTGACGATCTGTCGGGGACAAACCGCGAGCATCCAGCGCAACCACCCCATCGACCATCGAGGCATCCTGGCCGGCATCACTCCAGAGTTCAAGGAACTGCAGTGCACTCGACCGGAAATCGATCCACCAGTCAAAGGCCTCCAACGGCCACGGCGACCCGGGTGGCAAGACCCCACCCCCGGCAGTCGTCATCCCCGCAGGTGCCGGACGACGACCCGCACCTTCCCGGGACCACGCCGATGCCTCACGGATCTCTCGGGACACAATCACGCCGTTCTGGACCGTGACCCGCGCGATCACGACCGCCGGCTCGGACCGGTCAGGTGATTGGGCAACCGTCACCGCCATGACAATCGTGACCGGGCGACCCGCACCGTCCAGCGACAGCATTCCAAGACGCGCCCCGATGTCTGGCAGACGCGCGAGATCCAGCGCGGAGAACCCCATCTCAGACAACAGATCCTTCACGGTCCGGACATGGGATGCACCGCGCCCCAGTTGTGGGACCCGTTCCACCACGGCCGGGTCGATCATTGCCACCGCGGTCAGGGCACGTTCAAACCGGTCTTCCGCCATCGCCATGTCGGCAGCAGCAGCCTCACGGTCAGTGCCAAGCCGGTCGGTAACTGCCCCACGTACGGCATACCGAACACCTTCACACAGGTCATCCGCGGTTTCGGCCAAAGCCGGCACCTGCATCCAACCAGCCACTTGCGCGGCACCGTCCACCCAGACCGACTGCAAGGCCGGTTCAAGCCATGGCCACGAAGGTACGACAACCGACCGGATCATCCAGACAAGAGGTGCGACCTCCGACTGGCTTCGCGCGACCTCAAGGCAGGCCTCGTCGGCAATCCGGGACACACCACCCACAACCTGCCCCTTGGATAGGGATCCGACCGACCGTTCAAGCCGGTCGAGCGACTGGGAGATCCTGATGTAGCGCATGATCGCGCCGTAGGTCACCAGTAGCAGCACCGCCAGGATGACCGCCACCCCACTCCAGAGTGTCGCCCAGAACGTCGACGGTTCATTGGGCTTGGTCCGACCTCGCATCAATGGCGGACGACCACCCCCATAGGAGGGACCAGCAGTCTGAGGCCTCGAATCCGTGTCTTCGATCATCCGAACCGCCAGGCAACGCGACTGGCCCCACCCGGCATATCGTCATGCCGGAGTGGAATGGAAAGGAGAAAACACCCAGCGCTTAGACCAATTCTAGGCCTTCCCCAACGCGATGCCACCAGTGTCCAATCCGGCACGGTTAAAGGTTTCACGCGGCTTGCATCTCGGTTTCGACCACGTGCGGGAACCAGCGGTCCGTCAACGGTGGTACGCTGCCGGAAGCCAACCGGGTCAAGCCCAAGACGAGATGATGATCGCACGACACACGGCACCCTGTCTCATGGCACGGCGCTTCGAGTGAAGCGAGCCTCATTCATGAGTAACAGGTTGGATGCGCACACCAAAGGACGCACGATGACGCAAGACGCAAAGATCAAGTACGCCGCCGTCGGATGCGGGGGCATGGGACGCCGGCACCTTCGCGGGTTCGGTGCCCTGCACCACAGTTCCATGGCCAACATGCAACTCGTCGCCGCCGTCGACACCAACCTGGAAGCCGCCCAGTTCTACGCCTCGGAGGCGCACGACCTCTACGGCATCGAGGTGCGTGCCTTCGCCTCCGTCGCGGAGATGAAGGCTGGCATGCCCGATGTGCAGGCGGTCGACGTCACCACCGACACCGGGTCGCACCACCGCGCCGTCCTCGCCTGCCTCGAACAGGACCTCCACGTCCTCTGCGAGAAGCCCCTCGCCATCACGACCGGCGCCTGCGACCTCCTCCTCGCCGAGGCGTCACGGCGCCACCGTGTGCTGTCAGTTGCCGAGAACTTCCGTCGCGACCCGATCAACCGCCTCATACGCGCTCTCATCGACGACGGTGCCATTGGCGAACCGCGCCTGATGATCGAGACGACCATCGGAGGTGCCGACCGCATCGTCATCACCCCGTGGCGCCACATGAAGCACACCGGTGCGATCACCCTTGATGAGGGCGTCCATCACGCCGACATGCTTCGGTACTACCTCGGCGAAGTCGCGACGGTCTACGGCGAGACGCGCCTGCACGAGAAGGTCCGCCACAACACGCGTTCATCCGGTCCCGGCGGGTTCTACGCCCGCTACGTCAACTCATTTCCGGACACCATTGAACCGACCGGTGAGGACGCCATCTACGCCCATCTCCGGTTCGAACGTGGCACCGTCGCCCACTGGGTCAACGACCATGCCGGACACGGCCGTGGGCAGTCCGGGCGGTTCGTCTACGGCAGCAAGGGATCCATCGACTCCCCAGGCGACCGGAACGGCAAGCCGGTCACCTTGCACCTCACCGGCCACGACCCAATCTCCGGGGCGGAAATCCTCCAATATGCCCCGTCATACCGGCTTGAACCACTGGCAGCCGAACTCTTCGGAGGCGAACGTGTCTGGACCTACGAGTTTGAGTTCAACGCTACCGACGCCAAGATCATGGCGCTGGAACTCTTCGAACTTGGTGAATGCATCCGCACCGGCGCGACACCCGAGGTCAGCGGTGAGGAAGGACGTCGGGACGTTGCCCTGACCTATGCGGCCTTCGAATCCGGGCGTCTCGGCCGGCCTGTGACCCTCGACGAGCTCCTGCAGGCCTCCCACGGCCCCGCCTACGAGTACCAAGCCGAGATCGACCGCCAAATCGGCCTGTTGTAAACCCCCAACGGGGTCACGTCACTCCCCTCTCCCGTCGCAACGGGGGAGGGTAATGCGAAGCGTAGAAAAAAACGGAGAGGGGGCGTCGGGTGGTCTGGGGTTGGGGCACTGTCCCGTGACGCTCCCCCACACGCCAACATTCCCATCCTTCCCAGTCCGAATGTGGCTGTGAGAACCGCCGGCGCTCCCACGACCACGCCCCACATCAACCTTCCCAAGGCCGCATCTACCTGACGCGCTTACCCCTGCGCATCGTACCCCCAAGACGTTCGATCCAACCACGCACCCCGGAGGCATCGGCACCCAGTGCCCACACCAACTCCACAATCTCACGGTCACCCTCGGACCAACCACCAATCCCACCCGGTGAAGCAGTCCACACCGCGCCCCACAGGGCATCCCAGTCACACCCATCACCGGGATCCAACCTGTCCATCTGAAGCGAGGCGTGCGTCACCACCCGGTCGGCATCGGCCGGAAACCCCCATCGCATCGCAATCCCGGCACACATGGCATCAAGCGAGGCATATTGCGCCGCCGTGAAGCCGGTACGGGCGAACCCAACCAGTTCGATGCCGACACTGCGGGCATTCACCGCCGAGAACCATCCGTCATACGGCACGAGCCACGCCGGCCTCGTGCGGTCAAGGGCGGGCCGGTTGCCGAAAGCCGCCACATGGAACGCCACATCACCTTCCAGCACGATCCCTACCACCGTCCCGCCGCAATCGATGGCGTAATGGGCACTCAACCCTCCCTGCCGGGCGAACGTACGCAACGCCCCCTCCAGCGATCCCTCGATCGAATGCAACACAATTCCCCGCACATCGCCGGGAACCCGACAGACACCACCGCGGTTCGGTGACGGAGAAGACCAGGACCGCAACGATGCCTCGGGTCTGCGCCCATCGCCCTCCCCACCAGTTGGATCTACTGGCGCCTGGCGCTTTGTCCGATATCCGCGATACCCATGGCGCACCTCCAACACGGAGACTGCGCGGGTCTCGCCCGAAAGTGGTCAGCCGGCGGGTACTTCCGGTGCCTGATGGATCAACAGGACCGGCGCCGGCGCATGACGGGCAAGTGCATCCGACACACTGCCGTGCAACAGGCGACCAATCGCACCCCGGCCATGCGTCGCAAGCACAATCAGGTCGATTGCCTCCGTCGATACGACCTCCGAGATGGCATCCGTCACGACTGGTCACGACAGCACCAAAGTCCGGACACGGATGCCATCCTCACGCAATCGGTCTGCCACACCATCCAGGTACAACTTGGCCATGTCGGATGCCTCACGCGGTTCCGTCAGATCGTCCGACCAATCGCCGTGGGCCGACACCACATCGCGCACCAAGAGGAGTTCTCCGCCCACCGCAAGACATGCTGCCTCCGCGAGCGACGTCTCGGCAAGCTTGGTCCCGTCAAGCGGGACAAGCACCCGCCATCCCGGGTGTTCCGATGTCAACTCCAGCACCGGATGTTCCCAACGGCGGATAAGCAGAACCGGGATGTGCCCATTACGGACCACCTGTTCGGCAACACTCCCCGAGATCAGCCGGTCCACACCCCCGCGCCCGTGCGTCGTCAATACCACCATCTGGGCATCGAGTTCGGATGCCACGTTCAGGATTTCCCGAGAGGCGTCACCGATCTTGAGAAGTCCCTGGGTGTGGACGTCTGGTGCGACCGTGGCGCACGCGCCAACCTGCGTCTCGAGATACTGGCTGACCTCCTGCAAGGCATCGGGCATCATCGAGGTATCGATGGGAACCCCTGCAGAGGCGGCTAGACCGAGCGATGAAACCTGATACGCGTCAACCACTCCTATCATGATGACGGGAGCGTGGCGGGTGCGAGCAATCGCGACTGCCCAGGGACGCGCCCGTTCAGAGAGCGCCGATCCGTCGAGCGGGAGGATCACCGGGCGTACCGACGGGGGGGCAGCCAGTTCCGGGGCGTCGGTCACCGTCCCACTTGCCGGAACAGTTCCTGGGGGGTCGATTGTCGCGCGGATCACCGTCTCCTTCGCCGCACCAAGCCCGATTGGTACTCGCTTCGCGTGGCGCTAGGAGCGTAGGCGCGCCCGCATGTGCACGCATCAGGCAAGTCCCCGACTTCCGCGCAGCGTCAATCCGAGCCCGGAAGTGCCATATCCCCAATTAGCCAACCCACCTCCACCCCATCATTCCGGGGTCGTGCGCACTACCGACTGCGTGGTCTTGAAGTGCAATTTCGCTACCTCGCCGAGTGTGTCGGCACCATGCGTCGCCACGAACGCGCGGGCCGCCGAAATCACCGCATCGGATGCCCCCAACGGCAGGCGCAGGCCCCACCTACGCGATGCTCCGGCAAACCATCCCACGAACCGTGCCCGGGCCAGGATGGACGCCGCCGCGACCGCCAGGTTCGACTCAGCCCGTGGGGCGTGAATCACCTCAAGTGGGGGTTCGCCCTGCCGGGCAAGTGCACCATCCAGGTGCCGACGAACCCCGAAGCGGTCCACCAGCGCGTAGGCCGCGGGGTGGGTCTTGCGCACCTCGCCAATCGCCTTCGCGTGCCCCCACGCCAGCAGGTCGTTCAGGTTGCGTCCCTGCCGAGTGACATCCCGGTAGATCGTGTTGTACCGGGCCGGTGGCACCTCCACCACCGCCACACCGTCACCCCCGATGGCGATGATTTCCGTCGCCACCCGCGCAATTTCGGTATCGGCCACCACCTTGCTGTCACGCACGCCAAGCGCCTCCAGCAAGCCAAGCATGCGGTCGTCCACCCACACCGCCGCCACTACAAGTGGCCCGAAGTAATCGCCCTTTCCCGCCTCGTCACTGCCAATCCACGGACCGGGGAACGGGTGCGTCAGGTCCGGGTCGTCATCCCGCTTGGCCGCTCCGCCCACGATGACCGTCTTTGTGCCAACCGTGCGGTCGATTGCCTCCACAAGGTCCGCCATCAGCGATGCGGACGGCGAAGCCGATTGCAGGAACAGCGTGCCGTTGGTGTACTGCTTCACCACCACCCGTTCGGTCCCACGCGCAATGTCGAACCGGTACTCGCACGACTGTTCGGTACGTGCCTGCACCGGTGCTACCGCACGGATTGCCGCCTCGACCGCGCGTCGCGACGCCGGTGTCGGCACCGCGAACTTGTGCATGCCAGATGTGCCGCCCGTACGCGCCATCCCGGTTCCTCCCATTCGCGGCGTGTCACGCGCCAACGGTGTCGGAACGGCCGGATCAACGTCCCGGCGGGCAAGCCTCTGGCGTCTCAGGGACGACGGGTTGACCAGAGCGACGCATCACGCGATCAGGCGTGGTGGGATGGGCCAGAGCGAAGGGCATCAAAATCAGTGGAGATTGGGGCGGGCTGTGGAGAACAGTGGCACCCGATCAATTCCGCCAGTTCGTTGGCGTTGCGCGGGGGCACGGCATCGGTCGGGATGTACCCCATGTGGCACAGGTGGCCGAACGTCTCAAGCACGATCGGCTGTTGCAGCCGTGCACCAGCAAGGACCTCGGGATCCTGGAAGACCGCGGTCGGATGTCCCGTCCGCAGCAGTTCGCCCTTGCGCATCACCACAACCTCGTCGGCCCACGCCAAGGCCAGTTCGACGTCATGCGTGGAGATCACGATCGTCCGCCCGGCATCGTGCAGCGAGTTGAACAATGACACCAATCGCGCCGTCGATTCCGGGTCGAGACCTGCGGTCGGTTCGTCGGCGATGATCACTGACGGGTCCATGGCCAGCACGCCGGCAATCGCCACGCGCTTCTTCTGGCCGTAACTCAGCAGATGTGCCGGCCGGTCGGCGAGGTCGCCAATCTGGGTGGCCTCGATCGCCGCCTCAACCGCATCCCGCACCTTGGCCTCGGACCACCCGAGATTCAGGGGCCCGAACGAGATGTCCTGGCGCACACTCGACGCGAACAACTGCGAATCGGGATCCTGGAAGACCAGTCCAACTTGCTGGCGCAAACGGGTCATGCCCGCCCGGTCGTACCGCACCGGTTGGCCGTCAAGCACGATCTCGCCACTCTTCGGGCGAAGCACCCCGCCGAAATGCAGGAACAGCGTCGACTTGCCGCATCCGTTTGCGCCCAGCACCACCACCCGGCGTCCTCGCGGGATGCCTATCGACAGCGAGTTCAGGGCCACCGTGCCATCGGGGTACGAGAACGTGACACCGCGTGCCTCCAACAGCGTTTCCGCAGGCACTTCCCTCTCCCGCAGTCCGGGTGACGGGTAGGTGACTGGGGCGGCCTTGTCGATCGACGGTACGGTGACTGCCATCGCTACACCCATCCCCAGGTACGCGTCGCCACGCCCCAGATACCAATAAGCACGTGCACGCCAATGATGCCCAGCACCCTCGTTGCCGACCACGGCGCCCGGTCAACGAGCACCCGCAACTCCCCGGAGTATCCCCGACACGACAGTGCCGTGAACAGTGATACCGCACGCATCTGTGATCGGAGGTAGAGGTTGGAGGCGAGCATCGCGACCGACCGCAACCAGAGGCGGTTGGTCGAGTAGCCGAGGCGAACCTCCTGCGCCGTCTTCATCGCCCCGGCCGTCGCCAGCAGCACGAAGGTGAACCGGTAGATCAGCATCATCATGTCGATGAAGAGGACTGGAACACACCAGCGTCGCAACTGGTCGGTGATGTCAACGATGGGCGTTGTCAGCGCAAGGAATAGCGTGCCCGAAAGCGATCCGAACGATGACGCAAGGATCGCCAACGCCTGCGTGAGCCCGCGGCTGGTGACCCCCAGGTGCCACGATCCGATGTGGACGGCCGCAAGAACACCGGGGGTCTGCGGATCAAGGAACTCGATGGCCATCGGCACCACGCCGGTCAGGATGAAGCCACTCGGCAACCACAGGAAACCCCAGAAGTCCCGCAGGCCAATCCCGGCCCGGAGGCGGAGGACGGCGGTCACGATGGTGACAACCACCGCGGTGACCGCGAGCGACCGGAAGCCGACGCACAGGGCGACTGCCCCGGCGGCGAAGAGGATCTTCTCGGTCGCCGGGGCCGAACGCAACCTGTTTCCGTACGCGACCGCATCAATCGGGAAGGGGTTCATCCGTATGGTTCTTCCGGGGCTGCAACCTCACAAGGTCAGGCGTGCGTGTGCGTCACTGCAGCCTTCCGGCCAGCGGGATAGCCGATGAAGAAGCCGACCAGACCAAAGCAGACCCCCTGCGTGGCGCTGAGGAATGCCTGCAATTCACCGAAGTCCGTCTCGATGAACTGGGTGCCAATCCCGATCAGGATGGCCGTACCGACGATGATTACACCGTTACGCACATCGGATTCGCCCGATACGCCGTCCAGGGCACGACGACGGCCGATCATCCATCCGACGATGCCACTCAGCACGGCCGCTCCAAGAACCGCCTGGAACTCGAAGAGGTAGCGTTCGTAGTCGCCGAGATCGAAGTACTCCAACGAGAAGACCGACTCAAACCACGGTTGGTACGTCGGTGCCAGTTCGGTGATTGCCGCCGTACTGCGGTCGTCCGCACCGAGCCACTCGGCATTCTTGTTGAACAGGAAGGGGACAGTAGCAAGCGCGACAGCCACGACACCAAGTGCAATCGTCCGCTGCCAGACGGGCATGGATGGGACTGCCAACGCAACGACTGGCGAGGCGATGACACCCTGTTCCTCAAGTACCTCGCGGTTGTACTGCGCCAACTGGTTGAAGATGATCAGGGTCAGCAGTCCCTCACTCACCGCCAACGGCACCTGAGTGATCGCGAAGATACCAAGGAACTTCGCGAGGGATTCCTCGAAACCGCCCACTTCGGCGGGAAAGGCCAGTGCAAGCTGTACGGCCGTGGTGGAGTAGGTCGCCAGATCGGAAATCGTCGCAGCGACGAAGACCGCCGGTCCGGTCCCGAAGCCCCGGAGGGCGCGGAAGACCCAGTATCCGACGATCGGCCCGACAACGGCCATCGAGAAGACGTTGGCGCCGAGGGTGGTCAGGCCACCGTGCGCCAGGATGATTGCCTGGAAGAGCAAGACGATCGTGCCAAGCACCATCATCGGTCCCGGCCCGAACAGGATCGCTCCAAGGGCGACGCCGGTCGGGTGCGAGCAACTACCGGTTACCGATGGGATCTTCAGGGCGGAGAGGACGAAGGAGAACGCACCAGACATTCCCAGCGTCAGCTTCTGCTGGGGTGACCGCTGCACCTGCGTGCCGATCACGCGCATGCCGTAGATGACGAATGGCGCCGAAACCAGGAACCACAGCAGTGCCCACGTCTGCGGCAGGAAGCCCTCGGCGATATGCATCGCCGACGCCGTGCCAGTCGAGAACACGGCCAGCGCAGCCGCACTCGCGATCACCAATGCTCGCCGGTAGCGGGTGGTGAATGGACGATGCGGCACGCTGGCCATTCCCGTTCCCGCCTCAAGCATCAGGGTCGTCATCCCCGGTTCTCCTTATTGCAAATACGTTGCAGTAACAACTCCATCGTAGCACAAACGGGAATCAGTCGCAATACGCGCCGCACAGCGGCACAGCCATGCAAACCAGGTGCCCGGATCCCTACCCGTCGTGCCGGACACCCATCGCAAGTTCGCCACGCCACGTCGGGTGCGTCACTCCCGGAACCGTCGGCATCCGGTGGCCATCCGCGTCGTAGTGCGTGTGGGTTGGCGACTGGTGGGGCGTGACCGTCAGGTAGTAGATCGCCGGCGTGGCCCCTGCGCAACTCACCCGGTGACGTTCGGTCGGGGTCGCAACCACCGACTGGCCTGCGGTCGCGACCACCGAGGTGATCTCACCGTGGCCATCGTCAAACTCGAAAAGGACCTCACCCTCAAGGACGATCCAGACCTCGTAGCCACCGGATTCCTCATGCGTGTGGAAGGTTCCAAGCGGTTTCCCGGGTTCCGCGCGGATGAACCGCGCCCGCACTTCCGGCACCGCAAGCACCGTTCCCATCGGGTCATCTCGCCAGTCAAACGTGCGCGCCGGCATCTTCTCGATCCTTCCGTACATCCCGTGGCCACCACGGCCGGGTCGCCAGACTACCCGGAAATCCGCAAGCACGTGAAAGCGAAGCGTCCATACCGCAAGGGGCGACGGGGTGGGGCGAGGCAACCGGCACACTCCACCATTCAGGAGAACTCCGCCAGATGCCGAGCAACCCGACAGGTCACACGCCGGAAGAGCCACGCCACTGGATCCCCGATGACCTCTGGCGCTCCATCCAGACGTCCATCCCCATCGTGTGCGTCGATGCCGTTCCGGTGCGCCTCTCCACCAACCCGGATGGGCACCAGATCGTCACCTTTGTGGGGTTGATCCGCCGGGCCGTTCCCCATCCCTTCGGCGAACCAGAGAAGTCATCGGTAACCGGCCGGTCAGGGTGGGGCATCGTCGGTGGTCGCGTGAGACATGGCGCCACCCTCGCCGAGGAACTTGCACGGCAGATCCGCGAAACCCTCGGCCCCGGAGCCATCGCCACCCCCGTCGATGCAACAAACCCAACCTACGTTGCGCAGTACTCACCCCACGGACCCGACAACCGGTTCGATGCCACCGATCCCCGGCAGCACGCGATCGGCCTCACGTGGGTCGTGACCCTTGCGGGCACCCTGGCACCGCAGGGCGAGGCAACCGGGTTCGACTGGTTCCCAGTCGACGCATTGCCCCCACCGGACGCCTTCGGGTTCGGGCAGCACAACGTCGTCCGCGCCTGCCTCGACCGGCACCGCGCCGCGCGGCACGCACCATGAGCACCGGCACCGGTGGTGTCACGCAAGTGAGCGGTCGCCCGGACGTAGACTGATCCGCAATGACCATCACGCCACGCAACCACGACGCCAATGGGCTCGAACGCCTGATCCTCGTCGGCGGGCGATCCCATCCCGGGTTTACCGAGGCGATTGCCACTACCCTCGCGCACCCCACCGATCCCGTGCGCCTGCGGACCTTTTCCGACGGTGCGATCGAAGTGAAGTACGAGGCAAACGTCCGAGGCCGTGACGTCTTCATCGTCCAGACCGGCCATGCCAACCCGAACGACCATCACATGGAACTCCTGTTCCTGATCGATGCCGCCCGGCGCGCAAGTGCGCGCAGCATCACCGCCGTCCTTCCCTATTTTCCCTACGGCAAGGGTGACAAGAAGGACGAACCCCGGGTCTCCATCCGCGCGAGGGTCATCGCCGATACCATGGAAGTGGCCGGTGTCGACCGGGTGCTCACCGTCGACCTCCACGCCGGGCAGTTGCAGGGCTTCTTCCACGTCCCGGTCGACAATCTCTACGCCATGACCATCTTCGCCACCGAGGTCGAACGCCTCGCCACGGCAGGGACCATCAACGCTCCCGTCTTCATCGCCCCCGATGCCGGTCGTGCCAAACTCGCCCGGGATTACACGCGACGCCTCGCGCATCTCGGTGCCGGGGTTGCCATCGGCGACAAGGTCCGCCCCACGCAGGACGAGACCAGTGAGGTCACCGCCCTCCTGGGATCCGTCACCGGGCGGGATTGCATCATCGTTGACGACATCATCTTCACCGGAGGCACCCTGTGCAACATGGCACGCGCCGTCCACGACGCCGGTGCGAAATCGGTCCGCGCGATGGTCACCCACGGTCTCCTGACTGGTGACGCCTCGGTCCAGATCGATGGCAGCCCCCTCGCCGAAGTAGTGGTCACCGATACCGTGCCGTTGCCTGCCACTGCCGGCACGCGCGTCCGCCAAGTCTCCATCGCACCCCTCTTCGCACACGCCATCCGATCCATCTGCGAAGAAACCTCCATCAGCCGCCTCTTCGAGTGACCTCACCGGAACGCACTACCTGCCCGTTCCCGCGCCTATCGCTTCACGAACACTGGTTGCGCAGTTGCTCGAAGCGAAGCGTTTCCATCAAGGGGCGATCGGGTGCGCATGCAAGGCGTCTGGAAATCATGGGGTGATGGGGTGGGGCGAGGCCCTCCGGATCAGGCGATTGGCTACCTCGGGGATTCCCCCGATGCCCCGCATCCCCCGGGGGAGGACGCTGATCCCAGAGACATTGCAGGGTCGACCATCAGGATCGCATCGCACGGTCCGATCCTGATGGCCATCGCGCACTGAATGACCTATGCCGAATTGTTCGGCCTGGCACTCATTCCGGCCGACCCCGCGATGCCGGTCTGGGAAGGTCCCACCAATGACGGTTCTGGAACCCGGCGCACCCTCGCCAACCGATCTCCCGATGGCTCCCACACCGCCCCTCTTCAACCGGCAGGCAGCTGTCAGTGGAATGTCCGGAGGTGTGGCCACCGTCCTCGGCGTCGCCGGCCTCGTCGGCGCCGTGATTATCGGCTTCGCCTACGGGACAGGGATGCGTCCGAACATGATGGGATCCAATCCCGGACCACGAATGCCCGCAAACCCGTCGCAGTCGACCGCCCGGACAACCGATGCCCGCACCTCGACGCAGCGACTGGATGTCACGGCGCGTGAGTTCGCATTCACCCCGGCCAAACTCAGCATCGAGAAGCCCGGACCACTTGTGGTGAACTTCACCAACGCCGGTGTCGTCGAACACGACTTCACGATCACTGGAGTCACCGGTCGGGCGTATGCGCTCCCGGCATCGAAGGGAACTGGCACGTTCGACTTGACCAAGCCGGGCACGTATGCGGTCATGTGTTCGATACCCGGCCACAAGGAGGCCGGCATGGTCGCCACCCTCACCGTCGGCGAAGAAGGCGGCGCGCAAACTGTTGCCGCAACCGGGTCGGCCCCTGTCGCCGCCCCTGCGGTCGCTGCCGTCCCGACAATGGTTGCGGCGAAACCGGGTCTCGCTCCGCTTCCGGCACCCCAGATCGCCCTGCCCATCGGCACCCGCGAAGCGACGACCGTCAAGGTCGACCTCAAGACGCGTGAAGTTAGTGCACTCCTCGCGGACGGCATCACCTACACCTACTGGACCTTCAACGGCACCGTCCCCGGTCCCATGATCCGGGTGCGACAGGGCGACACCGTGGAACTGACCCTGCGGAATTCCGCACAGAGCCTCGCGACCCATAGCATCGACCTGCATGCGGTCACCGGCCAGGGTGGTGGTGCCGCCTTCACGCAGATTGCCCCCGGCACTGACGCCACCTTCACGTTCAAGGCCCTCAACCCCGGCATGTACGTCTACCACCGCGCCACGCCCATGGTGGCCCATCACCTCTCCAATGGAACGTAAGGGCTGATCGTCGTCGAACCGCCCGGAGGCCTCGCCCCCGTCGGCCGTGAGTACTACATCATGGAAGGCGACATCTACCTCAATGGCAACCGCGCACAGCCCGGTCACCAGAAGTTCGCCGTCGAGAAGATGCTTGACGAGACGCCAACCTACGTGGTGTTCAACGGCAGCGTCGGCTCACTCACGGGCAAGAATGCCCTGAAGGCCAAGACCGGCGAGCGCGTTCGGATCTTCTTCGGGGTCGGTGGACCAAACCTCACCTCCAGTTTCCACGTGATTGGCGAGATCTTCGACCGGGTGTACGCGGAGGGCGCCTCCGAGTTCAACACGAACGTCCAGACCACGATGGTCCCGGCGGGCGGTGCGACAGTGGTCGAGTCCACCACCGAAGTTCCAGGCACCCTCACGATCGTGGACCACAGTCTGGGACGCCTTGAGAAGGGCGCAGCCGGTCAGATAGCCGTCGAGGGCGATCCAAGGCCCGAGATCTTCCAGTCAATCAAGACTGGTGCCGGCGGCGCGGGTGGCCACTAACCACGGCGCCTCTACCCCACGGCGGTCATCTTCGAACGACCGCCGCCCCGGCGTCGTCCCGTCAGGCCATGACAGAGGCGGATCGAAGGCGCTTCATGCGCAGGCTGGACATCCCGGCGTCCGAAGCCCGCTACTCAATCCAACCAGTCATTACCTTGATCCACCACCGACCATGCGCACATCGGCGATGGGGGGCACGATCGCCGGTCTGACCGCCGTCTTTCTCGCCAGCGCCATCGGCCTTGCGTACATGTTCGGCCTGACACCCGGCATCGTGTCCGTTGAATCCGGTCCGCACATGCCAGACGCACCGGCTGGTGAACCGGTCCGGAATGTCACGGTCCCCATCATCGTGACCGCCGCCGATTTCCAACTCAGCCCGAACATCCAGAGCGTGAGCCAACCAGGCATGATCACGATCACCTTGGCCAACGTGGACAACGTTGACCACACCATCTCGATCACGGGAATCGATGGGATCGTGAAAGTGTCTGCCCTGGGAAGCGCAATGACGTCATTCCAACTGGACAAGCCGGGCACGTACGAGATCGTCTGTTCAATCCCCAGCCATGTTGCTTCTGGCTTGTCCGCCACCCTCATCGTCGGGGAGCAACCATCCGCAGACACCCCAAACCCGTAGGCATCGGACGTGACCGTTTCCGCCCGACATCGCAGATCCCTGAGGTCCATCTCCTACCGGCACCCGGTCATGAGCGAAGCGCATAAATCAGGCGGAGTGGTGGCGAGGTGCAGTGACCGGGTGGCCCCATCGTCGCGATATGTCACTGCGCGCCGGGGTCCCACGTGGATTACGATGGACACAAACAGGGGACGCGCTGACCTCGAAACGTGATTCGTGAAATGGGGGTGTCCATGGCCACGGCGACATTCTGTCCGGGTTGCGGGACCGCGATACCCGCGGGCAGCCAGTTCTGTCCCAACTGCGGGCAACGCGTTGGGGTCGCACCACCGGCCTGGTCGGGCGTGACCGACGTTGAGATTGCCACCAGTTACACGTATGCCGGGTTCTGGCTTCGGTTCGTGGCAACCATCATCGACCTCATCATCGTGAGTATCGTGTCAGCCTTCATCGGTGCCATCATCGCGGGCGGTGACGATACCGGCACCGTTTCCGGCCTGCTCAACCTATTCGGCGACTGGCTCTACTGCGCCCTGATGGAGTCGTCCAAGTTCCAGGGGACCGTCGGCAAGATGGTCCTCGGCCTGATCGTGACCGACGACCAATACAGGCCCATCAGTTTTGGCCGGGCAACCTGGCGCTACCTCGGACACATTCTCTCGACGATCATCCTCGGCATTGGTTTCCTGATGGCGGCCTTCTCCACCCGGAAGCAGTGCCTGCACGACATCATGGCCGGGACCCTCGTCGTCAAGAAGCCAAGCGGGTACGTCCGGACCTGACAGTCTCGGTACGGCCCTTCGGTGCGCCATGCCCGACCGTGCTGGTACCGGGTTCAGGCGCGTCTACCGTTGAAGAGACTTGCGACCAACGCGACGGGGTGGGTGCCTTTCACCGACAAATGGCTACCGCACGAGTTCAATCGCCGTGCGCGCGTACTCATCCCAGTCGGGTTCCGCCGGGCGCCGGGCGGTATAGGCAATGGACATGGCGCCATTCTCCACGACCAGCGTTCCCCGGCAATCCAGTTCTTCCTCAGGCGGGCGGGGCTTCAATCCCATATGGGCTTCAAAGACGGGGTCGTTTCGGATGGCCAGGATCACGTGGTGGTTACCTCCATGCACCAGCGCTCCAAAACTCTCTGCCAAATGGGCGAGCTTCATCTGGCCGGTGATGCCCACTCCCCGCTGGCGCACGATGTCGCAGGCGTGCTGCGCGAGAAACGCCGACGCGTTAAAGGGTTGGCCACCCAGATAGCCAATCCATTCCAGTGCCATGATCGGCAGGTCAAGGCGATCGCTAAGACGTTTGAGACCGAGCAGGTCATAGTCCTGCAGTGGCTCTTCCATCCATTTGTAATCACACTTCTCCAGCGCACGCCCCACCTGGACCGCCTCATCGTAGTCGTAGCACTCGACAGGGTCATGCATGAGCAGGAAGTCGTCACCCATCGCCGCGCGTAACTCCTTGGCAAGCTGGATGTTGCCTTTGACCCCCCGGTACGAGTGATCCTTGGCACCGACGAACCCTAGTTCCTTCACCCGAACCGCATCCGCGACGTATTCATCGATGTTCGTGCCACCTATTAATCCGTATGCCGGGATGCTATCCCGATAGGCACCAAGCAGTTTGTAGATCGGCAGCCGGCTGTGGCGGCTTGCCAGATCCCAGAGCATGCTGTCGATGGTGTCGACCAGACCACGCCCGATGTAGAAGAACCGCTGCGCGTACCAGAGCTTCTGCCAGACATGTTCCCGGTCGAACGCATCAGTGCCGACCAGCATGGGCGCGATCGTTGCCATGAACTCGCGCGCCTTCCAAGCCAGATCATCGGCGTGGAACCCCGAGGCGAAGTCGGTGTACGCGCTGAGATCGCCATCAGTGACCATGCGGAGCACAAGGCGAAAGGTAGGTGAGGGCTTGTCGTCCCGGTAGTGCACGGGCGGATTGCCCAAGTGACCGCGCAAGCCATGCGTGTGGGTGAACATGCCCGTCCAACCAGGAGGCACCTTCTCCATGCCACCTCGGCTCCCATCAACTTCGCGCACCTTGGGTTCACCAGGCAGGACATAGAACTCGATGGATTTGATGAGCATCAGGTCTCCGTGGTTCTTATTGCCATCCCATCCTAGTGAATGGACGTACAAGAGTCCACGGAAACCGAGGGACGTTCGGTTCAAGACGCAATGCGACGGCAACGGTCATCTCGGTGACGCACCATTGATGAACCTTCCTAGCCAGGAGGAGTGGCGTTCCACCCGACCTCGCATAAACTGATCCTTGGCCTCACGGTGACCCAAAGCGAACACCGACCGGTGCCCAAATGGTGTCGGCCCGGCGACCGGGCGCTTGTCGTCAGGAACCGAGGCGGATGACGAACGCACCTGACCAAAAGGCCCTTGCGTTGCGCTCTCCGCAACCGGTTGCCGGTTTGCGCAACCCTCGCTATACTGTCACCACAGGCAACGACGGATCCAAGTAGTTTCGAGACTTGCAGATACAGCGAACCCGGTACGGTGGAAGCGGGTGCTGCGGGCGAAACGAAGTCCCTCCTGAGCTGTCCGCCAAAGTCCAGAGCCTCGCCTCGAGAGCCCCGTGAGTGCCTCGCACGTCCACTGTGACGCGTGCCACCATGGCGGAACCAGACGGGATCACTCAGGACAGAGACCGGGCCGGTTTCACCCGTTATCGTGAACGTGGCGCAGGAATGCGCCCGCAAGTGCCTTCGCGCGGTGACGCGTGTCGGAATCAGGGTGGTACCGCGAGAGTTCCCTCTCGTCCCTGAACCGGACG
>CAMDTO010000039.1 GCA_945907765.1 Thermoflexus hugenholtzii JAD2 | reverse complement strand
CAAGCGCAGATTGACCAGGATCACCAGATCAAGTCCGACAAAATACGCCAGGAGCAACCGGGAGATGAAACGGAACTCGAAAACGTAGAAGAACCCCACAAGAGCCAGTGACGCCACGGCAATGCCGGGCACCACTACCCCAATCTCATCAATCAGCGACCGGGTCCGATGCGTGTCGTACGCGCCGAATGCCCGCAATGCAACCGGCCAGAGCACGATGACCGCAAGGTAGACCGGTGGCTTGATAAACCAACCTGGCACCACCTCATCGCCAATTGGCATTTCATGTCTGCCCCAGTCGGCAACGAATAGCGCAAGGCACGTCAGGACGGCATCAGCGACCAGGAGACCCGCTGACCACCAATTGGTCACATGCCTCAACATCAGGTGTCGTCTCTCTGCCCCGCGCAGGGAGGGACGCGAACAACGCCCCTCCCACTATTGTCCATCAACGAGGGGTGGGGTTGTTCAGATGCACGCACCCGCGCAATCCCTTGCCCGGTCCGGAAGCTGGCCGACTATCGTCGCGTGGGTTTCTCGTGCATGACGTCACGGTATGTCGCCAACGTGCGGGCAACCATCCGGGCGATGGAAAATCGATCTTCGACATCCCTTTTCCCGGCCAATCCAAGAGCAATCGCGCGTTCACGATCATCGAGAAGGGACAGCACATGACCGGTCAGGGCTTCAACATCTCCGACCGGCGCAAGTAGCCCCGTTACCCCGTGTCGGACGACATCGCGGTTCCCCGTGACATCTGTTGCAACCACCGGAACCTGCATTGCGAGGGCTTCCACAAGGACATACGGCAAACCCTCAAAGCGCGATGTCAGGAGAAAGACCGTGGACGCCGAGACAAGCTCACGCGCATCCTCGCGATAGCCCAGGAAATCAATCCGTCCACTCAGGCCAAGCCTCGTTGCCTCAGCCCTGACCATTTCCTGTTGGTCACCACCCCAAACCCACACGAACCTGACATCATCACGTGCCGTCGCAATCCTCGCCGCCACCTGCAACCACGTCCCGGGATCCTTCTGGGGTGTCATCCGCGCCACCGTCATCACGACCGGGGCATGTCCCCATCCCTCACGCGCACGGACATCGTTCCGGTGTTCCGGGCCCGGCATCACCGAAGGATCGATGCCGTTCGGGATCGCCACCACCCGGTCACGCCCCACCACGCCATGCTCCACCGCAACATCGGCCTCGGTCGGCGACACGGCAATCATGCGGTCGGTCACCAATCCGAGAAGGCGTTCGATCAATCGGAACACTGTGCGTCTGACCACACCCCCTGCGAGGAACGCGAAACCATGGGGCGTGTACACCACCATCGGGCGACGAGAGCGAGGGACAACTTGCGAGGCAACGCGTGCGACCGCGCCACCGATCGATGAGTGCGCGTGGATCACGTCATATCGATCACCATGCAAGAGGCGTGCCAAGCGTCGCACGGCCACGATGTTCGCTAGGGACCAGACCCCGCGTTCCATTGGCAGTTCGCTGACCGCAATTCCCGCACGAGACGCGTCATCCCAGAATGACGTATCTCCATGGGACTCGTCTCGGATCCGCGGACAGGCGATGGAGACGTCGCACCCCAGTTGACGCAGACCGGTCGCGAGTTCCAGGAGGTGGCGCTTGGTACCCCCGATCGTGGCTTCCATCACCATCAAGACCCGGACCGGGGCCGGGACCACCGGTTCTGGTTGGCGGGTCACGTGCCACCTGTGACCAGTGAGGCATCGAGTGCTGGTGTGGGGGGAACGTCCTCGGGGAAGATCGTGGCCGGGTTCATGATCCCGTGCGGGTCGAGGGCACGCTTGATCTGGCGCATCGTCTCCAGCGCCGCGCCATGTTCTCGTGTCATGTAGGGTGCCCGTGCCGCACCGACACCGTGTTCGCCCGTCACTGTCCCGCCCAGGTCAAGTGCGAGGTGATGGATCGCATCGGTCAGCGCAATGACGCGCCTGACATCATCCGGGTCGCGCCCGTTGACGAGTATCGCTGGATGCAGGCTTCCACCCCCGATATGCCCGTATGTGGCGACTGGGACGTCGTACTTCACACTCAGCTCCTGGATACCCCGCAATGTCTCCGGAATGCGCGACAACGGGACACAGATATCCTCCCCTGCATACGCCCGCGTGCTACCGGGTCGAAGCGCCCCGACCGCCGCCCCAACGACCGATCGCGCCTCCCAAAGCTTGGCGATCCGTGGTTCCTGATCTGACCAATCCACCTCGACCGCCAACGGCCGCACCGTCTCGGCAATCTGCTCCGCATCCCAACGGACACCTGCCGGGTTCCCATCGACCTCGAACAGCAGGAGCGCCTCGGCTTCACGCAACCCAAGGTCGGGACGGTAGAGGTTTGCAGCCCGCAACGACCGGGAGTCAAGGATTTCGATTGCCGATGGTGATATGCCAGACCGGTAGACTGCCTGGACCGCCTCGCCCGCCCGTTCGAGAACATCGAAGACCGCAAAGACCATTGCGCGTGCCTTCGGCCGTGGCAGCAACTTCAACCTCAGGCGCGTGATGACACCCAGCGTGCCTTCAGCACCCACGAAGAGTTTCGTCAACTCCAAACCCGACGCCGACTGCTTGGCACGACTGCCAACCGAACCGGTCTCAATCACGTCACCATTAGGCAAGACAACCGTCAGCCCGAGAACCCACGAACTCGTCGGCCCGTACTTCACCGCACGGACACCATGGGCGTTCGTGGATGCCATTCCACCAACAGTCGCCATCCGGCTGGATCCTGGATCGGGTGGAAAGATCAGACCTGACTGCGCGACCAGTTCGTTGAGGCGGGCATGGACGACACCCGGTTCACAGATCGCCTGACCATTGGGACCATCGATCTCGATCACCCGGTTCATGGCATTCAGAGCGAGGACAATCCCTCCTCGCAACGCAACACACCCGGCGCCACACCCGCTTGCGGCCCCCCGCGGCGTCACGGGTATCCGGTGTTCATGGGCGTAGCGCATCACCGCAATGACATCGGCCTCCGAACGGGCGATCACCGCAAGGTCCGGGACAACCGGCTTCAATTGCGTCAGGAACGACGCGTCATACCCGTAGACTTCGATATCGGTCGTGGCATCAAGCACATCGCCCGTGGTCACCAAACGGCGCAAGTCGGTCGCCATGGCTACGCGGGTGGCCCGCGAGACGCGTGTGACCACATCGGTCCGAAGGATCGTCATCGGGCAATAACCGGCGCAGTCGCTTCGTCAAGAAGTTCCATGATGTGCCGGACTTCGGTTTTCGACCCCGTTGCCTGAAGGCGAGCACGTAATTGCAAGTAGCAACCTGGGTTCGCCGTGACGACGACCTCTGCGCCGGTCGCGATGATCGACTCTGCCTTCCGGGAACCCAGTTCACGGGCAGTCTCCGGGTGGGTCACGTTGTAGACACCGGCACTGCCGCAGCAAAGTGACCGTTCGGCCATCTCGGTCAGTTCGAGACCGGGAACTCTCCGCAACAGTTCGCGCGGCTGGGACGTGATTTTCTGCGCATGCGAGAGGTGACACGCATCCTGGTACGTCACGCGCACGGAACCCGCACCGATGGGGTGCATCACCGGAAGCGTGCGCGTGGCAAGAAACTCCGAGGCATCCATCACGCGGGAACTGAACCGCTTCGCTCGAGACGCCCAATCCAGGTCATCCGCAAGCAAGTGCCCGTATTCCTTGAGCATCGCGCCGCAGCCGCCCGAGTTCACAATGACCGGACGGTCGCCACCGACCTCGAATGACGCAATCGTCGACTGGGCAAGCGAGACCGCACCCGCCCGATCGCCGCTGTGCGCATGCAATGCCCCGCAGCATCCCTGACCGGAGGGACACGAGACCGCACAACCACTTCGTTGGAGAACACGCACGGTGGCGTGGTCAACCGACGCCAATGCCGTCGACATGACACATCCGGCAAAGAGGTCGACCGTCTCGGCCCCATCACTGCCGTCACCCTCAGGAGGGTACGTCTGGCCAGAAGCAATCAGGAAATCCGGGACAAATGGTGGAAGCAGGTCGTCGGCATCGGACATTCCGATCAGACGCAAGAATCCGGAGGCACGAAGCACCGCCCTGATGCCAGACACCTGATAAATCCAGACCAGCCATACCAGGAACCGAAAACGAGGCATTGACGGGAATAGCCAATCGAAGACCATCGTTCGCAGCGCGCGCACCCACACCGGACGACGCACGGCCGGTTCAGCCGCCGCACGCAACGCCACTTGGATCGGTCCCATGTGCACGCCCGCCGGGCAGACGTCGGTGCATGCGTCACACGCTAGGCAGTTGTCCTCGTGAGTGAGCAGTTCATCGGTGAGCGGGATCCGTCCCTCGGTCAAGGCCCGGACAAGCGCAATCCGGCCTCGTGGGCCTTCATTCTCGTTGCCCGTGAGCACGTAGGTCGGGCATGAAGTGAGGCAAAGGCCACACCGCACACAGGCAAGCATGTTCTCGTATTCGGCCTCGAGTAACGCCTGCGCCCCGGATGGGAGTGCGATGCCGGCGTCGTCATCCCGCAGGTCGGAAGACGCTCGCCCAGGGATCGTGTACCGCAGCACCACGTGCATGTCTCCGCTACCAGTAACTTGGCGTGGCGCAACCAAACTCTCAGCCATGGCATCACCCGTGCGCGTCATTCGTGAACCCATTGCGACGTCATCCGAAAACGAGACCTTGACCTAAGGGAGATCGGACAACTGAGGGTAATCCAAGCTTGAGCATACCGGCGCAACACCCCGTCACCGTTGTCACGATATCGATGTGGTCGCACCTACCTTGCTCGTGTGGCAATGACTTCACGGTACGTAGCAAGTGTCTCACGCACCATCCTTGGTGCGCCGAACTCACGTTGAACCCGACGATATCCCGCGCTTCCCATTCGTGCCCGCAACCCGCCATCGGACAACATGCGACCAAGCGCCGACGCGAGTCCCTCCACGTCATCCGGTTCAACCAACAAGCCGGTCTCGCCATCGAGAACGACTTCGGGCACCGCAGACACCCTCGTCGCGACAACGGGCTTGGCAGCCGCCATGGCCTCGGCGAAGACCAATCCAAACCCTTCCCAGCGCGACGCCAATACAAAGAGGTCACAGGCCGCCATGAGGTCAGGAATGTCGCGCCGGACGCCGGCGAAGTGGACGTGGCCAAGCAGGTCAGGGATCGACGCACGCACGCGCAAATCGTCGACATATTCTGGATCACCCTGTTGCGGCCCGCCTACGATCACCAGATGTGGCCTGACCCGGTCACGGGTTCCAACCACCTTGGCCATCGCATCAAGAAGGACTGGCCAACCCTTTTGCGGATCGAGGCGGCCAACGGCAAGGACGAACGGGGCACCAACGGGCAGTCCGAGTTCGCGACGCACCTCGGAGAGGCGTGTCGGACCGAGTGCGATTGGCCTTGCCAGATCGATACCGTAATAGATCCGACGGATACGCCCCGCAGGAACCCTTCCCACCGACACGACATAGCGTCCAACGTGATCCGAACAACAGATCACCGCATCGTCCGCCCTCGACAAAAACCCATGGAGATGCGAAATCCATCGACGCCTCAACGGCGCCTCGTCGTTGTGCTTGCTTGAGATGATTGCGAGGGGCCTCGCCTGCCGACGCCCGACCCGCGACAACCACCCGCACACCGCACCAAACGCATCCGCCTTTAGCAAGTGGGTGTGAAGGATGTCCGGCTTGATTGCGGAAATTGCGGCCATCAACCGCCCGACCGTTGCAATTGCCGCCTCGGCCGTGGGCTGTGCGCGCCCATCGCTCCCAGAAAGTGGGATCGGGAAACCGACGTGGGGAACGAAGTCCGCAACCATCTCGCCATCTTTGAGATAGGCAAGTTCGACATGATGGCCGAGGGCACGTTGTCCCTTGATCAGTTCAAGGAGGTGTGCCTGCGCGCCTCCCCGGGCCAGTGACGTGATGACGTGGAGAATTCGGAGCGGTTGTCCCGCACCAAGGTTGAACCGATCCTCACCAACGTCGTCCCTTCCGGTCACGTCTCCCTACCTTGGTGTGTCAAGGGCGTCGGCAACAATCGAGGCGACCCCATCTCGGAACGGAACAAACGGTCTGTTCCCGAACAGTTCGCGGAGGCGTGCGGTGTCTCCGACGGTATCACCGCCAGTCAATCCCGGCACTTCCCCAAAGACAGGCACCCGGCCGGCAACCTCGCCAATGATCGTCGCCATCTCACGGATTGACAGGATCTCCTCCCCTGCGAGGTTCACCGTGTGGTTGCCCGTCAGACCGAGCGATGCGGTGAAGATCCTAACCACATCGCCAATCCATACCGGGTTGATCCGCGGGCGCCCACCTTCTCGGAGCGATACGTCATCCCCCCTCAGAACGCGCCCCACCAGTCCCGGAACAAGACGTGCCCGCTGGCCCACGCCGTACGGACCGAAAAGCCGGAGGGTGACCGTGGACATGTGGGCAGTGAACGCGCCAACAATCCGTTCCGCAGCCACCTTGGTCGCCGCGTACGCACCCCCTCCAACGACCGGGTCGTCCTCATGCCACGGGCGTTCCCCTGGCCCGTACACGGATCCGGTCGACGCGAACACGAACGACGTCGCGCCTGCGTGACGTGCCCAATCAAGCAGGCGGGCGGTGCTTCCCGCGTTGACCTCCCAGAGATCTGCAAACGCGTCAGGAAAGCCAACATTCGCTTGGGCAAGGTGGATCACGGCATCGATCCGCGTCGGCAAATGCCCGGTGAGGTTGCGATCACGAAGATCGACGACGCAGCGCGACGCCTCTGGATATTTGGCAAGGCGGCTCTGATCATGCCCACACGCAACCACATCGTGGCCGGAGGTGAGCAACGCCGGGATCAGGTGGGATGCAACGAAACCAGTTGCGCCGGTGACGAGAACCTTCATTGCGGACCCTTCCCAGTCGTCCGAAACCTACGGAATTGCCAACTTATGAACCCGCGTTGCCGAAATACTGTTCGGCCACGACCCGTCGCAGCCCTTCGGTGAGGTTCACGCCCGCGCGCCAATCAAGCAGGCGTGAGGCCTTCTCGCTAGAACCTACTCGGCGGATCATCGGGACCGACACGTCTCGGTAGTCCGGCTTAAGATCCGACCCAGTTAGCTCGAGCAGGGACAGGGTGACGTCCTTGACCGTGCGTTCCTCGCCACTACCCACGTTGAATGCCTCATCACTGACGTCACTCGCCATGGCCCGAACCGTCGCGCCAGCAACATCACTGACGTAGACGAAGTCAAACGACTGGGACCCGTCACCGTTGATCTGCGGTGCCAGTCGCGATGCGATCCGCTTGAGGACGGCATCGACAAGGCCGAACCCGGCATTCGGGCCATAGACATTCATGTAGCGGAGCGCCACCCAGTTGATCCCGAACATGCCCCCGAAGGCACGGAGGAACGCCTCACCCGCAATTTTCGAAGCTCCGTAGATGTGGCGAGAATTGAGAGGGTGTGCCTCATCCATTACCTCGAGAGTGTCACCATAGACCGATGACGCCGAAGAGAAGACGATCCTCGACACGCCAGCATCTCGCGCAGCCTCGAATACATTGAACGTCCCGTTGACGTTGACTTCGACGCAGCGTCGCGGATCTTGTCCCGACGGATTCAAGGCAAGCACACCCATGTGGAAGACACCGTCAATACCGTCACAGGCACGGCGGCAGTCGTCCGGTAGGGTGAGATTGCCACCAAACAGTTCAAGCTGGTCAGACGGCCTAGCGTGAGAGACAAGCACGTCACCGCGACCCGGCAACTCCATGACGCGGACGTGTGCACCGGCCGCAAGGAGGTCCTGCACGACGTAGCGACCGATGAACCCGCCACCGCCGGTCACCAGGAACCGTTTACCTGCCAGTTGCACTCCAGCCTCCGATCGCAAGCGCCCCATTGGGAAAACTATGTTGCCCGCGCCGAAACCACCCGCCCGAGTGTAGCAACGGCTAGGTGACCGCCCAGATTGAGGGTGCCAGTCCTTCGCACAAACCTCGGAAGGCCGATCCGTCGAGCCATGCCGGAAAGCCGACAACCAGTCCGATGTGTGGCATTGCAGGCACCTACGACCCGTCAGGCCAGTCCAATGGGCGGCGCCCCGGCCACGTTCGCCAGACACTGACCGCAATGGGCAATTTGATTGCGCACCGGGGTCCCGATTCTGACGGGTATCTCATCGATGGCGCGGTCGCGCTCGCGAACCGCCGCCTCGCGATCATCGACCTGAGTAGTGCCGGCCGACAGCCATTGTTCAGCGAAGATGGCAGGATTGGGATTGTCTACAACGGCGAACTCTACAACTTCCAGTCTCTCAGAGAGACGCTGGTGAAGCGGGGACACCGGTTCAGGTCCGCTACAGATACCGAGGTCATCATCCACGCCTATGAAGAGTACGGAGACGATTGTATCCACCATTTCAATGGCATATTCGCGTTCGCGATCTGGGATCGTCGGGTTGGGGAGGGGCGCCTAGTTCTTGGCCGTGATCGCTTCGGCATCAAACCCCTCTACTACACCTTCGTGGACGGCGCGCTTGCCTTCGCCTCAGAAGTCAAGGCATTCCTCGGCCTGCCAGGGTTCCGAGTGGCCCTTGACCTCGACGCGGTCACCGAATACCTCACCTTTCAGAACCTCTACAGCGAACGGACGCTATTCCAAGGTGTTCGCATGCTAGCCCCAGGATCGATAATGACGGCCTCGACCGGCCACGCACCACGCACCGCCAAATACTGGCAACCGACCTTCGACTCTGGCGTGGACAAGGGTGAGACCTTCTACGTCGATGGTGTCCGCGAACGCTTCGAGGATGCCGTGCGTCGCCAACTGATGAGCGACGTCGCTGTGGGAAGCTACCTTTCCGGAGGAATGGACAGCGGCTCCATCGCCGCCGTCGCCTCCCGCCAAATCGCTCATCTCCACACATTTACCGGGGGCTTCAATGTCCGGGGACTCGGTGGTAGCGAGGCCCACTCCGACGAGCGAATAGCCGCCGAGATGCTGTCGCAGAAGATGGGGACGGAACATTACACGGTTGTCGTGCAACCATCAGACGTGGAACGCCTCCTGCCTGAACTGGTCTGGCACCTGGAAGACCTCCGTCTTGCCTCGAGTTACCACAATTACGCCGTCGCGAGACTCGCAAGCCGGTTTGTCACGGTGGTCCTGTCCGGTGCCGGCGGTGACGAACTCTTCGCCGGATACCCGTGGAGGTATGCCCACGCCTCTGGATCCACCTCGCTGGATGACTTCGCGTCACGGTACGCAAGGTATTGGTCAATCCTTGTTCCAGACGAGGCCAAGCCTGACCTCTTCATCGGTGACCTTGCGCGAACATCGGCTACGTTCAGCGCGTTTGAGGCAACCCGGGCGGTCATCAGTGATCTTCCGTCTTCAGCTTCCCGCAATCCGTTGCACCTCGCGATGACCTTCGAGGCACGCACCTACCTGCCTGGCCTGTTCGTGGTGGAAGACAAGGTTTCGATGGCACATTCACTCGAAAGTCGCGTTCCATTTTTGGACAACGACCTCGTCGACTTTGTCGCGACGATGCCATCCCACTACAAGCTGAGGGACGGCACCGGAAAGTGGATACTGCGCCGTGCAATGGCAGGTCTGATCCCCGACGAAATCCTGAATGCGCGCAAGCAAGGATTCGCCCCGCCGGAGGACACCTGGTTCCGTCGCGATCTGCAGCCATATCTCAGGGAGATGCTCCTTGGAACCCGCGCGTCGTCACGAGGACTGTTCTCACGGACTGCTGTCGAAGCCCTGCTCGACGACCATGCATCCGGCACGCGAAACCACAAGAAGCTTCTCTGGTCACTCATTTCACTGGAACAATGGCAACGGACATTCCTCGACGGTGATCGCCCGGCATTCACTGGTGGAAGACGACCCGGATCAGGAACCCAACCGTGAAGACGGCCCACTCAGGAAACATCGCCAACAACGCGTACCTGATTGCCAAGTTCCTGCGTCGCCTCGGCGAGGATGCGCACGCGTTCCACTTCCGACACGAGTTCATCATGGGTCATCCCGAGTGGGAAGACGCAGACTTCGTCGGTAACCTGGAACCGTTCAATCCCCCCGATTGGAATACCATCGAATTCACGAACGGGTTCACGCGACCTGATTGGGTGCATTACCTGAGCGGACAGGCCGACCCATATGTCCTGCCTCCGAATGCACCTGCTGGTCCAGTCGCGAGAATGATGGCTGCAACCTACGGTGACCCATCAGCTCCCGCCCCCGGTGGACTGACAGGCCACCTGCGTCGAACAATGGCAACCCTAGGGACGCGATACGGGGCACTGATGCGACAGGGTCAGCGAACGAAATCCGAGGAAGTGGAAGTCCGCCTCCTTAATCTGATGAGGGAAGCACTCTCATGGATTTCAGTCTTTCGCGTTGAAAGGGGAGTAGCACTTAACCCTCGTCTCCGCCTAGTTCGGTCTCAAATGCTTGAAATTAATCGCAACTCGCGTGCGATTTCTGCTGGAACAAGGTTACGCCTCCGGCACTTGCAGTACACCCCGTACTGGCCGTCCTACCTGCCCATGGATCCGGATCACGACCTCATTCAACTCTACGGACTTGAGGCTGCCAAGGGCGCACTCCTGCCTCTCACAACCCCGTTCGTTGCCTTCGAGCACTCAACGATGCGCACGCTTCCGTTCGAAAATACCGTTCAGGGTCGCCTTTTGAACCTTGCGTACCGCACAGCTGATGCATGCGTCATTACGAACCCTGATGTCGTCTCGTCGGCCCGACGCCTGGGGCTTAAGGACTACCGTTTCATCCCCCATCCAATTGACGAGACCAAATACGCTCCGCTACCAGACGGTATCGAAACAGCGTTACGACGCGAGCTTCGACAAACTACCGGCGCCGAACTGCTCTTCCTGTGTCCCACACGCCACGAGTGGAGCAACGCGTTTGACAGCAAGCGAAGCGACAGGGTGCTTCGAGCATTCGCTGCATACACTCGAAATCCGGACCACCCACGAGCGGCACTGATCCTGTGCAGATGGGGTCGCGATGTTCGTGCGAGCGAAGCGCTGATTGACGAGCTTGGGATTGCATCACGAGTCGTCTGGAAGGCGCCCATGCACAAGATCCGCCTGCGCGATCACTACCAAGCGTGCGATGTGGTCCTCGACCAGTTCCATGAAGCCGTAGGGACGTTCGGCACCGTGACAGCCGAGGGTTTGAGTTGTGCGCTTCCGGTGATCATGTACTTCAACCCAGCGGTTCACGAGTGGTGCTTGCCGGAAATGCCACCTATCCAGAGTGCGCTATCCGAGGAAGAAATCGCCTCCCGGCTTTCCGACCTCGCCATGGACGCCCCACGAAGGCATGCGATTGGGCGCGCCTCACGCGAATGGATCATCCGTTGGCATGGGTGGGAACGATGTGCGCGCGACCACCAACGACTCCACGCGGATGTTCTGTCACGCTACCGTCGCAATTCAGGAGTATGAACCCACTTAGCGGGATGGTCAACCATCACTGCATATCCACGGCCCTTGGCCGCAACTGTGAACTCATATACTCGATCATGGTAGTCGAGAACATCTTCATTTGCCACAACTCCATGAATATCTCGATAGATGTGCGGCGAAATGAGATAGCGTCCCGGGCCGAGAAGCACCCTGTTCAACTCGATCAAGAACGTACCTGAACCTGTGACCGGCCCGAACTTGATATCGGCGTCGCGATTGTCAAAGGTTGCGGCCACCACCCCATCCTCGCGAACAATCGTCACGACAACCGCCAGATTATGTTCATCGCATTTGCCATCATAGTCGAGCCGAATCGTGAGGGGATCACCACCAAACGCGGTGGTTAACGGCCTCTGCTCGGAATCCAATATATTGAATGCGGTAATCCGCACCTCCCCGGTACCCCAACGGTGCGAGATCCTGGACAACGGAGCCAGATCGACTGCCTTGCTATCAGCGTCGTCGAATCTGGACATCGCTGCCCGATTGCGCGCCATCGCCTCATCCTGAGAAATAGACCGGAGCAGTGCCTCGTAATCTCGGCAAACCGTTGCCGGATCTCCGTCTGCAACAAGCCGGCCCTGATCGATCCAGAGGGCCCTCTGGCAGAGACGCTGCACGAGGTAGGTGTTGTGTGACACGAATACAACCGTTGCGCCACCCCGACAAATCTGTCGTATCCGTTCGAAGCACTTGGCGATGAATGCCCCATCACCGGCACCAAGGGCCTCATCAATGATCATGATCTCGGGATCAATGCACGAGGCAACCGAGAAACTCAGCCTCGCCTGCATCCCAAGGGAATACGTCTTGAAAGGCATGTCCATGTATGGCCCAAGTTCGGCAAATTCGACGATTCCGTCATAACGCGCCTCAACGTCGGCGGTCGACATGCCAAGAACCGCGCCACCGAGATACACATTTTCCCGACCAGACAACTCCGGATGGAAACCACTGCCAAGTTCGAGAATTGCAGACATCCTCGCGCGGATTGTGATGTCCCCTGACGTCGGCGTTGAGATCCCCGTCAAGAGTCGAAGCAGGGTTGACTTCCCCGCTCCATTGCGCCCGACAACACCAACGATTTCCCCAGCGCCGATCGAAAAAGTCACATCTCGAAGGCCCCAATAAGGTTGATGCCTAGCGCGACCAGTCAAGAACTCGATGATGCGATCGATCGGTCGCGCGTAGAGGCGATAGCGTTTGGAGACCCCATCAACACTGATGACGGGTAGCGAAGGAACAATCTTGGTCATCTAAAGGATGTCCGAAAGTTCGGAGCGGACCCGTTCGAACGTGATGAACCCACCAACAAGAAGCACGAGTGAGAATCCCGTGAAAACTGCAAGCCCGACTGGATCGGGCGCGGTTCCGAGGAATGCGGCACGGTACGCACCGAGCAACGGGGTCAGCGGGTTC
Organism: Thermoflexus hugenholtzii JAD2; assembly: GCA_945907765.1. Taxonomy (GTDB): domain Bacteria; phylum Chloroflexota; class UBA11872; order UBA12225; family UBA12225; genus UBA12225. The sequence continues at coordinate 7,178 of CAMDTO010000039.1, read as the reverse complement.
AATCCCACAACCTGGGCCACCAGTACGGGAAGGTCATCGGTTCGATAGAAAATCGGAGTGAAGAACATCCCGGCGGTCAGGACAATCTGAAGGACTTCGCGAACGTCGCGAATCACGGCGCCAACCGCGCCTAGAAACCAAGCCGTCCCAGCGAGAAACACCAACTGCGCGACAGTGGCTGGAACCAGCCAGAGAAGTGACCACGACACCTCACCGTGAATGATCAACGAAAACGCCAGAGCACCAATCAACCCTGCCAACTGGGAGAGCATCGCGGCATACATCCCAGTCAGTGGGAGAACCTGGAGTGGAAACATCGCAAACTTCACAAGATTGCGATGTTCGGCCATCGTCTGAGTCGCCCTCGTAGCAACCTCGGTGAATGCGACCCACGGAAGTAATCCCGTCACCACATACAGTGCGTACTCCGCGGGTGACGCACCAGGGGTCAACCGCGCGCGGAAGAGGAATGTGAACAGGATCGTGTAGGCCCCGACAAACAGCAATGGGGTGATCGCAGCCCACCAGAGGCCAAGTGATGCGCCAACGTATCGCAGCCGGACATCTCTCAAAGCCATCCGATGCAAGAGTGCACGATGCACCCAGACCCCGGCCATCCGGCGCCACATCGGCGCATCACGGTCGAGGCCATCGACATATCGCCAGGTCATGTCACTCCGTCACCTGCCGACCAAAGCCGTCCCCCGACCGTAGCCACAGTCATCTAACGATTGACCCAACATTGGGAGAGCTATCCCCGTTGGGCATGGATCGCTACCCCGTGATGCTCGGCGGTGTGGCCCTGCCAAGCCAACGCGCCAACTTCAGGCGCCGGAACCCGATCGCGCTCATCCGTAGTAGCAACATCCCGTGCTTGAAGACCTGAACCTTGGAGTAGCCCGAAGTCCGCCGGCGGTACCGAACCGGCACCTCAAGGATTCGAAGGCCAAGCCGGGACGCACCGAACAGCAAGTCAAAATCACCGAACGGGTCGAAATCGCCAAAATACGTACGGTTTGCAACCAGGACGCGATAGTCAGAGGCTCGCAGTACCTTCGTTCCGCACAACGTGTCCTTGATCCGCTGACCAAGCAGCCAGGTAAAGACCATGCTGAAGAACCGGTTCCCGGCAAGATTGATGATCCCCATGGCCTCATCTTCAAGCGGGTAGACCAAACGGGTACCGTTGATGAATTCAGCCCGTCCAGTAGCGATCGGTTCGAGGAATTTCGGCATATCCTCAGGCGGAACCGTGAGGTCGGCATCCAGAATAAACAGGACATCGCCTGACGCTGACCCGAAACCCTTCCGGACCGCATCACCCTTGCCAAGTTTGAGCATTGTTACCGGCCCGGCATCGACACCCCGAGGCCCAGCAGTCGGGCTACCTGAAACTGACGAGCCGTTGACAGACCCAACGTAGGACCGACCGACGAACCCCGTCGTTGCGGCAAACGGTGAACCTCGATGGTCTGCCCCAGGCAATGGGACCTGATCAATCAACTTGATGTCACGGGTCCCGCGGTGGATCGCAATCTGCTCAAGGATTGCCTCGCGGGTTCCATCGGTTGACGCACCATCGACGAAGATGAGTTCAGTGTGAGCCCCCAAGTCTGGGAGACGGTCCACCGCAGCGGCGATGTTCCCTTCTTCATTCCTGCACGGCACGATGACCGTGCAGGAGAGTTCCTCTGCCACGGGTCGGTTGCCAACCGGACGCACCGTCCATGCATGGACAAGCGCGAGGTGCTGCAACAGTGGGATTTGAACGAGTATCCGGTTCATGATCGACGACAGTACAGGGACTTGCTTCGGCAACAACAGCGCGGCATTGCGGGTGCGTGCCTCAAGATCCGCAAGAACGATCAGGTTCTCGATGTCATTCCGGCCAAGCCAATTCTGCTCGGCATCGGGCATCTTCCACCCAAGCCGTTCTCCGAGCCACAGGACTGGCTGCCATGCCCAATTCCATGAGGTGATCACGATCGTCGTGCGAGGCCCTGAGACTGCGTGAAGACCGGTGAGGGTCGCCTGAATGTCCTCAAGGTACCCAAGGATGTCCGAGCAAATGATGTAGTCGAAGGATCCGGAAAATGGAAGTTCCTGGGCATCGGCCTGAACAAAAGCAAGCCCAAGACCGCGCCCTCCCCAGCGGGCATTCGCCTCACGAACCATCTCGCCGCTGATGTCGATACCGACCCCAAACCCGGGTTTCAAGGAGGCACGCAGGTCTCCGGTCCCACACCCGATTTGCAACACCCGGGCGCCGGGCGGGATCACCTGTCTCGCGAGCCGAAGCACCTCAGCGTGGTAATACGCGTTGCGCTCGCGCCAACGTGTCCGGGTCCTTGCATGCCGGTCGAACCATTTCGCAACCTGTTGACGTACCCGGTAGCGATAGAGTCGATCATCGGAAACCACACCATGGCCAGGTGCTGCCAACTGCCCATTCATCGCCTTGACATCCTGCACCTCGACGCTCATGGCACTCCAAAACCCTGTCCCGTAACCAGTCCATATCCAGAACGGACAGCGCATGGTGGACGGTCTTCAAACCTCCCGACCGCCCGCAAGTATCGCAAAGGAACCCGAGAAACCTAGCGGGTGCCTCCGGGAAGGGCGCCATCTCCCGGCGAGCCTTCCACGACCACAGCAATCGTCACAGAAGCAGCCAACGGGTTAATCCGCTCAATGCGCACACCATCAAGAGGTGCGATCGCCACTGGCAGAACGTACGTGCCGGGAACGAGACCTGCCACATCAACCGTGGCCAAGACGTCACCTATCGCGACACGTTGAAGTTGGGGCTGCGATCCCACCAGAGTGACCGTCACAACCGGCGGCGACACAACCGCCGTTCCGCCAACTGCGGTCACGGCAACGTCCCTGGTCTGCTGACCGGGAAGCGCAGACACGATGACGCGCACTGTTGCAGGGACATCACGAACCAATGACACACCCGCCGGACGAACGATCGTCACCGTGCGCACCTGATCCCCTTGCGCACCGCTGACATCAATCTCCTGCGTGGACAGGACTGCGAGTGGTTCGAGCAATCCGGGCTCACCAACTATCTGCACCGTCGGCGGATCTACAACAACGCCGGACAACCAATGACCCGCTGAAGGCTGGCCACGGACCACCGGGACTACTGGAACGACCTTGGATCCAGCAATCTGCTCCACCTGAACCGTCACTGTGACCGCCTGGGGCTCAATCCGTACGCTGGAAACCGCACCAGACGCCCCGCGCGGTTCAGGTTTCAGGGACCGTTCAACCGTGGACTTCAATTCTTCCATCCGGACGGATACAAACGCCTCCGTCACCTTCTCAATTGCACTGGCCGGACCACTCACGGTGATGCGGTCGGGTGTAACCAACGGCGAGCCAACAACCCGGAAGCCGAACGGAACCGTCCCAAGCTCATTCACCCGCACGGAAATCTCCACGGTGCGGGTTTCCTCTACCCGGACCGCAACCTTGGGCGGGGAATGGGAAACCAGACGAACGTCAGGATCCGAACATTCCACCGTCACCTCGCGCTGCTGGAGGCCCGGGCCCGCCTGGCTCAGATCAATGGTGGCGCGGAAGCTCGAAGCCTGTAACCGTCGCCACGAATCTTCAGGCGCACTTATCCGGACGCGCACTGCGCCCGTCTCGTTCGCAACCAGAAGGGTGGGCGCCATACCGCGGACCTCTATTGGAATGTCAGTGGGGTACAGATCCTCACGTTCCGGATTCTGCTCAATCGTGAGACGAACCCAAAGGACAATGGCAACCACAAGGGCAAGGGCAAACCGCCACGTAAGGACTCCCAAGAATACCGACCTCATTGCGATGCACGACCAGCCGTCGGCGCAACAATCCGCGAACCACCGGTAGATGTCCTGGTCGCCCGCTGACGCCACAGGCCTCCGAATGAGGTGGAACGACTTTCACCATCACCCCGGTCTACACCAGGCGGCGCAAGAAAAGCGGTCAGCTCTCGCTCGAGATGTGAGTGGTGCGGAAGCCGGTGCAATTGACCGTGCTCGGCAATCGAAACCGCCCCGGTCTCCTCGGAGACGACGACACAGACAGCATCGGTCCCCTCTGTAATCCCCACAGCCGCGCGGTGGCGGGTCCCAAGTTCGGGGCCGAGACCTGGGTTATCGCTCAGAGGGAGAAGACACCGTGCGGCCACCAACCGATCCTGGCGGATGAGGACTGCTCCATCGTGCAACGGTGACCCTCGAAAAAATATTTGGTGCAAAAGTTCTGCCGAGACCACTGCATCCAGTCGGGTCGCGGATTGCACATACTCCTCAAGTCCTGTCGTGCGTTCGAACACCAGCAATGCACCAAACCCGCGGTCAATCAGCACTTGGCAGCCGCGCGAAACCTCGTCCGCGACAAGCGCACCCGTATGGGCGATTGCCCTTGTGCGGGTAGTTGTCAACAAGTTGCCAGTCCGTCCAAGTTGTTCAAGGACGCGACGAAGTTCGGGTTGAAACACCACCGGGATCGCGATGAGGACAGCAGGCAGACTGTTCTGAACCAGCCAGTTAAGGATGGTGAGGTTCAACACAGACCCCACGATCCCTGTAGCAAGAAGGACGATCAGCACGCCCCGAACAAGCTGGTCCGCCTGCGTCCCACGGATCAGTACGAGGAACCCGAACAGGATGAGCGTCACGATCGCGACATCAACAATCGCGAGTGGTGTCACCTTGCCAAGTAACCAAATCGCCTGTTGCACGACCCCGTCTCAGCCCCCCGGCGCGGCTCGCCGTCCACTCAACTCAAGGTCAGCATACCCGCTCACAACCCGCCGCGGTCAACGTGCCCTCACACCCCAAGGAGAAGCGTCAGGATTGCCTTCTGCGCGTGGAGGCGATTCTCGGACTGATCGAACACCACCGATTGGGGTCCATCCATGACGTCGTCGGTGATCTCGAGGCCACGATGCGCAGGCAAGCAGTGCATCACAATCGCGTCGGCGCGGGCGTGAGCGAGTAGCGAGCCACTCACCTGGTACCGCGGGAATACCTTCATCCGCTCAGCGGACTCGGATTCCTGTCCCATACTGACCCACGAGTCGGTGTAGACGACGTCCGCACCGTCAACGGCCGCCACGGGATCATCGTGCACAACGATCTGGCCGTCGCTGTGCAAAGCCATCCCTCTCGCTCGCTCAAGTACCGGCCCGGTCGGCTGGTACCCCTGAGGTGCACCTATGTGCAAATCGAGACCAAGTACTCCCGCGGCGAAGATAAGCGAGTTCGTCACGTTGTTTCCATCGCCGACGTAGGCAATCTTGAGCGAAGTAAGGCGCCCACGATGCTCCTCGATTGTCTGCAAGTCAGCCATGATCTGGCAAGGGTGACAGAAATCGGAGAGCCCATTGATCACCGGCACACTGGAATTCGCCGCGAGGTCGATGACCGTCTGATGTGAATAGACACGTGCCATGATCACGTCGACCCATCGCTCAAGGTTGCGTGCCACGTCCGGGACGCTCTCTCGCGTACCCATCTGCATGTGATGCTGGGCAAGATCGATGGCATGACCGCCAAGCTGGGTCATTCCCGTCTCAAAGGTGCAGCGGGTCCGCAAGCTGGGCTTCTCAAAGATCATTGCCAGCGTCCGGCCCTCGAGAAGTCGATGTGGCCTCCGTGCCCGTTGCTCTCGCTTCAGTGCATGCGCGCGCTGAAGGATTGTCCTCAATTCCGCACTTGTGTAGTCAGCAATGGAAACGAGGTCGCGCCCAAAAAGCGATTCGACAGGTGCACGGGTCACGGTGTCGGTCTCGAAGACAACGGGAACAGTCGACATTGAAGCGGGTCTCCAGTACGTCAGAAACCGCCACTCGGGTGGCGGTCCCGTTTCACTGCCGAGGACGGTACCCCATCGCCCGGTCACAAACTATCGGGCATTGCAATCACGCAATGCGGTCACCTGCTAGCGGATGAATGTGGAAGACGCGCTGGCCAGTGCGAGCACGCCCTGCGGAAAGACCCCAAGGGCAATCACGGCAATGCCAGCAACACCCGCCGCCAGGGTCACCCAGCGAAGTGGCGTCACCGCCTCAACGCCAGCAACCGGGTCAACCATGTACATCTGGTAAACCACGCGCAGGTAGTAATACACACTGATGACACTAGAGAGCAGCCCAATGAGTGCAAGCCAGGCATAGTCTGCCTGTACCACGGCAGTGAAGATGTAGAACTTCCCGACAAAGCCAACTGTGGGCGGGATGCCGGCAAGCGACAACATGAACAACGCCATCAGCCCTGCCAAGACGGGATGCCGACGAGAAAGCCCAGCGTAGTCGCTAATGCGGAGATGGTCGTCACTCCGCTTTCCCAGTAGAATCACCACCATGAACGCCCCAAGGTTCATGACCGTGTACCCAACCGTATAGAAAAGCAGACTAGCCATTCCCACCCGGCTTGCAGCTACAACTGCTACGAGGATGTATCCAGCGTGGGCAATACTTGAATATGCCAGCATCCGCTTGATGCTCTGCTGTGACACCGCAGCAATATTCCCGACAATCATGGTTACGGCCGCGAGGATTGCCAAGATCATCGACCAGTCATGGGACAAAGTCGGGAAGGCAATCATGAAAACCCGGGCAATTGCCGCGAAGGCCGCCGCCTTGGCGCCAACGCTCATGTACGCAGTGATGGCTGTGGGCGCGCCCTCGTACACGTCAGGTGCCCACATGTGAAATGGCACCACCGCAGCCTTGAACCCGAGACCAACGACGAGCATCGCCACGCCCGCCAGCAAGAGGGCCGACGTCGACGCTCCGGCAACCGACCCGGTCCCGCAGCCGAACATCGCAAAGGTACTGGAAGGATTGATCGCTCGTGCCACGCATCCAAGGTTCGTGCTGCCAGTGCTTCCATAGACCAACGCAATCCCGTAAAGCAGGAAACCGGAAGCGAAGGCACCCAACAATAAGTACTTGATTGATGCCTCTTCCGATTCGAGGCGACGTCGCGAAAATCCGGTGAGGATGTATAGGCAGATCGAAAGCAACTCCAACCCTACAAAGACCATGATCAAGTCAGCCGCCGATGCCATCAGCACCATCCCGACTGCCGAGAAGACAATCAGCGAGTAGAACTCGCCCGGATGAAAGTCTTCCCTTGTGAGTTGGTCGAACGAAAGTAAAACCGTTACCCCGACGA
>CAMDTO010000038.1 GCA_945907765.1 Thermoflexus hugenholtzii JAD2 | reverse complement strand
CCGTGGGTGAGGCAGCGACCGGGCAAGCAGTGCGTTGATGACGATGTCAAAGGCCAGGTTCTCGATCCGCCCGGCCCGCGGATACAGGCGCGTGTGTCCGAGGATGACGTGGTGAAGTTCGTGAAGGAGGAGGAACGTCAGTTTTCCCGGGGTATTCGCGTGAGTGCTGACGAAGTCCGGGTTCACGAACATGCGCGGCTGTGGCAGGCACTCGACGGCTGCCGTCGGGACGTCCGTGGTCTCGATGATGTCCACGATCCGCAGGAGTGCCGGGAAGCAGTAGGTGCCTGCCGGCAGGGATTCATAGAGCTTGTCTCTCAGTGTGGTCATGGCTTCCAATCCTTCGGGAAGTGCAGGACAACGGCAGTCCGGAGGTCGTGGATCGAGAGTTCGGGAATTGCGGTCTTGATGAACGCCCTCCCGCGGATCCGACTGCGCACGGCGAGGTAGAACAACGGATCGATGCCATCGGTCCCCGACAATTCCGGTTGCTGGGGTGCGTTGTAGTCAGCCGGAACGATCGCCGGCAGGCGGGTGAACCCCGGCACCTGCGATGTCGCGTAGGCAAGCAGTTCGGGCACCCCGATGTCTGGCAGGGTGACGCCGAGGTACCGCCCAAGGCGCCATGCCGTCAGGTCGCCGTCCGCGTCCGGATCATCTGGCACTCCGGGGACATTGGTCAGGTTGGCCGTACCAGCCCAAGCCGGCAGGGTGATCACCCTTGTGGTCACGACTCCAGTCCGGTTGAACACGGTCTGTGGTGGTCGGGGTCCACCCATGTTGTGAAGGAGGGCCGGCGCCTGGGCGGATGGTTCGGGCGGTGCTTGCTGACGGGTCGTGTTTGGGGTCCGGGCGTTCATTACGCACTCCCATCCTCGGTCCCATTGGTGAGCGTCCCGAGTTCATCCCGTTGGCGGACCCAGGACGCAACGATCGCATCGACGTCTGCCGGCCCCCTGAGGGCCCCGGACTTCCATTGCGAGATGAGCAGATTGGTAAGGAAGCCAAGATCCTTTGCCGCATCGTCAGGTGGGCGTGCAAGGAAGGCGTCTATCTGCCGGGAGGTCTCGAACCGCGGTCCGATCCGCGCGAGGGTTGCATTGACCTGCTGCTTGATGGCCACCTCCGAGTACAAGTCAGCGATCTGTTCGCCGACGGATGCGGATACGTGCGCGGTCTCGCGGGATGCGAGGTGGAATGCGAGGGCGTGGCGTGCGCCTGGCGGGAGCGACCCAAGCGCGTCGGCAACGCAGGCCGACCTCGTGGCGATATCAGTCCCGAGGTCCAGGGCCAGTAGTGACCGGCGTACCGGGTCCGGTTCGGCGTGAAGGAGTTTTCGGGGATCTGACTGGTCCAGAAGACTTACGGCCCAAGCCTCACGGTGGATCGCGAGCAGTTGTGCCGGCGACGTGGTTGCGCTTCCGGACGCTGACTGGGGCAACGAAGCCGAAACTGCCTGCCAACACGTCGCTGCAAATGCCGTCTTGGTCTTCGGGCTACTTGCCGCAGTGACCGCGATCAGGTTTCGGTACAGCATGGCGGCCCGTCGCCCGGAGAGGGATGTCCCCTTGTTGCGCAGGGCCGCGATGAAGAGCCGGACATACTCGGAGAACTGGTCACTCAAACTCGAGTCGGTGGCATCGATGCGCTGCCGGATCGCTTCGATTGAATCCCGCAGTCGGGCGGAGAGTTCCGGCGGGACGGTCGTCGACGTGGACGACTGGATCACGAGTTTCTGGTCGCTTGCCGACAGGGTTGCAAATGCGGGGATCGTGATAATGAAAGGGAAACGGTCGGCAAGCGCCGGATCAAGAGGTTCCGATCCGATGTAATTGCTGTCATCGGCGTCCGGATCGGCGGGTGGGTTCATGGCCGCCCACCGGAACCGCAATTCGGTCAGGGCCAGTCCCTGGATGCGTCGTTCGTGGATGATCGGGAAGAGCCGGTTCAGCATGTCAGGACGGCATCGCGAGATTTCGTCGATGAAGACCGCTTCCGCACCCCAGATCGAAGCAGGCGTCTGCACGAACTTGAGATTGCCCGCGTCATCCGGCAACGGATACCCGACGAGGTCGTCGTAGTTGATCAGGCTCGCGTTGTAGTGGCGCCACGTCAGGTCAAGTGCTTCACACAAGCGTGAAAGCAGGAGGCTCTTGGCAGTTCCATGTGTGCCAATGAGCAGGAGGGGTTGTTCCGTCGCGATGGCCGCGAGGATCACGGGTTCGAGGTGATCGATCCCGATGATCCCGAGGTGCCGCAGCAGGGATTGTGTTCCTGATGCGGACGTCGTCCCTCTCCCGGAATCCGGTGCGTTCGACTGGGCAGTGGGTGCGCGTGGGGTCTTCGCCGTAGCCATGCCGTTTTCTCCTCGGCATCGCACGGACCGGCACGGAAGTTGGCGCCGACCAAAAGCAAATGGTCGGATTTGCATCAACCTCGAGAAACCACTCAACCCATCGTTGGCACTGTACTCAGAGACAGGCCTTGAAGGATCATCAGTTTGCGCCTCGATGTTGGCGCCGCATCACCCTTTCCAGGGCCGGCCTCGGCACCGTGACCCCGCGGGTGCGGAGGTCGGTTGCCGCCCGGGCGCTTCAGGCCTGCCCGGGTCTCTGGATGCGCTTCCATCATGCGCGGTTGGGTCCAGGAAGTCAATAGCCCCTAGGCGCATTTCGGTCGGTTGGGCGTTACGGCGTCGTACACTCGGGTCGTACGCATCCACCCGTTCCACCTCGCCGTTGGTGTCGAACCGCTGTTCTCGAAAGAGGGACCCAGACAGATGAAGATCAAGCAACTTGGCCGGACCGGCCTGCGTGTCACCGAGGTCTGCCTCGGCACCATGACCTTTGGCAACCAGGCCGACGAGGCGACCTCCTTCGCCATCATGGATACCGCCGTTGAACACGGCGTCACCTTCTTCGACACTGCCGATGTCTATCCGCTTGGCGGAACGCTCGACGTCAACGGCGAGACCGAAGCCATCATGGGCCGGTGGTTCGCGGCGCGTGGCTCCCGGGAAGACATCGTGCTGGCTACGAAGTGCCGGGGGCGGATGGGCCCCGGTCTCAATGACGAGGGCCTCAGCCGCAAGCACATCATGAAGGCATGTGAGGACAGCCTGCGCCGCCTCCAGACCGACTACATCGACCTCTACCAGACCCATTCGACCGACAACGCCACGCCAATCGAGGAGACCCTGCGCGCCCTTGACGACCTCGTCCATTCCGGGAAGGTGCGGTACATCGGGTGCAGCAACTACCCGGCGTGGGAACTTGCCGATGCCTTGTGGACGAGCGAGACGAAGGGCCTTGCCCGCTTTGATTCGGTCCAACCCCGCTACAACGTGCTGTTCAGGATGATCGAGGACGAATTGTTGCCGTTGGCCAAGGCACACGGCGTTGGCGTGATCTCCTACAACCCGCTTGCCGGCGGAATGCTTACCGGGCGCTATTCGGGCAGCCGTGCACTCCAGGAAGGGTCACGCTTCACCTTGGGATCGGGCCGGGGCGAGATGTACCGCAAGCGGTACTGGAATGACGAGGTCCACGACCAAGTCGACCACATCAAGGATGTCACCGGCCGCCATGGACACTCACTGACCCACGCTGCCCTTGCCTGGGTCCTGGCCCAGCCAGTCATCACCAGTGCAATCGTGGGAGCAAGCCGGCCTGACCAGCTTCGCGACAGTCTCGGTGCGGTCGGAGTGACCCTCTCGTCCGACGAGATGGATGCGTGCAACGGTGCATGGTTCAACCTGCCCCGTGAGAAGGATCAGGAAATCGCCCGGCGTTGATCGCGAGTACACCCCCAACCAATGGAGGTGATGCAGATGGGGCGCGCACGCGTGGTCACCCTGCTTAGGAGGTGGGGCGGAGGGGCTCCGCCCACCATCCAGCCCGAGTGTGTTCCTTCCAACCAAGGAGTGTCGAGGATGCCCGTCCAAGTGAGGCGTCGATCCATCTTGCAGAATGGGGTGGCGTCGTGAACCCCGCGGACCGTTTGCCTCCCGCGCCGGCTGACCGTGACTGGCCACTGACGGGCGACTATGTGGATCGCGGCCTGCTTGGTCGTCGGATCCTTGCTGCAGACCCGCATCGCCCGCGGTATCACGTGACGGCGCCGTCCGGCTGGCTGAACGATCCGAACGGCATCCTGCACCACGACGGGAAGTGGCACCTCTTCTATCAGCACAATCCGCGTGCCGGGTTCCACGCGGACATGCACTGGGGCTACCTCGTCAGCGAAGATCTGGTGCACTGGACCGACCGACCCTGCGCGATCATTCCTACGGATGGCACCTATGACACCTCCGGCATCTGGTCGGGGAATGCGGTCATCGACGATGCCGGGGTGCCAACGCTGTTCTACACGGGTGTCGCTCCCGGGACGGATGGGCCGTACCAGCACCAACTTGTCTGCATCGCCCGCACGTACGACGGGTTCGGGACATTCGTGAAGGATCCCGCGAACCCGGTCATCCCCACCACGCCTCCTGGCATGGACCTCGTCCAATACCGCGACCCGTTCGTGTGGAGGGGCCGTGCCGGGTCACCTGCGAAATGGCTCCTCGCGATCGGGGCCGGGTTTCCGGGCATCGGCGGGACGGCACTCGTCTACGGCTCAGACGATCTCAGGCACTGGGAGTACCTCCACCCGATGGTGGTCGGCGATGGTTCGGTCACCAGCCCGGTGAGTACTGGAACGATGTGGGAGTGTCCGGATTTCTTCGAGATGGATGGACATGGCGTCCTCCTGCTCAATGCGTGGGGCAGTGGCAACCACCACACCGTTGCCGTCACCGGCGAAATGGACGAGACCGGGACCCGCCTCCGCAACGGGCACTATTCGCACCTTGACGGCGGCGAGTTCTACGCGCCCCAGTCCATGTGGGATGGGAACGGCCGAAGGGTGCAGTGGGGATGGTTGCGCGAGGGCCGGCCCTCTGCTGCCGGGACCGCCGCCGGGTGGTCTGGGGCGATGTCCCTCCCGCGGATCCTGCGCGTCACATCAGATGGCCACGTTGCCGGTTCTCCCGCGCCCGAGCTTCGCATCCTTCGTCGTGATCACCTCGTGCTGAGCGCCCCCCACACGACCCGGATGCACGGAGGTTCGCTCGAACTCGAATTGCGGTTTGGTCGCCCGTTTCAGGGCCGGTCAGGCGCGTGGGTCCGGTGCAGTCCCGATGATGCTGAGCGGACCTTTGCCGGCTACGACCCGGAGTGTGGTGGCCTCATCATCGATCGGTCTGCCTCGAGCCTTGACCCGACGGTGACTTCCACCGTGGTGATCACACCCGTCACGGTAGACCCCCACTCGCCATTCACGGTCCGGATATTCCTTGACGCATCCGTTCTCGAGGTGTTCCTGGAGGATGCCACCGGTTGCATTGCCAATCTTGGCGGACGCATCTATCCGTCGCGGAACGACAGTCTCCACTCCCGGGTCGATGGTGAAGCGTTCGCCGGTGGTGACGGTTGGGTGATGGCTGGCATCTGGCCTGACTGACCCTTGGGGTCGGTTGGTGCAGGTCTCCCTGCGTTCCCGCACCGACGGGTCATGCCGCGTTTGCGGATGACCCTGCCAAGGCGGCAAAGACGTCATCCAGGGTTGGCCTCACCGCAGCGATTGCGCCGACCAGGACCCCTGCCCCTTCCAGGCGCCGGCGGATCGACTGCGCGGCCACCTCCCACGCATGGCCCGGTTCGAACAGGACGTGCAAGGTATCACCGTAGAGGGCCGTCTCGACAACACCCTCCAAGCCATCGACGAGTTCGACGGCGGCGTGCGGTTGCGGGCACTCCACCTCGATGAGCGTGTGGGGCAAGCCGTCGATCAGGGCATCCGGGGTCCCGCTTGCCACCAGGTTGCTGCGGTGCATCAGCGCGAGTTCGTGGCAGTAGATCGCCTCATCAAGGTAATGGGTGGTGACCAGGATCGTGGTTCCCTGCCCTGCCAGTTGGTAGAGGCCATCCCAGAAGGTCCTCCGGGCGACGGGTGACATGTCAGCAGTCGGTTCATCGAGGAAAAGGAGCGGTGGTGCGTGGATGCACGCGCAGGCGAATGCCAGGTCCTGCCTCGCTCCTACTGGCACCGCACCGGCGAGCGTGTCGACCCATTCCTCAAGTCGTCCCATGGCGACTACCCGATCTGTCGCCTCGACCGTTTGCGGGCGGGTCAATCCGTACAGTCCGGCGTAGAATCGCAAGTGTTCACGGATGGTCATGTCGTCGTAGATCCCGGCCTTCTGCGACATGTAGCCGATGATGTGCTTGAGTTCGGCTGCCTGCTTGGGAAGTTCGAGCCCCAGGACCTGTGCCGTGCCCTCCGTCTGTTCCAGGACCCCGCACAGCATCCGGATCACCGTGGTCTTCCCCGATCCATTCGGGCCAAGGAGCCCGAAGATGCTGCCCTGTGGCACCGAAAGGGATACGCGGTTCACGGCGGTGAATGAACCGAACCGACGGGTGAGGCCATTGGTCACGATGACGGGTGGCCGGGAAGGATCGGATGTCATCAACGTCATGCTTCCTGGATTTGCGCGCGCGTGATGGTGGTAAGAGCCACGAAGACGTCTTCGAGGGATGGCTTCACTGGTGCGATCGACCGAACGATCACCCCGTGCGATTGAAGGCGTGACGTGAGCCACGATGGGTCGACCGATCCACCGGCGTCGAGCAGGATGTGCAGGCGGTCACCGCGAGGCTGGACGGACGCAACTTCAGGAAACCTTCGCGCCACCGACGCCGCGAGGGCGATTGGCGTCGCATCGATGGCGACAACGCGTCCCGCCGCGTGTTCGAGCAGGGACGTCGGTGTTCCGCGTGCCATCTGCCGGCCGTGGTCCATGAAGATGACTTCGTGGCATCGGGTCGCTTCATCCATCGCCGGGGTGGAAAGCAGGATCGTGAGACCATCACGGTTCAGGCGGTGGAACAGACGCCATAAGTCTCGGCGTGCCAATGGGTCGATGCCGGTGGTCGGTTCGTCCATCAGCAAGACCCCCGGGTCATGTTGAAGGGCACACGCGAGGGCGAGTTTCTGGCGCATGCCGCCGGAGAGATTTCCGGCAAGTCGGTCAGTAAACCTTGTCAAGTCCATCAAGTCGAGTAGTGATGCGCGCCGTTCGGCCATCGCGACCGGTTCGGCCGGATAGAGGCCTGCGAAGAACGCCAGGTTCTCGGCAATCGTGAGGTCGCTGTAGAGGTGCCGCCGGCTCGGGACAAAGCCCAGGTGCGCCTGGACATCACCGGTATGCCGAACGGCATCCAGTCCACCAACCAGGATCCGCCCTTCGGTGGGAACGAGGGCGCCGGCGATCAGCCGGAGGATGGTTGACTTGCCGGCACCGTCTGGCCCGACGAGTGCAGTGACGCGCCCGGCCGGGATGACCACATCAAAGTTGTCGAGGGCAATCTTTGACCCAAAGCGTTTCGTCACGCCAGTGATCAGGATCGGTGCGGTGTAGTCGAAGGCCTGTTGCGCGCGCGTGCGACCGAACAGCCATGTGGGCAACCGGATCACTCGAGTGTCTTCCGGAAGCGCGTCAGGCTCAGGAGGAAGATGCCCACACTGAGCACGGTCAACGGCACGATGGCATCGAGGAGTTGCATGAAGCCGATGCCCTTCATCGCAATCCCGCGGATGATCCGCAGGAAGTAGGTGAGCGGCAGCAGGTAACCCAGCACACGCATGAGGAGTGGCATGGAGTCCGTCGGAAAGATGAACCCTGAGAGGATGAACGCTGGCAACGCGGTGAACAGGCTTGCTTGCATTGCTTGCGCTGACGTCGAGGAGACTGCGGAGATGAGGAGCCCCAGTCCAAGGGATCCCGTCAGGAAGACCCCGCTCAGGAGCATCAGCAGGGTGATGCTGCCCGCAACTTCAACACCGAAGATGAGATAGCCGAGGACGAGGATCACGCCGGTGTTCCAGAAGCTGACAACGAGATAGGGCGCCAACTTGCCCAGCAACAGTTCCCAGCGGGAGACCGGCGTCACGATCAATTGCTCGAAGGTGCCCCGTTCGCGTTCCCGGACGATCGTTGAGGAGGTCAGGATGACGGTCACCAATTGCAGGATCAGGCCGATCAACCCGGGAACGAAGTTCCGTGTGGCCTCGAGGCTCGGGTTGTAGAGGACCGTTGGGCGCAGATCCAGAGTGGTCGGCGCCCGACCGGGGGTTCGCGCGCTTCGGGCCTGGCCGACTGACTGGGCCGCGAAGAGTGCGGTCTGGGCGATATTCGGGTCTGACCCATCGATCAGCACCTGGGCCTGGGCCCCGCGTCCGCCCCTGAGGTCAGCCGCGAAGTTCGGCGCGATGATGATGGCCACCTTGCTTCGACCGGCGTCGATCGCTTGGCGGGCCTCGAGCGGCGTCTCGAGGTACGTGGTGATGTCGAAGTAGGTGGTGTTGACCAAGGCGGCGATGAGGTCCCGGCTCTCCGGGTCACGCGACTGGTCCACGACCACCGTCGTGATGTGCGCAACCGTCGTGCCGACGGCGAACCCGAACAGCATCAGTTGGATTACCGGCAAGACAAGCATCAGCCCCAGGGTGCGCCGGTCCCGGATGATCTGGAGCGTCTCCTTGTAGGCAATTGCCCAGAGTGACTGGCCCCAGTAGCGCCGGACCGGTACCGCATACTGCCGCACTGGAGCCGGTCCCACAAGAGGTGTCGCCTGTGGGTTGACCGTTTGGGCAGCGTCTTGTTCGACCTTTTGAGAGGGAAGTGGATCCGGCTGGAGGTCGGAGGTCGCCGGAGGTCTTGAACCAGCGATGGTCATTTCGCCAGGGCCTCGATGTCGATGACGGCATCGACGGGCATCCCCGCCTTCAGACGGCCGGACACATCGCTGACGGTGACTTTCACCGCGTACACCAAATTCACGCGGTCGCGCGCGACCTGGACGTTCCGGGGCGTGAATTCGGCGCGGGTCGAGATGGTGCGCACGGTGCCCTTGTAGGTTTCGCCGGGCAGGGAGTCGGCCTTGATCGTCACTGGCAGGGACTCCTTCACCCGGCCGATGTCCATCTCCCCGACATAGGCGGTCAGGGTCAGGTCTGAGGCGTCGTGCCAGACGACCAACGGTGTTCCGGGAGTGACGGTCTCACCAAGATGCGCGATTGCGCGGACGATCGTTCCGGTGCGTGGGGACAGGACCGTTCCCTTCGAGGCTTGTGCCTCGAGAACCTTGGCGGCGGCGCGTGCCTGCGCCAGTTGTGCCTCGGCGACGCCAATCTGGGTCGCGGTTGCCCCCTGCCTTGCGCCGTCCAGACGCGCCTCCGCGCCAGCTACGGCGGCTTCGGCGCCAGCGACTACTGTCCGGGCGGCCTCAAGTTGGGCGCGTGCAAGGTCCACCTGTGCCGTCGCGGCGATCGGGTGTTCGCGAAGTAATTCGAAATCTCGTACCTGCACGTCGGCTTGCTTCACTGCGAGACGTGCGATTTCGAGGTCGCGGTCCGTCGCCGGTTGGCGCCGGATTGCCAGGGCGTCCTCGGCTTGCCGAACGCCCAACCGCGCGATTTCGAGGTCACGGTCCGTCGCCGGTTGGCGCCGGATGGCAAGCGACGCCTCGGCTTGGGCGACAGCGCCGCGAGCAGCATCGACGTCAAACACGGTCGAGTTGGCGACGCGGTCGCGTTGTGCCTCCGCGACTGACACGCCCAATGCGGCCACGGATCGGTCGAATTCGGTCGGGACGGCGATTGCCGACGCTACTGCCTCGGCCTGCGCCATTTGTGCCCGCGCCGCGTCCGCCTGGGTGTGGGCGGTCCGGACGTCGAATGGGTTCACGTCCTGCAACCGCTGGAGTTGCGCCCGCGCCTGGGCAAGTGCTTCCTCGGCGAGGCGCCGTTCCCAGGAGGTCGGACCGTTCACTGCCTTTTCCAGGGCGACCCGGGACGCATCACGTGCGATCCGCCGCTGTTCACGGTTCGCCTGCGCCGCGCGCCACGCTTGCTGCGCCTGAGCGTACGACAGGTTGACTTGCTCAGCGGACATCGATGGTGGTCGATTGTCCCGGAGCCTGGTCGCAGCATCGAAGGTGGTTCGTGCGTCCGTCTCGGCATCGCCGGCAGCACCGTAGGCCGCGTCCGCCGCCTCGTAGGCAAGGCGTGCCTGGTCGATGTCTTCCCCACGTGGGGTGCCGTCGCGCAATTGTTCGATGCGGGTCTGTGCCTGGTCGACCGCCGCTTGTCCCGCCTGGATGTCTGGCGTGCGTGCACCGGCCTCAACCTGTGCGAGACGGTTCGTTGCGGCTGCCAACTGTGCCCGGGATGCATCGACGACGGCGTTTGCACGTGCGCGTTCCTCCGAACGCGCTCCGGCCTCAAGCTGCGAGAGACGCGTGCGAGCGACTTCCAGTTGACCGGTTGCTGCGGTCACGTCTTCGGCACGTCCCCCGGCCTCGACCTGGGCGAGGCGCGTGCGTGCAACCGCCAAGGCAGCGCTGGCGGCGGCGATGTCTTCCTCACGCCCACCGGCCTCGAGTTGGGCGAGACGGACCTGTGCGATGCCAAGCGTTGCCTTCGCCGTCGCAATGTCCTCATCACGTCCACCCCCCTCCAGTTGGGCTAGACGCGCCCCAGCCATCTCCTGGGCGACTCGTGCCTGGTGGAGGCGGGCGTCGAGTTCCTGCGGTTGCGCCCGTAGTGCTTCAGCGTTCGTGACCGCCACCTGTGCCGTTGCGACCTGGGCTTGCGCCGTCGCAAGCTGGGCCCTTGAGGCATCACGCGACGCCTGGGCGGCGCGCACGTCTTCCGGCCTGGTCCCGGCTCGAAGCAGGGCAAGATTTGCCTCGGCCACCCCGACGGACGCCTGCGCTTGCGCAATCTGCGCGGCGATGACTGGATCCTCGATGCGGGCAATCAGCTGGCCCACCTTCAACGAGTCCCCGTCACGGACATCAAACCCGACCAACCGCCCACTAATTTCGGCAGTGATCGTGCTCTCTTCGCTTTCGATGGTGCCTGAAACGGCAATTCGGTTATCGCCGATTGTTGGTGCGGCGCGTGCGATGCCAGGCAGTGAGACGTATCCGTTCCGCGCTGCGAACCACGTGCCTCCGCCGATCCCGATGACCGTGAGGACAATCGCTGCCCTCACTATCGGGGGTGGGCCGTGCCGTCCACTCGCTACCTGCTTGCTCATGAAATAATCTCTACCTAACGTTCAATGAAGTATCGTTTCTCTATCGTAGTGGTGATCTGATCCCGTGTCAATCGGTGAGTTTGCTGATTAAGCCCGTGGGATTTTCGCTGGTAGCCACAAGAAAAATAGATGATCCATTGAATGAATGATTGGTAACATATCATCACGCTACCCGCTTGGCGACAGTCTGGGACGGTTGCCCGATCCGTTCCCAATTCAGCCCGGACGGCACTTTATGGATAAACCGGCGCAATCCGCACTTCCGACGACGAACGACCGCTTGCGCGTCCCTGTCGGCGTGGTGCGTGACCGCATCCTCACGGCTGCGTTCACGCTTGTGCAGACTGGTGGTCCGGATGCCATGCGTCTTGATGCCGTTGCGTCAGGCGCGGGGATCTCCAAGGCGACCCTCTACCGGCACTTCCGGAGCCGGGCGATCCTTCTCGATGCTCTCGCTGGTGAACGGGGGATGGCCACCTGTTCGGAGGCGCCTGATCGGCGGGCGGTCATTATCGACGCGAGTGTGCGTCTGGTTGGGCTGCAGGGTCTCCGTGCCACGACGATGGACCAGATTGCCGTTGCGGCGGGAATTTCACCGGCTGCCCTCTATTGGCATTTCGAGAACAAGGAGGCACTGTGCCAGGCGGTGATTCTCCGGGTCAGCCCGATCGCGACCATCGAGGAGTTCTTCGCTACCAAGTGCTCCGGTGACATCCGCACCGACCTCTTGGCACTGGTTCGTCTCGTGGTCGGTGATCTCGGATCACGCCTTACCACGTGCGTTCGCCTTGCGGGCGAGTTGCCTGGTCAGACCGATGCGTTCCGTGATTTCTTACTTGAGAATGGACCGTTGCCGGTCTGGCGACGCGTTGGCGACTATTTTGACGAGCAGGTCCGACTCGGTGCACTGAAACCCGCTCCGACCCTGCCCAGGGTCCTCACGTTCGGGGGGATTCTGTTCGCAGGTGTTTTGACAAGGAACATTTTCGGCGACGCGTTGCAAGTGTCGGTCGAGGAATTCGCGGTGCAGGCGGTTGACACTTTCCTGACCGGACAGGTTACAGATGGCTACCGCAACACACTTGGCGGGTCGGACCATGCGAGTTCTCGTCCAGGCGAATTGCCGTGACTCTCGTCAACGGCGGCCATTGCTTTTCATAACAGATAGCCGCTTTGCATCGGTCACTTGACCGATAAAGCGCCGCGCTGCCGCGTCGGCTGTAATCGCTCTCGACAGAACACGGCCATCTTGGAAAGACCCGTCGATGGTCTGTCGCGTCATGTGTGTGCGGCGGATGCCGCACCGTTCACTTGCCCGGCCAATGTGAACTCACGACCGCAGGCATGTTGACCGAATCACTGTGTGAAGCGAAGATCGTGTCGTCACCCGGGCGGACTGCCAACCCCCCGTGACGGCCCAGCGTTGGCCGGCGCCCAACGATCCCGCATGCCGATCACTGCCACACAAGTGGTGATTCGTGCATGGAAATCAGGGAGGGAGTTCGTCGGCCATGGCGTTGAGGATTAACTTCAACTACGCGTCGCTACAGGCACAGCGGGGCCTTAGTGGAGCAGAGAGAATCGCGCAACGTGCAGGGTCCCAACTGGCTTCGGGTTTGCGGATCAACCAGGCGGCTGATGACACCGCCAGGATGTCTATCAGCGAGACCTTGAGGAATCAGGTAGGGGCCTCAACATGGCCCACCGGAACGTGCAGGGTGCATCAAGCATGTTGCACGTCGCCGAGGGGGCGCTGACGGAGACCCATTCACTTCTGGCGCGAATGCGCGAGCTTGCCGTTCAGGCGTCGAATGACACCCTGCAATTGAGCGACCGACTCAATGCAAATGCCGAGTTCACGGCCTTGTATGCGGAAATCGACCGCATCGCGACGTCCACCCAATTCGACGGCATCGTGCTTCTGGATAACAGCAGTGTTGCGTCAGGCCTGACTCTCCAGGTTGGAGCGAACAGCGGCGATTCGCTGACCTGCACGATCTGCAGTTCGAAGGCCACGAATCTGTACGCGAACTTCACGGCAATGTCGGCTGCGGGCACGCTCAACGTCAGCGATCAGTCGAACGCGAGCGCCATGATCTCGGCGGTTGACAGTGCGGTCAACACGGTGAGTGGGACACGCGCATCGATCGGGGCGATGCAGAACCGGTTTGCATCGGCAACCAACTACCTGTCGGTGGCGGCTGACAACACTGCCGCGGCGAACAGCCGGGTTGCTGACGCCGATATCGCATCAAGCATGAGTGAGCTCGTCCGCGCGCAGATTCTTCAGCAGGCCGGAATCTCGGTGCTTGCCCAGGCGAATCAATCTCCCGCACTCGTACTTCAACTCCTGCGCTGACGGTCCGGCTGGCCCACCGACCATCACTGGCGAGCGCGCATTCGACCTGCACCGGTTCTGCCATACCGGTGCGGGTTTGCGATTCTCCGCCCGAGGCATTCCGCTCGCGCTGCAACGACTTGACGCAGGATCCCTAGCTGGCGAGGTGGCCTCGGTCCGCAGCCTTGGACCGTCCTTGCTGCGCTTTAGCCGGCACCCGGCCACCTTCGGCCATCTCCGCACCGAATCCCGGCGTTGGATGAAGCTGTTGCGCGCACGCCCCTGGCCGACCATGAGTTTGGTGCCACGCCTACCGCCGGCGTCTGACCACTCGCCAATGCAGCCGCTAACCTCAGGTGTACGTAAGTCGGATGCCGCGTTGCCGCGCAACTTGGGTTCACGCGGCGGTCCCGAATTGGGTTTTCCACGGCTAATCCAATCTGTCGGACCTGAGGGCCTTCAGTCCACAAGATGCCGCAGTGGGTCCGTCTGGTTTTGTGTGAACTCACGTAGCCCCTTCAGAACTCCGATAAGTAGTGTGGAACCGCGGGGATTAGTCATCGGGTTGCGCGAGCTGCCACTCGCCTGTCGATGCCGGGACGTTGGCCGACGTCTTTGATCCTGGATGCGGGGTACACGGCTCATGGAGGGAGTACGCCGGTATGGCGTTGCGGATTAACTACAACAACGCCTCGTTGCAGGCCCAACGAGGACTTGACGCATCAGAGATGGTTCGTCAGCGAGCGTCAGGCCAGCTTTCAAGTGGCCTCAGGATCAATCAGGCAGCTGACGACACCGCAGGGATGGCGGTCAGCGAGAAATTGAAGAACCAGGTACGCGGACTCAATCAGGCGCAGCGAAACGTGCAGGACGGTATCAGCCTTCTGCAGACCGCCGAGGGCGGCCTGACCGAGATTCACTCAATCCTGGCCCGGATGCGCGAATTGGCCGTGCAGGGTGCCAACGACACCTTGGTTGCCAGCGACCGTCTGAACATCAATGCGGAATTCACCCAGTTGAAGGCAGAAGTCACCCGGATCGCCAGCGCAGTGAACTTCAACGGTACGTTGGTGCTTCAGAATGCTGCCTCCCCAGTGACCTTGCAGGTTGGTGCCAACTCCGGTTCGACCAGCCAGTTCACCATCGCCCTGACCAACAACATCGCCGGTACAACCGGGCAAGTAGCCAGTACCGGTGACGGATTGGGCATTCTCGACGCAGCGCAGGCCTCGGTGACCACCCAGGCACTTGCCTCATCTTCGATTACCAGCCTTGATGCTGCCATCAATCAGGTTACTTCGAACCGGGCGAACATCGGAGCCATGCAGAACCGCCTCGAAAGTGCGTCGCGTTCCATCGCCGTTGCGGCGGAGAACACGGCCGCTGCCAACAGCCGCGTAGCCGACGCCGACATCGCCAGTGCGATGAGCGAGATGGTGCGTGCCCAGATCCTCCAGCAAGCAGGCATCTCTGTCCTCGCGCAAGCGAACCAGGCACCGTCGCTCGTCCTCCAGTTGCTCCGCTAGTCACGTTCGCTCCCCGGGCCCGACGACGTCACGCGGCCCGGGTACGGATAGCACTCTCACTGGCGAACAGGAACCCCGGGGGGCCTCCCCCGGGGTTCCTTGTTTCGTCGCGCGTGACGTTCGTCAGAGCCACCCTGACCGTATTGCGATCGCGACGGCGTGTTCGGTCGTGCGGGCACCAAGCTTCTTCTCAGCGTCCCGCATGAGCAGGTTCACGCGCGAGACCGAAATGTCCCACGCTTTCGCGACCTGTGTGCGGGTGTTTCCCTCGGCAAGCTGCACAAGCAGGTTGTGTTCCTGCCGGGTCAACGGCGATGGCTGCGACGGTTTCGTGGTTTCGCTGTTCATCGTTGGCTCCTCTGGGGCACCTCCATGTCCTGCCTGATCCACGCAGGTGATGCATTCGCACGGGTGCCGTTTCGTGCCATGTGCAGACTATCACCACTCCAACTGGCACACGTGCGGGAGCGAATTTCCGTCGGTCGAATGGTTGGACGCCCTGCTACGCTGAGGCCTGTGACACTTCATGACGGCTGCCGGACCGGTCCGACTGCGGGCGGTGCCATGTATTTCATCGGGGTGACGACAAGCGCATCGCTGTCACACCGGTTGTTCCCGAACTGGACGCGGGATCTGGGTCTTGCTGGCCCCTGCCGCCTCGTCGGTCTTGACCTACCGGTTGGCGCCACATCTGACTCCTACCGGCAAGCCATTGCGGGTCTCCGGGACGTGCCTGACTTCCGCGGTGCCCTGATTACGTCGCACAAGATTTCGCTGATGGATGCATCGCGCGACTTGTTCGACCGCATTGATGACACGTCGGTTCAATCCGGTGAAGTCGGATGCATCACCGTACGCGGTGGCCGTCTGACGGCCTTGGCCTTGGATCCGCTGACCTCCACACTCGCCATGGACCAGTTCGTCCCGTCGGGCCACTGGGCCGACTACCCGGGAGCACGTGTCCTGTGCCTAGGGGCGGGTGGGGCGGGTACCGCAATCGGACTCGGTTTCGCCACTCGAACCAGGTCGGTCGATGTCCCGTCGCTTTTCCTGGTCGTGGATCGTGAGCAGTCCCGCGTCGATCACGCCGTGCGCGTCATCCGTGAAGCGGTCCGCACAAATGGCCGTGCAATGGCCGTCGAAGGGCGTGTTGTCCAAGGACCACGTGATGGCGACGCGCTTGTAGCTGCGCTTTCTCCCCATTCATTGGTCATCAACGCCACTGGCATGGGCAAGGACACCGCAGGGTCACCGGTGACTGCGTCGGTGCGGTTTCCCGATCAGGGATTGGTGTGGGAACTGAACTACCGCGGGGAACGCCTGTTCCTTCACTATGCCGAAAATGTCAGGCAGGCACAAAGTCTGGTGGTTGTGGACGGGTGGGACTACTTCGCCGTCAGTTGGGTCGAACATCTCGCACGGATCTACGGGGTCCCACTGACACCGGACCGCCGGCGTGAAATCATTGCCGGAACGATCCGCCCGTGATTTCCTGGGCGGGCCGGACGTCACGCGGATTTCGGCTTGATGGGTCTCGCTCGGTCGGTGGGCAGGGTGAACCAGAATGTCGAACCCTCGCCGATCTTGCTGTCAACGCCGATCCGACCGCCATGGCCCTCGATGATCTGCCGGGAGATCGCGAGACCCAGACCGGTCCCCCTGATCCCATGACGGATCGCCTCGGCAGTGCGCGCAAACCGTTCGAAGATGCGCCTGTGGCTGTCTGGTCCGATTCCGATCCCGTGGTCCTGCACTTCGACCCGAAACTCCTGAGCACCAGCAATTGCCGTCAAGGAAATGGTGATCTCGCCACCATCAGGCGAGTACTTGACCGCGTTGCCTAGCAGGTTGCTGACCACCTGGAGAATGCGGTCGTGGTCGGCGCTGACCGTCGGAAGGCCAGGGTCCATCACGATGTTGATCTGGTGCTTGGTGTCACCGTCGGATGTCCAGCGCGTGACTTCCTGAGTAATAAGGTCACCGAGCTCGACCGTCGTCGTGTTGATGCGTGACGCGCCGGCTTCCAGTCGTTCGAGGTCGAGGACGTTCTCCATCATCCGCGTCAGTCGCTCAACATCGCGGACGATATCCCCGGCAAACTCGTGGATCTCGGAGGGTTCGAGTGTTTCGTCCCGGATCAGTTCGGCGTAACCGAGGATCGTCGTCAATGGCGTCCGGAACTCATGGGAAACATCGGAGATGATCTCGGTCTTGCGGCGGCTCACGTCCTGCAGCCGGCCTACCATGGTTGCAAGGCGGGCGTTCGCCTCGTTCAAGGCCGTTCGTTCACGCCGGAGTTCAATGAGGGCCATGATCTGTCGTGCAACCGCGCGAAGGGCCTCCGCATGTTCCGGTTCAAGAGACGTGCGCGCCGCTGAACCGAAGACACACACGGTGCCGAGTGCGTACCCATCCTGGGTCACAACTGGCGCCGCCGCGTAGAACCGCATGTGTGGTGATCTTGTCACGATCGGATGGTGGGCGAACCGGTCGTCAGCGGCGAGGTCAGTCACCGCAAAGACGTCGCCGGACTGCGCGATGACTTGCGTGCAGATCGAGTAACCCCGTGGGACGGTAAGCCGGGCCATGCCGAATGACGCCTTCGTCCACTGCCGTTCGCGGTCGACCAAATTGATCATCGCGACGGGCGCACCACACAGGGTGGCAGCGATCCTCGCGAGGTCGTTGAACGCAGGATCTTCGGGAGTGTCCAGGATGCTGTACCCGAGGAGGGAGGCAATCCGCGCATCCTCGTCCACTGGCACCGGGAAGTTGCGGGGGTTCCAGTCCGGTTGGGTGTCCGCAGGGCCATCGGGCGGATCCCACACGATGGAATCCGGCAATGCCTCACCTGAGGATTGTCCGCCCTGCCCTGCCGTCTGGCTGGCGTCTTTGGTCATCGTCCCACTAGTGCACGTCGTGGCGCACCTCGTAATCTCAGGGTACCGTATCGTGCGTGCGATCTATCGTACGGTATCCGGGAACTCGAAGCGACGGTTCATCGCACCGCGCAACCAGTTACCCTTCGCACGTGAGTGACTGCGGGTCCGCTTGCCCAGTGATTGACCGAACGTGACATCGCGAGCTGCTTCGGGAAGTCATCCGCCCGATCTCACCGACGGTGATCCTTTCGAGATATTGCCCGAGGACCAAAGGGCGAACCGCCGTGACTGCGCGGGATCCCTGTGGCGTTCCGCAGTGGCCCTGGTCGCTGTCTCGTCTTCGCTCACGGCATCTGCCCGCCACGCGAGCGCGGCCGGGGTTTCCGAACCGGACACTGTCCGATGGCAAGTCCCGGACCCGGTGAATCTCCTGGCTTCATTGAAAAGCACTCACCCGCGCCTCATTCTTGATCTGGCCGGGATGCAGACAATTCGCGATCTTGTGGTCCGCGATCCGACGGCCAAGGCGTACCTCGGGCGGTTGGTGCAGACCGGCAAGCGTCTCCTCGATCAACCGGTGTCCGCCCGGGTCCTGGTCGGTCCGCGACTGCTTGCGACGAGCCGACGCGTCCTCGACCGTGTTTCGACCCTTTCCCTGTTGTTCAATCTAGACGGTGATGTGCGGTGGCGCGACCGCGCGGTCGCCGAAATGCGTGCGGCGGCGTCCTTTTCGGACTGGAACCCTTCGCATTTCCTCGATGTCGCCGAGATGACCCATGCGCTTGCACTCGGTTATGACTGGTTGCACGCGAGCATCGATCCGCTTACGCGGGATGTGATTGCCAACGCGATCATCGAGAAGGGATTGCGACTTGCCGACGAGGCGTACCGGCAGAAGGCGTGGTGGGTGACGTCGGAGGCCAACTGGAATGCCGTCTGCAACGGCGGCCTCATCGTTGGCGCCCTTGCCGTCGCCGACCGTGAACGCGACCTTGCGCAGTCGATCATCGTGCGTGCCCTTGGCGGCTTGCCGTCGGTTCTCGCCAGTTACGCACCAGACGGCGGCTGGGCCGAAGGTCCGGCGTACTGGGAATATGCGACCGGCTACCTCGCGGTCGCCATTAGCGCTCTCGAAACGGCGCTCGGCTCCGACTTCGGCCTTGGTGGGTTCGCCGGACTTCCGGTAACAGCGCAGTACCGCTTGAACGTGACCGGGTCTTCCGGACTGGTCTTCAATTACGCCGATAGTGCTGACCGTCTGGACGTCGATCCTGTCGTCGCCTGGCTCGGTCACCGTTACGCCGATCCGTGGGTGGAATTCGAAAGCCGTCGCTTGACCGGCAGCGCCATCCACGGCATGAACCTTGCGTGGTATGCCCCGACGACCGGCAACGGCAAGTCACCTTCGCTGGACCGATGGTTCCGTGGGACCGATGTGGTCTGCATGCGGAGTTCGTGGACCGATCCGAACGCACTGTTCTGCGGGGTCAAGGGCGGAGACAACGGGGCCAGTCACGCACACCTCGATCTCGGCACATTTGTGCTCGATGCCCTTGGTCAACGGTGGGCAGTCGACCTCGGTCCCGACGACTACAACCTTCCGGACTACTTCGGGAAACGACGAGGCACGTACTACCGCATCCGCACCGAGGGCCACAACACGCTGGTGATGGCGGGTCAGAACCAGGATGCGACCGCACGCGCCGCGGTCTCCTCGTACTTCGCCTCCATGGAAGATGCCCGTGTCGTGATCGACCTGACTGCAGCGTACGCCGGGACAGGGACCAGCCGGGTCCGCCGTGGCGTCGCGCTTCAGGACGGTCGTTCTCGGGTCCTGATCCAGGATGAGGTATCTCATCGGGGTGATGTGGACATCGTCTGGGCCATGCACACCCAAGCCGATGTGCAGTTAGATTACGCATCGGGCGCCCGGATCGCCACGCTTACCCGTGGCAACGCGGTCATGGAGGCGCGCATCCTGTCGCCCGCTGACGCATGGTTCGCGATCGAGGTCGTGGCCGCGCCGTCACCGCAGAAGCGAATTGATGGGATCCGGAAACTGACCGTTCAGATCGCGCAAGCCCCGCCGGAGACGCGGATTGCCGTCCTGCTGACACCGCTCAACGAAATCATCATCCCCTCGGCGGTCCCAGAACTCCTGCCACTCGATTACTGGGGCCTCGCGGCTGACGTCGACTAGATGTCGTCTCTCACGACATTGTTGACAGGGGCTGGGGGGAACGGCATGAAGGCCTCGCCCGGTACGGTGCTGGTTAACGACACCACACCCGCCAAGGAGGCCTTCGGATGCAACACTATCACCCGCACGCCAGATTGACCACGCACGGGC
>CAMDTO010000037.1 GCA_945907765.1 Thermoflexus hugenholtzii JAD2 | reverse complement strand
AATCCCGTCATCAGGCTCAGTTGGTTCATGCCTTCATGATTCCCCATCACACTCCCCCACCGCTACCTTTTGCAGATAATCCCTAACGGGTATCCCGCCCTTGCGACTGTCGCCGATCAAAATCATGCACGCGCTCCATCGATACCGTGAAACTGTGTTGCTAGCTTCGAGCGGTGAGGCCGGAGACGGGTTCTCCATCGTTCTCCGGTATGCGATCAGGTTCGTCCGCCTGCTTGTACTGCTCTCGGTTTGGGAGGTGGTGTTCGCTTCGCGAGACCTTGCAAGCGTGGCAGTCCTGGAGACCGTCCGGACCTACACGCTTGTGGCGGGGGCATTCCGTATGTTCCTGGATGCACGGTCCGACTTGGGTGAGGCCATCTGGGATGGACGAATCGCTACCTGGTTTGTGGTCCCGGTGCCCGTGTTCGGCCACGCAACCGCGGTGATGGTAGGCAAGTGGGTTCCCTTGTTTGGTGGGTTCACCCTGCCGGTCTGCCTCGCCTCACCTTTGCTCGGGGTGGATGCACGGCCATCATCGCTATACGCGGGCATCCTTTTCGTGCCAGCACTCGCCTGTTCCGTTTCGATTGGACTTTCTGTCGACTTGCTACTCGCCTCGCTGATGGTCGCTACGGGATCGAGTGTGTGGGACATGCAACGTCTCCGGACCGCGTTTGCAACCTTGCTGACTGGCGCGGTCATTCCGCTTTCCTTCTAGCCGTGGGGACTCGCGACCGTCCTTGCGTGGACACCGTTGGCGGCGATGGCGTCAGCACCCCTGCGGATCTACACCGGGGATGGGCATGCCTGGAACCTATTGGCGGGTCAGATGGTTTGGGTGGTACTCATGGGCGGAGCCTCACTCGCCGTCTGGTCGCGAATGCGTGAACGCTTGGTTGGGTATGGCGGCTGACGATGAGACTGGTACGTGCGCATCTCGCCCAAGTCCCGGCGCGACTTTCCCTCGGGTTCAGGATGGACCCCGCATTCGTGCTTCGCAGTCCTGCCTTGACGATCTACTACGTTGCCATCGACGCCCTGCTCATCCCGGCGATCGGCGGAGCGACGTTTTTCCTTGCGGAACGACTTGCAGTGATAGGGCGATAGTCTGACTGGCAGGTGCTGTTCCTGGTCGGCTACTCCACGACCGTCGAGGGAATCCTGTCGGCGGCGTTCACGCATAACGCTTCCCACATCAGTCGCCGGATCGGGCGAGCGCAGTTCGACCAGTTGCTCGTACAACCGCAACCGCTGTGGTTGACACTAGCGACCGAAGGGTTTGCTCCGATCTGCGGCGGTGCCGCACTCGCAACCGGGATCTTGATCATGGCTTGGGCGTGGACGGGGCTCGGACTTCCGCTAACCATCACATGGGTAGCAGTGTTCGGCGTGAGCTTGGTGTCATCGGTGGGTGTGGTGCTTTTCACTATGTTTCTCTGGTCGGTGGGCACGTTCTGGGCGCCGGTTGCCGGTGAAGAGATCAGCATGAATGTGCACGATGCGCTCGGGTCGCTAGGCACGTTTCCCCTCGACGGAATTGGCGGTGCAATGGGCGTTGGTCTGGTCACGGTGTTCCCCGCCAGCCTGGTGGCGTGGATGCCGGTTCGTGCGTTGGTAGGCGTGTCCGCTGACCCGTGGGGGTACCTGCTGACACCATGAGAGGCAGCCGTGCTGGTGGAAATAACGGTTCCGACATTTGCCCGTGGTCTCCAGCAGTACCGGCAGACAAGATCATCGCGATATTCGACGTTCGGGCATCGCCGATGATCGGTGAACTGGCGGTCGTCTTGACCGGCTGACCGGTGTGTGGAAGTCATACCTGCAGCGCGAGAGGGGTTCTACACCCTCGGAAGTCCATGCACGTCTTGTGCTACCGCGGTTCCGCACGATTGATGCATTGCGGGGCATAGACCTGACCATCGGTCGTGGAGAGGTGGTTGCCGTGGCCGGGCCCAACGGACCGGGCAAGAGCACGACGGTCAAACTGTTGTCAGGGTTGCTGACATCTGGCCGGGGGGACAGTGTGGGCGCTTGGCTGCGATCCCGTTCGTGACCGAGTGCAATTTGTCAGCCGAACGGGTGTGTGTTTCGGCCAGCGAACTGAACTCTTGTGGGACCACCCGGTGGCTTCGTCATTCGACTGGAAGCGGGTGGTGTGGAACATCGATACGCAGGGCTATGAGCGCAGCTTGTCAGTGCTGACCAAGCTGCTTGGTCTTTCGGATATCTGGAGGACCCCGGCGCGCGAATTAAGCCTTGGTCAGAAGATGCGGGTCGACCTCGCGCTTGCCCTCCTGCCGGAACCGGAACTCGTGCTTCTTGATGAACCAACCCTCGGACTGGATGAACTCGCAAAGCGCCAGGTACTCGAGTTCCGCCGTGCGATTATTGAGGCGCGAGGGGTGACCATAGCCGTCACGAGCCACGATCTGACCGATCTGGAAGCGTTGGCGAGCCGAATCGTGATGGTTCACAAGGGCGAAGTCGCGTTTGATGGGCCATTTTCAGAACTGCGCGCCACACCCGGGATAGGTCGGAGATTGAGGCTTCGGACAGACGGGTTGAGGCCGGTTCTGGCCAGCGCCAAGTTCCTGGAAACGCGCGATGGCGCACACGAATATTCCTACGATCCATCCGTCACCAGCCGGACAGCGTTGCTTGCCGAGGTGGAGGCGCAGGTGTCGATGCTCGATGTGGAGACACACCGTCCGCCAATTGATGACGTGATTGCGGGCCTCTATGAGACGTGGCGCACAACCTGAATGCCAAGCCGGTGCTAAGCGAGAAGTGGATACTGGTCACTCAGGGTAGGTCGGATAGGCCACTCGGTTCGCCTGACCCCGCCCCTCGGCCGGCATGTTGTACACACCGCCAGCTGGAGGCTTGAAGCATGCGGACGGTGGTGGTACTTGAGGGTGACCAGACGGGGCAGGAGTTGCTGGAAGAGGCACTGCGGGCGATGCAGCCAGATGTGAAAGGCGTGCCGTTGGTGTTCGACCGGTTCAACCTGAGCCTGAAGGAGCGCCGGCGGACATCGAACGGGGTCGTCCGGGACGCGGCGAAGGCCATGCGGGAAGCAGGTCTGGCCCTTAAGGCCGCGATGAGTACCCCTGAATCCCGGGGCGATGTCGGCAGTCCGAACGCGATCGTCCGTGAACTGATTGACGGTAGCGTGATCCTGCTCGTCGGGCGGCGCCTTCCCGGTGTCCGCACGGTTGGCGGTGCCTACGCGCCGATTGCCGTCGTCCGCATGGCGAGCGGAGACGTATACATCGCCCGCGAGCGCCGCGAGGGTGAGGCCGGTTCATTGGATGATGTGGCATACCGGGAAGACCGAATTACCCGGGCGAACTGCTGGGCGGTTGCCAAGTATGCCTTCATTTTCGCGGAAAAGAGTGATTCGACAGTCTATGGCGGGCCGAAATGGACGGTAAGTCCCGTTTACGAAGGCATGCTGAAAGAGGAGATGGACCGTTCAGCGTCGCGGTATCCGGGTGTTGCGTACCAGCCCGCATTGATTGACGCGGTCAATGCCGAACTGGTGAACCTCCATGGTGAGCCATTGGTCATGCCCGCACTCAATCGAGATGGCGATTGCCTGAGTGACCTGATGATGCAGATGTTCGGGACGATAGCTTCAGCCGAGTCGATGCTTTTCAGCCTCTCACGGGATGGTGACGGGAGTGTGGCAATGGTGGAAGCACCCCACGGAACCGCGCCACGTCTGCAGGGAAAGAACGTGGCCAACCCGCTGGCAATGCTGCTGGCGGGCGCTGGAGTTCTCGACTATGTTGGGACAGACGACGCCACGCGAGCGGCGCAGGGGGTGCGTGAAGGATGCCCGGGGGCAATCCGGGACGGTGTCCGGACGGCAGACCTCCATGGGCATGCGCACACGGATGAGTTCACGGATGAGGTGATTTTCCGGATGCGTGCGTCACTCGCGTCGTGATGGTATTCAATCTTGCTACATGCACAGGAGGGAAAATGTTCACATGAAGATGGGCTCATCATCACTGAGAGACCTGGCGCGCCTCCGGGATGCGCGGTCAAACCGGGCGTCAAGTTGGGACCGTTCGGGTGGAAATGACGATCGGCTGCATATCGCTCCGGGCCAGACGGCGTCCCTCATGGAACACGAGGGTGCCGGATGCGTGACGCATATCTGGACGACAATCGCTTGCAAGGATCCTCTGCACTTGCGGAAGCTTGTCCTCCGCATGTATTGGGATGGTTCGGAGACACCGAACGTCGAGGCGCCAGTCGGTGACTTCTTCGGGTTGGGGCACAGCCAACGTGCCTATTTCGTCAGTCTTCCCCTGCAGTTTTTCGATCGTGCGCTGAATTGCTGGTTTCCAATGCCATTCGCCCGGCATGCCCGGATAACCGTGACGAATGAATCTGAGGAAACGGCAATCTACTACTACTACGTCGATTTCGAGACGTATGACCATCTCGGTGATGCCGACCAACTGGGGCGGTTCCACTGCCAGTGGCGTCGTGAGAACCCGACGACCGTGGTCGAACCGGACGGATGGGGAGACCGGAACGGCCAGCGCGAGCGGCTCAATTTCACTGGCATGGACAACTACGTCGTCCTCGATGCAGTTGGTCGTGGCCACTACGTGGGGTGTCACATTGACGTGGACCTACCAACCCCTGGGTGGTGGGGCGAGGGCGACGACATGTTCTTCATTGACGGTGAACCGTGGCCACCCCGACTTCACGGAACGGGCACCGAGGACTACTTCTGTGGCGCTTGGAATTACAACAACCTGAACCAGACATTCACCACTCCATACTACGGGTACCATTTCAAGACCAATGCCGACTACACTGGCAAGCATTCCCAGTATAGATTTCACATTGAAGATCCCATCCACTTCACAAAGAGTTTGTTGTTCAGCATTGAGCACGGTCATGCGAACGACAAGGAAGGGGACTGGTCTTCGACGGCGTACTGGTACCAGACCTTGCCCCACAAGCCGTTCCCAGTCTTCCCGGCAGTCGATCAGAGGCTGCCGTACCGTTGGGGTGGCATCGAGCGCTGGTAGGCCCCAGTGTGCTCTCACCCTCGAAC
Source organism: Thermoflexus hugenholtzii JAD2 (assembly GCA_945907765.1). GTDB lineage: Bacteria > Chloroflexota > UBA11872 > UBA12225 > UBA12225 > UBA12225. Next base: position 15,249 of record CAMDTO010000037.1, on the reverse strand, counting down.
TGGCTACGCCGTTGGTGCCCTGATTGTCTTTGCTGCCAGGGCGTGACCGCGCGACGGTATCAGTCGCTTCTGAGTGGTACGGTGACGTCATCATGCCCGGGGCGTCGCGTTCGGGCTATATTTCGGGGGCCTTTCGCATGTCAATCACGCCCGATGCCGTCTTTCAATTTGGCAATACTGCCGTCGCTGTCGTGCCATTGCCGCTCATCGATGCGCCGACGCCGACCATGCTCGTGTCGGCAAACAACTGGCTTAGCCCGGAACCCGGGAGTGTGGCCAGCGTCATCATGACCCGAGCAGGTGACGAATACGCAACCGACCTGCGTGCCGCCGTCGCCCAGGCTGGGGAAGAAGGGGTACCCCCGGGTGCGGCGGTACCGATCCGGGGATACGGATTGGCTGATGAGGTTGCGCGGCAGGCGGTGATCAATGTGGTCACCACTGTCTATCCAGTACGAGGCACCTTTGAGAATCGGATCCCGGCCTCACCGCAGACGGTGTACGCGGCGGTAAGGAACGGTCTGGCGGTCGTGACCTCTGTAGGTGCCCCAGGCACATCGCTCTCTCTCATAGGGGTACGCCCGGGCTATGGAAGTGAAGCGCCTCCGGTCATGGCTGCCGCGCTGGCCCGGGCGCTGTTTGATCACCTGACGTCTGGTGTGAAGCTTGACGGCGTTCTTATTTGCGAGACGGACCCTTCGCGCCGTGCGCTAGCGTGCGAAGCCCTTGCGGCGGTTGAGCGCGCGAGCCTTGAACAGCCGGAGACTGAGGGAGCCACGGCCGACGACGATGCTGCTGAGGCGGCGACCTCCGAGGACCATGGGTCGGGGTCCGCACCGGCCATTCTTTGGTTGTCGCGCGCTCAAGTAGAAGAATCCGAGGAACTCTACGGGTGGCCGTTGCCAGAATGGCTACCAGTGGTCGCGCCGGGCGAACCGGGAGAGGGATTTGGACTGCCATTGAGTGCGATGCAGGCAGTCACTATTCTCAATGCTTCGGCGCCGGCACCCGTCCCGGGCACGGCCCTGCCGGATGGCGTGGTGTGGAACCCGGCAGGAGCTTCCCGGTTCCTTCAGTTCGGATGCGGATGGCTTACGAGTGCGATCGAGGAGGCGAAGTCCGAGGGGAACATAACGGTCGCTCTTGGGATGGCGCACCTGCTCATTCAGGTTGCGCGACAGTGGCATGAGACCGAGCCGCTTGGACTTCAACCCCTGGTTCAGTTGGCGACGGGGTGGTTCGAGGCCTCTGAAGTCTTCAGGTCAATAGACCCGGAGCAGGCGGTTGGATCTGCCTACCGGGGGGTACCGTTCGCAAGGGCGGCTGCGACGGTAGATCCGGACAATCCGCACGCGTGCCTCATCCTTGGCCGGTACGCAGTGTTCTTCAATCAGGCCGAGGCGGCACGTGCGTCGCTCGGCAGGGTCATTGAACTCGCGCCCGGTTCCCCACAGGCCGACCTTGCATCGCTCCTGCTTGAATCCTTGACGATGGTCCGCCCGGCCGAGTAGCACGTCGTGCCTATGTGTCATTGTCGCCCAACGTCGGCGACAGTGGCAGCCGGTCATCCATGACGAGGCGCCGGGTACCGGTGAAGTTGCTGTTTTCGGCGCGAAAACCGTGCCGTTTCGTAATGCATTCGCCCGTTGTCTTGCGGACTTGAGTGCTAGGGTTGGGAGGTTGGCGGAGAGCTTGCGTTCCTGGTTTCTTGATTTGGGAGGCTTGGGATCGCCCGTTTCGCTTACCCCACAACCATGGAACGGTCTGCCTATCCGATGACATCATCAACTCCCGATCGTTCGCCATTCGCCAGATGGGGGCGGGCCATGGATAGGCATCGCCGGATTGTTTTATGGATCTGGCTGGCTTCAATGGTGTTGCTTCTTCCCTTGCTCCCAATGCTGCCTTCCCGCCTCCGGACAGGTGGGTTTGACGACGAATCGCTTCCGTCGTCCCAGGCGCAGGCATCGCTTCGCGATGATCTGGGGTTTCCGACGAACTCGGCCGCGGTCTTTTTCCGGATCACCTCCGGGCAGGCGTACGTGGAACCGGAGGCAAGGCGGGCAATCGGCGATGCAATCGCGCGGGTCAGTGCGGTGCCGGGTGTTCGACAAGTGATCAGTCCTGAACTGAATAGCCGCCAAGTTGGCCGGTCAGGCAGGACGGTCTACGCCCTGGTCACACTCGACACGCAGGCCGGGGCTGGCGGTGCGCAACTAGTTGAACTCGAGCGAGCTTCCCACCTGGTGGATAAAGATGGCATGGCGGTCGAGTCACTGGTAGTTAGCGCTGATTCGTTTTTCAGGGATTTGCAGGATGCAACGACTACTGACCTGCAACGGGCCGAGCTGGTAACGCTTCCGATCGCCGCGCTTACGCTGTTGCTCGTCTTTGGATCGGTGGTGGCGGCGTCCCTTCCGGTCATTGCCGGTGTGGCCACCACTGTTCTTGGGCTTGGTGGAATCTTTGCGCTGAGCTTTCCGGCCGACATGTCGGTTTTTACCCTGAATCTCTCGAGCATGCTGGCACTGGGTCTCGGGACTGATTACGCACTGTTCCTGGTCAGTAGGTTTCGTGAAGAAATGGACAATGGCGCGACGCCGAGCCAGGCGGTCGAGCGCGCAGTTGCAACGGCTGGTCGTGCCGTCTTCTTTTCAGCGGGGATGGTGCTCGTGGGTCTCGCGGGCCTTGTGAGTTTCCGTATCGCTTTCCTGAGATCCCTCGGCTTCGCCGGACTAGCCGCGGTTGCGGCTGCCCTTCTCGTTTCCCTGACGTTGCTTCCAGCGCTTTTGGCCGTACTCGGCCCACGCATCGATTCCTGGCGTATCTGGGGGAGGGATGCGCGATTGGAAGGACGTGCGGACGGGTTTTGGTCACGAGTGGCGGGACTGGTTCTCAAGCGTCCGTGGCCAGTCCTGTTCGTGTCGCTCGCAGTACTTTTGGGCGCCGCCGTTCCATTTCTTTCGGTGCGCCTTTCGACCCCGGATGCGCGAATCCTGCCGGCGGAATCTGTCTCGCGCCGCGCAGCTAATCTCATGGAACAGGAGTTCGATGTTGGCGCCGCCGCGCCACTCTTAGTCGTGGCACACGCCCCAGGCAAGATGACTGATCCCAGCCAACTGTCGGTGCTGACCGATCTCACTCGCGCGCTCGAGGCAGATGCTCGCGTCGCGAGAGTTGACAGCCTGGTGACTCTGGACCCGCGTCTGACCCGCGCCCAGTACGAACTGCTGTATGGGCGTCCTGAGTTGAGCCCTGACCAGTGGGCGCGCGGACTTGCCAATGCAATTTCGCGAGGCAACACCACGCTTCTGCAAGTTGTCCCGGCGCGCGACCCACTTGGCCCGGAGATCGCCGCTCTCGTTGATTCGTTGCGTCTGACATCGCCGGCGCCGGGTTGGCGCCTAGAGGTTGCAGGAGTGAGCGCCTCAGCGATTGATCTCACCCGCTCGCTGTACAGCGGGTTCCCCTATGTGGTTGCTCTCATCCTCGCTACGACCTACGGGCTGCTCTTCCTGACGTTTCGGTCGCTCCTGCTGCCTCTAAAGGCAGTCCTCATGAACCTCCTCTCGCTTGGTGCAAGCTATGGCGCCCTCGTGGCTGTTTTCCAGATGGGACTGCTTGCCGGTCTTCCAGCTCCGTTCAGCTTTCCGCAGATGGGATACGTCGAAGCAACACTGCCAATCCTCTTGTTCTGCACGCTGTTCGGACTCTCAATGGACTACGAGGTTTTCCTTCTTAGCCGGATCCGCGAGGAGTATCTCTCGACAAGGGACAATTCTCGAAGCGTGACGGTTGGATTGCAAGCGAGCGGACGAGTCATTACTGGCGCTGCTGCGATCGTGATCGCGGTAGCCGGGTCGTTCTCGCTTGCCGCAGATGTCGTGCAAATCAAGGCGCTAGGCCTTGGCATTGCGCTCGCTGTCCTCGTCGATGCAACTCTGGTGCGAGGCTTGCTGGTTCCAGCCACGCTTCATCTATTGGGCGCATGGAATTGGTGGCTGCCCACTTGGCTCGCCCGGTTTTTCGGGTCAGACGCCGAGATCTCGAGCTCTGGTGTATCTGCGCGGGGGCTGGGCTCCGATGCCTCGGATGTTGTCCGTGGAAGATCTGACGACGTGGCTTCGACGGCGGGAACGGTTCGATGATGACGAAAAAAGGTCGTACGAGACGGTCAGTCGCATTGATAGCGGGGTCGGCACTGCTCGGATCAGGGTGCAACGTGCCGGGCCAGAGCAATTCTTTGCCGGTGCCCACGATCTCGGTGCCACGTGCGCCAGATCCTCCGGTCCGGGCACTGCCTCCGGTCAGGTTTCCTCAGGATGAAGGTCCCCATGATGTCCTTGCAGAGTGGTGGTATTACACCGGTCATCTCTACGCGCCTGCGAAAGACTTCCCAAAGGCATCAGGTGCGGAACCACAGGCTTTGAGGCTGCCTGACGAGGGTGGCGATGACGGGCCGAATTCGGATGAACGTGAATTTGGCTTCGAGTTCGTTATTTTCCGCGGGGTCAGAGGTGATCGGCCTCCGGGGTACGCGTCGCACTTTGCCTTGACCGACGTGGACGGCGGTGGATTTGCGTACGACCAACGAGTAGAGATTGCCCTGTCTGAGACTGCGTTCCCGTCCACGACCGCAGTGGCGCTTGCCGATGCAGACCCACGTCCGCCGGCGTCGGCGATTCCGGTGGCAAACATGCCTGCATTGGCGTTTGCCCCGACTGATCGACCCGGGGGGATCGTGTCGCGCGGGCCAGCGGGAGGTGGCTTTGACCTTTCGCTTGGTGGCTGGCGGATGCGGGGTGTCGGTGGCAACGACCGCGTGTGGGCGTCTGGGCCGGGTTACCGGATAGACCTCGAATTGTCGGGGCAACGCACCGCTGCGCTTCATGAGGGTGACCCGCCGGGCAAGCCGGGGCTCATCGATTTCGGTGCCGCCGGGTATTCGTACTACTACTCTCGCACGCGGATGGTGATCACGGGAGAGCTTGGCTTTGGTTCTGCAACATCGAAGGTCCGCGGTACTGGTTGGATGGACCACCAGTGGGGTGACTTCCTTGTGCTAGGTGGCGGCGGATGGGACTGGTTCTCGGCGCACCTCGGAGACGGACGCGACGTGACGATTTCCATCGTCCGCGATGACTCCGGTAAGGTCATCCTTAGTTACGGGACGATCGTGCTGCCTGACGGTACGGATGTCCATCTGGGTCCCGAGGCGTTCTCGGTGCAGGGCACCGATACTTGGAAGAGTGGACGGACTGGATACACGTACCCAACGTCGTGGCGGGTGGTAGTGCCTTCACACGGCATCGACCATGAATGGACCTCACTCGTTCGTGACCAGGAGTTGGTAACGGCTGCAAGCACGGGGGTTACGTATTGGGAGGGGACCGTCAGGCTCCGCGAGACCTCGACCGGACGCTACGCCGGACGCGGATATGTGGAGCTGACGGGATACTCTAAGTAGTTTTTGCGCTGCCCACACGGAACGCGCTGCTCAAGAGGTTCGGATCGTTTCCCCCACGGTGGTCGGGCGATCAGGCAAATGGCAATACCCACTTCGCGATTGCCTCGGCGACACCATCCTCGCAATTCGATTGGGTGATCGCCTTCGCGACGGATTTGAGAAGATCGGGTGCCTGACCCATGGCAATGCCGAACCCGACATCACGGATCATCTCGAAGTCATTCATCTCGTCGCCAATTGCAACGCACGCTCGAAGGTCGGTCCCGAACTCGGCTGCAAAGGTCGCGAGACCGTGAGATTTGTTGACGCCCCGGGGCCGAACGCCCGCAACATGGTTTGGATCGTCCGGCGAAAGCCAATCGGCCGACCAGAAAACGTCAAACTCGGGGTCACTGCCCGCTAGCCGGACGAGCTCTGAATGGGCGCTTCGCGTCGTCTTGTAGTCGCCGCACGCTCCTAGCCAACCAGTGCGGACCGCCACGCGGGACAGCATTTCTGGACCGACGGCGACGATGTCATCGATCCGCATCCACGCGTGGGCGAACAGTTTGGCGGCGGGGTGGGCCACATGGTCTGCCCAGGTGAACATCTTTCCGCCATCAGACGGTGCCTGTTCAACAAGAGGGGTTGCACCTACGCCGATAATTGCCTCCAGGAGACTTCCGACATGCTCTTCCGGGATGATCCGCTCCCATCTCACGAGTTCCGTGCGCAGGTCCACTGACGCACCGCCGTTGTTCACGATGGCCTGCGGATCGGCTTCGCCGTCGCGAGGGATGGTCAGACCGATCGAGGACGCCAAAGGTCCCACGCCCGTGTGGAAAGCCCGTCCAGTGCAGAGCACCACGTGGACGCCGGCCTCGCGAGCCGTTTGGATCGCTTGCTGTACCCGTGTGGATACGGTGCCATCCGGTCGGATGGTGGTACCGTCGATATCCAGCGCGAGAACGCGCACCCGGTGCGTTGGTCGGTTCATTGCCACGGTCATTTGCCGAAGTATGCCTGTGAGTGATCCCGTTCCGCGCTCGTCGCGGGTCGAATTGGGACCCGCTGATCGGTCACCAAGGATCCGGTGGGACTGCGACCGGTACAGCTTTGAACGGCCAGACGCGTGTGGGGCACTTCACCGCCGGGTGGGGTAGCGTCGTATCATGTGGCACGCCATAGGTAAAGCTTCGACTGAGAGGGAGCCGTGACGGAGAACCCAGGGGACCAACCGCTCCGACGCACGCCCCTCTTCGAGATGCACCTTTCGCTCGGCGGCCGAATGGTTCCATTCGGTGGCTGGGAGATGCCGGTTCAATACCCCGCCGGGGTGCTCGCGGAGCACCATGCTGTCCGCAATGGTGTCGGCATTTTTGACATCGGGCACATGGGCCAGGTTGCGGTCTCTGGTGTTGGCGCCCTCGAGTACCTACAGTGGCTCACGCCTGGTGATGTATCGAGGTTGGAGGACGGTCAGGCTCAGTATTCACTCCTGTGCGCCGACGATGGAGGTGTTATCGACGACATCATCATCTACCGGATAGGGCCTGACCAATTTCTTGTCATTGTCAATGCGTCCAACACTGATGTTGATTTTGCGTGGATGCGAGCACACCTCGTAGACGGAGGCCGGGGTGTTAGTCAATATCGGGTCAATCTGACGCTGTTGCGCCCAGACAGGACCCTTCTCGCGTTGCAGGGACCCCGGTCGCTTGAAACCCTTCAACGGTGTTCGGATACCGACCTGTCGGGCCTTGGCTACTATCGTGTGATGAGTGCGCTGGTCGCAGGCGTGGATGCACTTGTCGCGAGGACCGGATACACGGGTGAGCGTGGCTACGAGATTGCGTTTGATGAGTGTCACGCGGGCGCGGTCTGGAACACCCTTTTGGAAGCCGGTGCCGAATTCGGGATTGTGCCGTGTGGACTGGGAGCTCGTGATACCTTGAGGCTTGAAGCCTCGATGCCCTTGTATGGGCACGAACTTGATCGGTCGGTGAACCCGTATGAGGCCGGTCTGAGCCGTGTCATCCGCTTCGAGAAAGGTCCGTTCGTCGGTGCCGAGGCGCTACAGGCGGTTCAATCATCAGGAAGGGTCAGGGCCCTGATTGGACTTGAACTGACTGTGCCTGGGATTGCGCGGATGGGTCATCAAATCCTCCTCCCTTCTGGCGAGGTAATTGGCGAGGCAACCAGCGGAGGACCTTCACCAACGCTTCGAAAGTCGATAGCGATGGGCTTTGTGCCAGTCGCCCAAGCGATAGAGGGTGCTCATGTCTGCGTTGAAGTGCGCGGGCGTCGCCTGGATGCGCGCGTTGTGGCGATGCCGTTTTACAAACGCGCCCCAGCGAAGCGCCGGGCGGTGTCCCCGCCGGGTTGACCGCGGTTGAACACGAAACGTGTTCCGGTTGTCGCTGGCGAGTGCCAGAGCGAAGATTGAACTGGCCGAGGACTGCCGTTGAAGGCGTTCGTGGTCCCAGAATGATGCAGGCAGGTACTGAATGTCGAACCCGACGGATTGCCGGTACACACGTGAACACGAATGGGTCCGCAAGGATGGGGACACTTATGTCGTTGGAATTACCCACTACGCTCAGGACTCGCTTGGAGACGTCGTATTCGTCGAATTGCCGGAAGTAGGTGCATCCATTTCCGAGGGGGCGTCATTCGGAGTGGTCGAATCAGTAAAGGCGGCATCTGATCTGTACGCGCCACTCAGCGGCGAAATTGTCGAGGTGAATGAGCGTCTGCGCGATGAACCCGGCCTTGTAAACCATCATCCGTACGAAGCGGGATGGATGCTGAGGGTGCGCGGCCCCGCTGGCGCATCGCTCGATGGACTCATGGATGCAGATGCATATGCTGTATATCTCGAAACGGTTCACTGAGTACCAGGTGGGTTGGGTCAGGTGCTCCGCGACGATTGCCAGGATTGTGGTGACAGCGGAGCGGAACGTGAAAGGGGTAGGACTGCCGTGAGCGGATTCATTTCCACCACACCGGCGCAGCGCGATGCGATGCTCAGTCGCATCGGTGTTTCGACGATTGATCAACTGTTCGAGGATCTCCCATCGGAGCACTACCGTCCTGACCTTGATCTCCCGGCCGGGCTGAGTGAACTCGAGACATGGCAGTTGCTGCGAAAGCTGTCGGAAACCAACTTCGATCTTGAAAGGCACCCGAGTTTTCTCGGCGCAGGTGCGTACCGGCACTTCGTCCCCGCGGCTATTGGGCACCTGATCTCGCGGGGCGAGTTTCTGACCTCGTACACCCCATATCAACCTGAGGTGTCGCAGGGGACGCTTCAGGCTGTGTACGAATGGCAAAGCATCGTGTGCGCCTTGACGGGCATGGATATTTCCAATGCGTCGGTTTATGACGCCGGGACGGGGACCGGTGAAGCCGCGCGAATGGCGTGCGCCTTGACACGACGGCGCCGTGTGCTTGTACTGGACACGGTCAATCCTCGCTATCGTGAGGTGCTCGCGACGTACGCATCCGGGCCAGACATCGACGTCGAGACGGTATCTGCGTTTACGGCGAGGCCTGACGGCACGCTTGGCCGCATGACGGACTTTTCGTCCAAGATCGATGACAGCGTTGCGTGCATGATCATCCAGCAGCCGAACTTCCTCGGTTGGATGGAACAGGTTGAGGGCCTTTCTGAGGCCCTGGCATCTGTCGGGGCAATTCTGGTGGTCATCGCTGACCCGGTTTCCCTTGGGGTGATACGCCCGCCTGGCGCATACGGCGCGGGCATCGTGGTCGGAGAAGGAAAGTGGACGGGAGGCCCGGTTGACTTTGGGGGACCGTTGGTCGGCATGTTCGCCTGCCGGAAGGACTTCGTCCGCCAGATGCCGGGACGCATTGTCGGTTCCACCATTGATGGGGACGGGCGCAAGGGGTACGTACTCACGCTTGCGACACGGGAGCAGCACATAAGGCGCGAGAAGGCCACGTCGAACATCTGCACGGCCGAGGCATTGATCGCCCTCGCCACGACGATTTACTTCTGCCATCTGGGTCCGGTAGGACTTCGTGAAGTTGCTGAGCAGTCAATCCAGAAGGCGCACTACCTTGCGTCCCGAATTTCCCAGTTGCCAGGCTACACAGTTCAGTCGACGGTGCCGTGGCTGTACGAGTTCCCCGTGCACTGCCCCAAGCCGGCGTCGCACGTGAATGAAGCCCTGCTGAGGGCCGGGATCATTGGTGGGTATGACCTCGGGCTCGAGGATCCGACGCTCGCGCACTCGCTACTTCTTTGCTGCACGGAAGTGACCCCCCGGTCCGACATTGACCGCTTGGTCGATGTGCTCGGGTCCCTGTGACGGTACAAGTGTCGGAAGGATAAGATGATGACGACGACCGAACACACGGAATCCGCGGTGCATGCCGGCGCGCCTCTCCGCCCGGCCTCTGGCCATAGCATCTTCGCAGGACGGCAGGAAGGCATTCCCGTTGTTTTCGAGAAGAGCGTCAAGGGGCGCCGTGCCGGCAAGGTGCCGGCGCTTGATGTGCCGACGGTAGACCTTGATGAGATCATTCCCGCTGGCGAACGTCGCCACGAATTGCCATTGCCGGAATTGAGCGAACTCGATGTAGTGCGTCACTTTACGCGCTTGTCCAAGCGGAACTACTCGATCGAGAGTGAGTTCTACCCGCTTGGTTCGTGCACGATGAAGTACAACCCGAAGATCGATGAGAATGTTGCGGCCCTTCCCGGGTTCCGTAACCTGCACCCCTTGCAACCAGCCTCGACCGTCCAGGGGGCCTTGCAGGTTATCTACGACATCCAACGGCAACTCGCCGAAATTACTGGCCTCCCTGGTGTCTCCACCCAACCCGTCGCCGGGGCTCATGGTGAGCTGACCGGGATCCTGATGGTCCGCGCGGCTCATCTCAAGCAAGGACGCATGCGCCGGAAGGTGCTTATCCCGGATTCGGCACACGGAACAAACCCGGCGACGGCAGCCATGGCTGGGTACGAAAGCATCACGATTGGTCACGACCGCATCACGGGTGAACTTGATTTTGAGGACTTCAAATCGAAACTCGATGATGACTGTGCGGCGATCATGATTACGCTCCCGAACACGCTTGGGCTGTTCGAGCGTAGGATTGAGGAAATCTGCCGTCTGGCCCATGAGGTGGGATGCTTTGTGTACTGCGATGGTGCGAACCTCAACGCGCTTGTGGGGCAGATTAGGCCAGGAGACCTTGGGGTTGACCTGTTGCACGTAAATCTGCACAAGACGTTCGCAGTCCCTCACGGTGGTGGCGGTCCTGGTGGGGGCGCGATTTGCGTGGCAGCCGCTCTCGAGCCGTTCCTTCCTGCGCCCCTGGTCGTCCAAGCCCATGACGGTTCGTTTGCCTACGATGCCGATAGGCCCGACTCGATTGGGCGCGTCCACAGTTACCAAGGCAACTTCAACGCAATCCTGAGGTCGTATGCGTACATCCTCCAGCTTGGCAAGGAAGGGCTTGGAGACCTTGGGGCGAATGCCGTACTCAATGCGAACTACATGCGGGCGCTCCTTGCCGACGACTTCTCGTTCTACGTGGATCGCATTTGCATGCACGAATTCGTGCTGGATGGGCGACCGTTCAAGGAGTTCGGGGTCCGGACGCTAGACATCGCAAAGCGCCTGATCGATCATGGATACCATCCGCCGACCATCTATTTCCCGCTTATTGCTCCTGAGGCGATCATGATCGAACCGACGGAGACAGAGTCGAAGGAGACGATGGATGCGTTCGCAAACGCGTTGATCGCGGTGGCTCACGAGGCGAGGACCACGCCGAGTGTCGTCCAGAATGCACCGCATATGACTCCCGTCGGGCGACTGGACGAGGTCAGGGCAGCGCGCCAGCCGGATTTGCGCTGGCAGGCACCGGTTTCCTGACCGAAACCGTAGTCAGGCCGGTCGTTGGATGGTTGAGTCTCCCGACCGCCGGTCCTGATTGCGCGTGGCGGGTACTCAGGCGCGTCCGCGCGCCGGAGCCGTTGGGCCAGAACGCCCGACGAGGCGGCGCATCAGGTCTTCGTCATTCGGAGACAGTTCGATGGTTTCTATCAGTCGGGCCATCGCCTCGGGTGCGTCGCCATACGCTGCGACGGCACGACGCGCGCGGTGGATTGCCTCAAGGCGGTCGGGTGCGATCAGCAGTTCCTCCCGACGTGTACCAGTGGCTCGCAGGTCGATTGCCGGGAAGACCCTGCGTTCCGCAAGGCGGCGGCTCAGCACAATCTCGCTGTTCCCTGTGCCTTTGAGTTCCTCATAAACGACGTCGTCCTGACGGCTTTCGGTCCCAACCAGAACCGAGGCAATGACCGTCAGGCTCGGCCCTTCGTCAGTGGCGCGTGCCGCGCCGAAGAACCGTCGTGACGGTGCCAGAGCCCCGGCGCTGACACCTCCAGAGAGCGTTCTGCCCGCGCCGCGTCCAGTCGTGGACGCATTATGCGCCCGCACCAGTCGGGTGATGCTGTCAATAAGCAACACCACATCGTGCCCGTCCTCGACCAATCTGCGCGCACGTTCAGCAGTCAGGTCGGCCAACGCTGCGTGGCGGGAGGTTGCGTCGTCGAAAGTGGTCGCCACGACTTCCACTGGGGTTCCCGTCGAGGTGGTTGCGGGAAGCAGGCGCGAAAACTCGGTTGCTTCCTCTGGTCGCTCGCCGATCAGGCAACAGATCAGGCGAGCGTTCGGGTGGTTGGCGATCACCGCCAGACCAATTTCCCGCAGAACCGTTGTCTTGCCTGCCTTGGGTGGTGAAACGACGAGAACCCGGCTGCCAAAACCAATGGGGGAGAAGAGGCCAAGCACCCGACCAGTGCTTGCGCCCGGACGTGACAGATTTATCGCACGGTCGGGATAAATTGCGGTGAGTTGGTCAAATCGGGGGCGACTGACCGCGTCGGAAGTTGAGTGCCCGTCAATTTCCATGACCTCGGTGGTCTGTGCAGTCCTGCCAGTCACTGATATCCGGGCGACTACAGCGTCCCCGACACGCACACCACGTGACAGTGCGAAGCCGGGTGGGATGACAGCGTCTGGTGTGGCACCGGGCGCAAGCGCATCGAGTGGTCGCTGCGCTTCCCGGATGACCATCACGCCATCAGGACGGGTGAGGGCGTATCCTCTGACCTCAATGTCGAAGGAGGCAGTGGTCGGAGGCTGTCGGTTCCTGAGGTGATCAGGTGCTGGCTGGCCTGCACTTTGCGCCGCACCTGCGGGGTTGCCGTCGAAAGGGCGCCTCGGGCGCTGGTTGTTCCGGTGTGGGCGTCGTGGACCACCTGACATCATCGACATAACGGTACCAGTGATTGCGTATGAGCGGACAGGACACGGACGGTGGTTCGTGTCTGGCAGGTGCCACGTGCAGGTGTGGCCCATGGAAGGGAACTCAGGATGACTGACCCCGTTGGCGTCGCCTTCATCGGCTTTGGGCGACAGGCAGAGTTTCACGCGCGCGCGATGGCAGCTACGCCAGACAAGTTCCGGCTCGTTGCCGTGAGCGATATCACCGAGAGCCGTCGTGCGGCAGCGGTGTCAATTGGCATGCGCGCGGGCAGCCAAGTTAGCGATGCCCTTGGGGCTGATATCGAACTGGTTTTCATCACCAGTCACTCGAGTTTGCACTTCGAACACACCATTGCTGCGATCAAGGCTGGCAAGCACGTGATGGTAGAGAAGCCGTTCGCGACGACAGGTGCCGACGCGCGTGCAATGGTCGATGCTGCGCGTGATGCCGGGGTGCTGATTTCGTGCTTCCATAACCGTCGTTGGGACGAGGATGTTTGCAAGGTCCGGACCGCAGTGCGCGATGGCTTGTTGGGTGCATTAGTTTCAATTGAGAACCGTTCGGCTGGTGCGCGCCCGGCCGTCGGCTTCGGAACACCCGACTTCAAGCAGGAGTGGCGGATCACCGCAAACATGGGCGGAGGCACGATTTTTGACTTCGGGCCACACTGGTTTGATCAGGTGCTCAGTCTCAAGCCGGGGCATCGCGTCGTCCAGGTCTACGGTGACGTGCGACACCTGCGTTGGGGCGACGCCGACGACTTCTTCGAGGCACGTATCGTGTTTGACGATGGGTGCCGCGCGACGGTCGGGAAATGCGACTTCGCCTACCTGTCGCCACCCAAATGGCTCATCTACGGCACGGTGGCTACATTGCGGCATGACAACGACACCTGCATCGTCGAAACCGCAACGACAAGCCTCCGCGTAAAGGAGGGTGATGCCAAGGGAGACCTCTTTGGAAATCTCCACGAGGCAGTGCGGAACGGTTCGCCACTTCTGGTGACTGGCAATGAGGCGTGCCGCAACATCGAACTCATCGAGGCCACCATCACGTCCGCACGCGAACGCAGGGCTGTTGACGTTGACATCTAGGGGTTGATGTGTTGGGTGGGGAATTCCGTTTGGCTTGCGGAACGAGCAAGCCAAACGGTCTTCTTTCTTGAGGCCTACTGGAGTTCGAGGGAAGAATAATCGCCGAGCAGGAACTTGTGCCCTCGCGGTTTTGAGGAAGCCCGCCTCAGTTGGGCATGGCGGCCAATCAGGCTATCTTCGATACGCTCCTCGATGTGTTCAATGCGAGCATGGTCGAGGACGATGCTGTGCGAGATTTCACTTGAAGTGATCCGGCATCCGTCACCAATGGCGGTGAATGGCCCGATGAACGTGTCGGTGATGATGGCATCGGCTCCAATGATTGCCGGACCGCGAATGACGCTTCGGACTACCGATGCCCCGTATTCGATGATCACCCGACCGGTCACTTGGCTCGTGGAATCCACTTCGCCGTCAATTCGTGTTTCAACGGTGTCAAGGACGAGGCGATTGGCATCGAGCATGTCGATATGCTTGCCGGTGTCAATCCAATACCCAGTGATCATTTCGGGGCGCACGTCCTTGCCGGTCTCGATGAGCCGTGAGAGTGCATCGGTGATCTCGAGTTCGCCCCGTGCGGATGGCTTCAGACCCCGGGCAGCCTCGAAGAAATGGTAGTCCAGGAAGTAGATGCCGACAATTGCCAAGTCACTCTTTGGCACGGCCGGCTTTTCCTGCAGTTCCACTACGCGACCATGCTCGACGACAGCGATGCCCAACCCTTGAGGGTTCGGCACTTTGTGCAGGAGCAGAATCGTGTTCATGGTGCCATCACGAAATGTTCGTGCTTGGTCAGCGATGCCTTCGCGGATGAAGTTGTCACCGAGGAAGACAACAAATTTGTCTGTCCCGACAAACGGTTCACAGATGCCCACCGCGTGGGCGAGACCGCGTGGGGCGTCCTGCTCGATATAGGTAACTGATGCCCCCCATCGCGAACCGTCGCCGACCGCGGACATGATTTGTTCGCGCCCCATCGGGAAGTCAGCTGGAACCACAATGCCGATTTCAGTTATCCCGGCGTCAACGAGGTCTTCGATTGCGTAGAACAGGACAGGTTTGTTGGCAACTGGTACTAGCTGCTTGGCACCGGTGTAGGTCAAGGGACGCAGGCGCGTGCCCTTGCCTCCTGCAAGGATGATTCCCTTCACAGAACTGCCTTCCGAGGGTGTACGCCGTAAAAACTCGTGCCGGGCAGACACAGACGTGCCCGAAACGGGCGCCCCGATGGGTCAAACGGCGGCTTCACTCAGGTGGCACACCGGGGCTGCCGAACCCGGCTGCGATCCGCGCAAAATGGCGACACCCCGTGCCCGGGAAAACCGGTCACGGGGTGTCATCCTGGTGGGCCGGGGTGGATTCGAACCACCGTAGGCAGTCAAGCCGGCAGATTTACAGTCT
>CAMDTO010000036.1 GCA_945907765.1 Thermoflexus hugenholtzii JAD2 | reverse complement strand
ACGAACCCGCCGAGAGGCAGGAGGTTCAACGAGTATGTTGTCAGTCCTCGAGTGATCGAGAAAACCCGAGGGGGATACCCGAACCCGAACTCGAGCACGCGGATCCCCGCAACGCGCGCGACCACAAAATGTCCGAGTTCGTGCGCGATAACCAGCACGGTCAAGACCGCCAGGAAGACGCTGACCGTGGTGACCGTTGCCGTCATTCGTGGAACCTCCCGTTCATACGGTACACGCCCGCGGAACGATTTACGGTCACGCCTTCCGTCAACACCCAATCTGGTTCAGTGACGACAACGCGCCCCCGAGTGTGATTGGATCCCGCTCGTCGGTTCCCCCATTTGAGCGGACTGGCGTCACCCAAGCGTTTGGACGAGACGGGAGGCAACCTCGCGTGCATGGGCGTCGACCGCCAAAACCTGTTCCAAGGACGTCACCGGCGTTGATGCGATTGACCCGAGGGTCTCCGAAATGACCTCCGCGATCGCGCCGAAGCGCATGTCCCGGTTCAGGAACGCATCCACGGCAACCTCATCAGCCGCGCTCAGGATTGCCGGAGCGGTCCCACCGGTTCGTCCAGCCCCAAGCGCCAGGCCCAGACACGGGAACCGCTCGTACGAGGGTGCCTGGAACGGCAAGGATCCGAGTTCTGCCAACGAGAATGGCCGGGAGGCGGGATCGGCCTCGGATCGCTTTCGGACGAGCCGTTCACCCGCCGTGAGCGCAAGCTGAATTGGCAATCGCATATCCGGCCATCCGAGTTGGGCCTTCAGTGACCCGTCCACAAACTCCACCAGGCTATGGACAATGCTGGTCGGATGAACAACGATGCCGATCCGATCAAAAGGGATGCCGAACAGCCAATGGGCCTCGATTGCCTCGAGACCCTTGTTCATCAAGGTCGCCGAATCGATCGTGATCTTGGGACCCATTTGCCAGGTGGGATGCCTGAGCGCATCCGCAACGCCAATCTGCTTGATCCGGTCAGGGTCCCACTCGCGAAAGGGGCCTCCAGACGCCGTGAGAACCAGCCGTCGCACGCCGTCCATGTCCTCACCGAAGAGGCATTGCCAGATCGCACTGTGCTCACTGTCAACCGGAAAGAGCCTCCCGCCATGGCGCCGAACAGACTCAACGACCAACGGACCAGCGATAACAAGGCTTTCCTTGTTTGCAAGTGCGACATCCTTGCCCGCGTCAAGTGCCGCCAGGGTTGCGGAAAGCGCGCCTCGTCCGCTCGTCGCTGCCAGAACGACGTCAGCCTCGGGCATCGTCGCAACGGATGCCAGCTCGTGATTGCCCGCAAGAAGCGTGAAGCCGTCCCTGCCAATCGCACGAGCAAGCTCGTCACGAAGGTCTGCTGGATCCGTCGGCGATCCGTCACCGCCGGTTACGCACACAACGCGGGGCCGCACTTGACGGGCCTGATAGGCAAGGAGGGGGACGTTCCGACCGGCAGCCAATCCCACAACCTCGAACACGTCCGGGTGATCAGCCATCATGTCCAGTGCCTGCCTGCCGACACTCCCGGTAGACCCCAGGACGGCGACACGGATCCTTCCGGTGCGTCCCCGGCGCGGGGCGAACGGTGTGAGCGGCTCGTGGGAGAGAAGGGCGCGACCGAGGTGGGCACCGTCCAATGGGCTCATCGGAACTGAACTTCATCCACCTGGCCACACACGGTCAGCATCATCCCGCGGTTCCAAGCAGTGCACCGGCGTAGTAGTACACGAACGGTGCGGTGAAGAGCACTGAATCGATCCGGTCGAACATGCCACCGTGTCCTGGGAAAAACCCACTGGCGTCCTTTGCGCCGGCGTCGCGCTTCACCATCGACTCGGTAAGGTCCCCAATGACCGCCGCAATCGCGATGCCGATCGCCATGGGAACAATATGGATGATCGGGATTGGCAACGGTCGCCACCCGATTGCCGTCAAGCCAGGCACGTAGGCCGCGAGGTCGACTGATGCCATCCACACAATCGCAAAGGTCAGCAGGACGCCCCCGCCGGCGCCCTCCCAGGTCTTCCCCGGACTGATCCATGGCATCAACTTGGTGCGCCCGAACCGGGTTCCAATGAAGTACGCACCGGTATCACACGCCCACGTCGCACCAAGCACAAGGAAAACCCAACCACGGCCACCGGCAAATGCCTCACTTGGCGCATCGAGCAATCGCAACGCGCCGACACGGCCGAGCAACCAGGTGACATACCACGCACCAAGGACGGTGACCGCCCACCCGGTGAGCCGGTCGCGCGATGCCTCGCGATGAAACAGCAAAGCCACCAGAGGCGCGACGACGGTGACAGTAAGGACCAACTCCCGCTTGCTCGCACTCGAGTTCAGGACTTCAATCACGCTCGACCGGAACGCTCCGGCATCAGCAATGTCTCCCAACGACACGAGAAGCAACTCCGCTCCCGGCGAAAGGAGCAGCAGCGAACCAGCCAGAAAGAACCCGACAGGGGCAACCACAATTGCGCCGGTGCGCCGCGCAAGCCCGTAGAACTCGTGCAGTCCGGCGCCAACGATGATCGCCAAACCAAACAGGAACCACGCCCCGCCGGCCCAGACAGCCAGGAGCACGGGTGGCGCAGCCAAGAACGCGGTCAACGTCCGCTCCAGCACCACTCTCCGCACAGGCAGCGTGGACGCAGGCGAACCACTCGCGACCGGCGAGACCGTCGAGAACGAGCCCCTTGGGGTCTTCACACCTGCATCCTTGACGGGAGACCGGCCAGGAGCCACAACCACCTATACCTCGAGGACTTCGGCCTCTTTGCGGTGACCCAGCTTCTCCGCTTCGGCGACGAAACGGTCGGTCAGCTTCTGCATGCGTCCCTCGGCGGACCGGATGTCATCATCGGTGGCCTTGTTGTCCTTTTTCAATGCGCGAACATGATCGATCACGTCACGACGAACATTTCTAAGGGCGACACGCGCGTCTTCGACCCGCCGACCGACGACCTTGACCAATTCCTTGCGACGGTCCTGGGTCAACTGCGGAAGATTGATCCGGACGATCTGGCCGTCGTTGTTCGGCGTCAAGCCAAGGTCGCTCTTGAGGATCCCCTTCTCAATCGCGCTGATTGAACCGCGATCCCACGGCTGGATCGCGATTACCCGTGCCTCGGGCACACTGATGTTGGCCATCTGGCTCAACGGCATCTCGGAACCGTAATACTCGACCACGATCCGTTCCACCAGCCCGGCACTCGCCCGCCCGGTCCGGATCGCAGACAAGTCATGCTCGAGCGAATCAATCGCCTTGCCCATCTTGCCTTCGCCGCTGCTGATCGCTGCCCCTACAGTGTCCTGGCTCATCTCTTCGCTATCCCGTTGCATCTTACCCGCGGTGCGGGAACCGAGAAAGACAGACTACGCTACTGGTGACCCTTGCTCAGGATCACTTGACGTCCGTTGGCAAGTCTGCCGGACCAACGAGCGTACCGACGCTCTCGCCCCGGATTGCACGGGTGAGCGCATCAGCCTCCTCCAAGCGGAAGACCACCAGGGGCAGACTGTGTTCCATGCACAGCGAAATGGCCGTACTGTCCATGACTTGGAGCCTCTGGTTAAGCACATCCAGGTACGTTATCCGGTCGTACCGTGACGCGGAGGCAACCTTCCGCGGATCAGCATCGTACACGCCATCCACGTAGGTCGCCTTGAACAATACGTCCGCGCCAATCTCCATCGCGCGCAAGGCACCGGCCGTATCGGTCGTGAAGAACGGATTGCCCGTGCCTGCGCCAAAGATCACGACCTTGCCATCCTCAAGATGGTCGATCGCTCGCCGGCGGATATACGGTTCAGCAACCTGACGCATCTCGATCGCTGTCTGGACCCGCGTCACGATCCCGACACGCTCCAGAGCTTCCTGCAGCGCGAGTGCATTCATGCACGTGCCGAGCATGCCGATGTAGTGGGACTGAGCCTCTTCCATACCCAATTGGTGACCGGTGTCCCCACGCCACAGATTGCCCCCGCCGATCACGATCGCCAGTTCGACGCCCGTGTCATGGATTGCCTGTGCCAGAAGCTCGGCAAGCCGTTGCGCCGCCCTTGGATCGATCCCGTACCGGGCGTCACCGACCAGGTACTCACCACCCAGTTTGAGCAGGACCCGGCGATATGGGCGCCGGCCGGGCGCGATCTGGTGTTCCGGCCCGCCGACTTCCTGCTTCTGGACATTGACGGCCACGGGCGTCTCCTTCACTCGGCAACTCGCCACTTCAACGCACCGGCCCTGACCATGTTCCGGGTACGCGTGGGCACAATGGCTTCACTGACAGGGCCACCAGACACACCACGACCGTTGAGTCACCCTCTGAACGTGGGTGAGCCGGTGCACCCTTGTGGAAGAAACCTACCGGCCGAGTTCGTACCTCTGGAAGCGACGAACCCTGATATTTTCACCAGACTTGGCAATAGTCTCGGTGATCATCTGGCCAATGGTCCGCGAACTATCGCGAATGGAAACCTGGGAAAGCAGGGACGCTTGCTTCACGTCCTCGGCCGTCAGGCCGTCGCGGGCAATCTCCTCTTCCGAGGCAGTCTCAATCGAGATGAACCGCGGGTTCATCGCGACAATTTGCATCGCGATGTCGCGTGCGAGCGTCTTGAACTCGTCGGTTCGGGCAACGAAGTCGGTCTCACAATTGACCTCGACCATCGCCCCGATACGACCGCCGCCGTGAATGTACGTCTCCACGAGGCCCTGCCCGGTCTCACGTGACGCCTTCTTGGCTGCCGAAGCAAAACCCTTTTCCTTGAGGATGGACCGTGCAGCTTCGGAATTGCCACCGGCATCCTGAAGGGCTCGCTTGCAGTCCATGATGCCTGCGCCCGTCTCTTCGCGCAGAGCCTTCACCATTTGGGCCGTGATTTCCATGTCCGTCTCGCCTGCCTGTTCGTCAGTTCACCCAGACACAGCACCACACTGTATCGGCGGGCGCCATCATTGTTTCCAACCGGCGCGGGGCAGATCAGTTGAATAATCCACCCCGCGAGATTGCGTATCGCAAACGCAGACGGGCTTACACCTCGTCCTTGTCCTTGCGTCGTCCACCGCGACCGGCATACGCGCGGCCATCCTCGTCGACTTCGTCGACGAAGGCCAAAGTGGTCTCGCCCGAAAGGACGCGTTCGAGTTCGACCTGGCTCAAGGTCTCTTCCTCGTCCTCAACAGCCTCGGCACCCTCTTCCTTGGCAGACGCGTCGGCGAAGCCTCGGCCCTCGATGACGGCATCGGCGATCCGTCCCGCAAGCAAGCGGATGGCCCGGATCGCATCATCGTTTGCCGGGATGGGATAGTCGATCTCATCGGGATTGCAATTCGTGTCAACGAGCGCCACGATCGGAATGCCGAGCCGGCGTGCTTCCGCGACTGCAATGTGTTCCTTGCGCGTATCGACGATGAAGAGTGCGCCAGGCTGACGACGCAGGCCCTCGATCCCGCCAAGACGGTTCTGCAACCGCTCCATCTCGTCAGTGAGCTTGGTCGCTTCCTTCTTTGTCAGCACGGCGAACTCGCCACGCTCATGCCGTGCCTTCAGTTCCTGAAGGCGCCGGATCCGCATTTGCATCGTGGCCTGGTTTGTCATCATGCCGCCGAGCCACCGCTGGTTCACCCAGTACTGGCCAGAACGCTTGGCAGCTTCCTCAACCGCCTCTTGCGCCTGCTTCTTGGTGCCGACGAACAGGACACTGTCACCACGGCGAGCGACGTCACGGATGAAGTTGAATGCTGACGCAAGGCAGGTGACGGTCTGCTGAAGGTCGAGGATGTGAATGCCATTGCGTTCGGTGAAGATGAACGGCTTCATCTTGGGGTTCCAACGCTTGGTCTGGTGACCAAAGTGAACGCCTGCTTCCAGAAGCAGCTTCATTGAAACGACAGCCATGATCACTCCTTGGTTCCGGTTCTCTGGCAATCGCGAACCGTTCCCGGTCCGGCACTCGCCGCTTCCGCCCCGTTCACCCCGTGGCGTGCACCCGGCTCGCCCTTCAGGCAAACCCATGGTGACCGAACCTCCGGTCCCGGGACGTGACTACTCAAGCCGCACAAGCGGTACGGCCACCGGCGAGTATAGCAATGCCCTCGTATACTCCCGCGACCGCGGGGTGCGCTCCGTTAGAAGCCACGACGCCCGTCGGCACCGCCGAAGTCCCAAAAACGCCGTTTGGAGACAGCATGCCAATCATCCGCTTCGAGGGTTGGAAGGTTCCGGGCAAGGAGGCGGGGACCATGTCCCAGCGCCTCACGACCTATCAGGTCGGCGCGCAGTCACTCACGAGTGGCATCAGCCAGTTCGCGCCCGGCGCGGCGGTGCCAATGCACACGCACAACTGCGAAGAGCAGGTGACAATCGTTGACGGCTCGGGCGTCGCCACTATCGACGGCGTCGAGCAGGTCCTCACCGCGTACGACTCCACGTACGTCCCCGCAGGTGTGCCTCACTGCTTCCGCAACGCCAGCGACGAACCGTTCGTGATGCTTTTCGTCTATCCCTCGCCGTACGTCGAGCGTCACTTCACCGAACTCGGCACGATGGACTGGCACGGACGCCCGCCTGCGGAAGCACACGGCGACGATTGAGCCCATTCGGCGTGGTACCGCTGCGTTGCCTGGCTTGGGGTCAAGGGTGGGCAGCAGCGATGATCGCATACTGCTCGTCCGTCAATGGAAGGACCGATAGCCGGGAGATCCGTACCAGAGGACTTCCGGCGAACTCGGGCAATCCCTTGAGGTGACCCAGCGAAACCGGTGGTTCAAGCCTCTTGACCGCACGCACGTCAACGACGGTCCACCGAAGGTCTCCGGCCTCGGGATCGGCGTGAGGCGCCGAAATGACCTCGGCAAGACCAACTGCCGATCGGACATCGCCACTGTGATAAATCACGAGTTGATCCCCAACCGCCATTGAGCGGAGGTGAATCAGCGCAGTCGCGTTCCGAACACCGTCCCACCGGGTTTCGCGATCCGCCTCCAATTGCTCATAGGAGTAGACCGACGGTTCGGTCTTGCAGAGCCAGTAGTTCATCGACGTTCCTTTCGCGGTTGGGCGGGTCCGCCGCACGGTGCCGCGCCGTTGTAGCGCGTGAGGTACAAACTATCGTGGCAGGTCTGCCCTCTGGAGAGACACCGGTTGCACGTGGCCAGCGCATGCCAGTCCTTGACATCGGCTATGTCCGCCTGGTCGATTGGATGGGTGATGACCTGTCCGTGACGAACGCCGCGCGCGCCTCCTACATGAAGGAGGCAACGGCGTTCCGGGCGGCTGACGAGCGCCTCATCACCTTTCTCGCCTCCCACGGGCACCATAGCCCCTTCCGGCATGCCACCGTCTCCCTGGAGATCAAGGCGCCGATCATGATTGCGCGCCAATGGTTCAAGTATCGGGTCGGGGCAGCTCACACTCCAGACAGTGCCGAGTTCCTCGGGATTGAACTGCCCGCCGATTTCGCCGAAGCGCTTGGATGGCGAGGCCAGGGAGATGACGGTGGTGATGGCAGTGGCGACCTCCTCCACGCACGCAATGAGGCGAGCCGACGCTACGTGACATTGCCTCCCGAGTTCTACATCCCGGGACTGCCGACCACACCCACATGGCGCTCGCGCCCGGAAACCAGCAAGCAAGGATCCGGCGGGCCAGTCGACGACGCGACCGCGTCCGAAGCAACGACGCGCCTGCAGGCGCTCATCGTCCAAGGGCTTGCCCACTATGACTGGGCCCTTGCCTCCGGCATCTGCGCCGAGCAGGCACGTCTCTTCCTGCCGGCGTACGGCCTTCACACGGTCTGGAGATGGACCGCAAGCGTGCAGGCAATTGCCCACTTTCTCTCCCAGCGGCTCAATGAGGATGCCCAAGGGGAGATCCAATCCTATGCACGTGCGGTTCGCACGCTTGTCACACCACTTTTCCCCAACGCCCTGAAGGCATTGATCCCGGGAGACGTCTAGCGCGGACGGACCATCGGGGGAAGGAACGGCGAACGCGGGCGTCGTTTCGCATGTGCGGGGACCGGCCCGCTCCGACGCAACGGCAGTTCCGAAAGGCGCGCCACGAGGTCGTGCAGCGATTCAAGACTGTGGGAAGGCAGAAAATCGTCCAAGTAGGGCAGAGCTGCCTGCATGCCTCGTGTCAGCGGCTTATAGCTTGGCGAACCAAGCAATGGGTTGAGCCAGAACAACCGGAAAGGCGTCCGCTGCAACCGGGCCATCTCCTTGCCGAGTTGCACCGGGTCTCCTCGATCCCACCCATCTGAAATGATGAGGACGATTGCCCCACGCCCGAGGACACGACGCGCCCAATTTCGATTGAAGGATGCGAGCGCCTCGCCAGTCCTCGTTCCGCCATGAAGGTCCTGCACATCTTCGTGGACCCGTGTCAGCGCATCCTCTACCCGACGGCGCTTGAGTGCGGGCGTTATCCGGGTGAGCCGGGTGGCGTATGCGAATGTTTCGACCGTCGCGCCAGTTCCATGCGACACGGTATGAAGGAACTGCAGAAGGAGACGCGTATAGCGTTCCATGCTTCCTGAGACGTCGCATAGCAGGACCATCGGGCGCGGACGCACCTTGAGTTCCCGGCGGGCAAACGTCAACGGTTCGCCACCGGTGGTGAGGCTTCGCCGAATGGTGCGCCGGAGATCCAACGTAGGCCCACGGGGAGCCGGGCGCATCCGCCGGGTAAGCCGTTGTGCCGAACGGGTGCGAAGGCGAGCCATCAACCGGCGCAGTACCGCAATTTCCGCGTCAGTCAGGTGAGAGAAATCCCGCGTCCTCAGCGTCTCGCTTGAGCTGTAGCTGGCCACCGCAGGTGGTGCGCTGCCGTCATCCGACTGCGATGCATCTGGCGGCTCATCGAGTTCGAACACGAACGCGGCTGCCCCTGGGGTCGGCGAACGGTCGTCGTCTTCGCCCTCACCATCAGACGCATGTTCCGCATCTGGCGCGCCGGGCACACCCTCTGGGTCCGAACCATCCGCGTCAGCAGGCGGCTCAACCGATTTCCGGCGCAGCGGCGGGAAAAACCGTGCGAACAAGCGGTCAAAGGTATCGCGTTGATCAGGCCGGGAGAGCAGTGAGGTGCGCGCCGCAAAATACAAGTCGTCGCGTCGCCCAAGGTCAATGAACCCAAGGGTTGTCGCAAGAGTCTGCACCCGTGTCGGGTCTGCCGGTATCCCCTCGGCTCGCAAGGCCTGCCCGAAGCGCACAATGCGATGCAAGAACGCCCCGGCCACCTCGTTGGGCCGTTCGATGGCAACACTGACAATGTCAGTCATCAACCGGCGTGGCGCGCCAGACCCGGTCACTGGCGGCTATCACTGCCAGAAGCCACCTCGCCCACAAGGCGTGGATACAGGTCGCGTTGGACCCGGACCACGTCTTCCTGGTGCTTGAGCAGCGTCCCCAGCGTATCCAGGACGATTGGATTCTTGAGTTCCTCAATCCCCAGGGCAATCATCGCTGCGGTCCAGTCCAGGGTCTCCGCAACTCCGGGAACCTTCCACAGGTCTTCCTTGCGGAGTGCTTGGACAAACGTTGCGATCTGCACTGAGAGTGGTTTGGGCGCGTCCGGAATCCGGGCAGCGATGATCTCGAGTTCCTTCTGCACGGTCGGATATTCGATCCAGTGGTAGAGACAGCGGCGCTTCAACGCATCATGCAGCTCGCGCGTGCGATTGGACGTGATGATGACCATCGGAGGCACGGTCGCCTTGATCGTCCCGAGTTCCGGGATCGTGACCTGCCAGTCAGAGAGCAATTCGAGCAGGAATGCATCGAACTCGTCATCGGCCCGGTCCAGTTCGTCGATGAGCAACACTGGAGGCATCTCCCGGGTCGCCTCGATCGCCTGGAGCAGTGGGCGCCGGACGAGGAACCGCGGACCAAACAGGTCATCGGCATCCATCGTCCCTCCCGCACCGGCTTGCGCCTCAAGCATGCGGATGTGAAGCATCTGCCGGCTGTAGTCCCACTCATAGACTGCATGGGCGATGTCAAGGCCCTCGTAGCACTGCAGACGGATCAGGGGAGCCCCCGTGATTGCACTCAGCGCCTTTGCAATCTCGGTCTTGCCGACACCAGCCTCCCCTTCAAGGAGCAGCGGCTTTGGCAACGCCAGTGAGAGATAGAGTGCCGTCGCCAGCGAGCGGTCAGTGACGTACCGCTGACCTGCGAGCGCCTCGACAACGCCGTCGACACCGTGGAGACCGTGTACCGCACGTTCACGGTGTGGAGACTTCGCCGGACCGTGGCCCACCACTGAAGCGTCCGGGCCTGCCTTGCCATGGTCATCTGAATGGCCGTCGGGGTGTCTTGATTCGGTCATGATGCCGTAGGATACGCCAGAACGACTTGAGGCGTGGTTTGGCCCTCTTCAGTGGGTCACCGACCCCATGGACAAGGCGTCGGTGGTCGGCGCAATCACTCAATTGACGTCCACGTCTGGACCTGCCGAAGGGAGACAATCACAATGACGGCCTCTTCTCCACCTGGCCCGGCATCCTCCCCGGTTTCCATCGAAATCGGAACGTCGCACTATCCGCGTCTCGTCCGGTGGGGACACGCCTACCAGCGCGAGAGTGGCGTAAGTCTCTGGCATTCCTACGTGGTCACCACGTCTGACGGCCCAATCCTCATTGACCCGCTGCTGCCCGACGGGCCAACGCTGGGCCACCTTGAGTCGATTGTCGAACAGATGGGTGGTGTCCCCGCGGCCACAATCCTCACCAATGAAATGCACGAACGCGCCGCCTACGTGGCACGCAGCCAATGGGGCATCCCGATCTGGGCGCCTTCCGCCGGAGACGGGGAGTACGAGGCAACGCCGGACCGCCTGTACGGCGCCTCCGATCGCTTGCCAGGCGGACTTGTCGCGATCCCGGTCCATGCCGCCTTCATCGGGGACACACTCCTGAAATGGACCGCCCCGGACGGCCGAGGGGTCCTCTTCAGTGGCGACGTCTTCATGGAGCGCGGTGACCACCTGATCATCCATGCACCCGGTGCCAACCCTCGTGCAGCCACCTCGATCGAAGAGGTTGCGGCCGACTTGCGCACTGTCCTCGCTCCGCACCTTGACACCATCGATCTCGTGTTTAGTGCGCACGGCACGCCGTTCACTGGCGATGCGCGTGCCGAAATCCGACGTCTCATCGGCGCCGACTGACCGAGGGACACCCCATCGTCGGGATTGGCGATACACTCCGCCCGCCACCGGCCACACGGGTCGGGAGCGCCAAATGAAGGGCGTGCAAGGGCCTCGCGTCGTCCATGGACCCAAAAGTCACCTGATGGCACATGGACTTGCGACAGGCCTGCACGTGAGTGGAGAGAGATGGCGAGATACCGCACTGCCGTGATTGCCTGCGGGACGATCGGACGCGTCCACGCGCGCGGCTGGCAAGACGTTCCTGACCACCCGGTCGCGATTGGATCCTGCGCCGACACCCATCCCGATGCCCGTCGCGAGTTCGGCGAGTTCTTCGGCATCGGTGCCGACCACCGGTACGCGGACTACCGGGAGATGCTTGATGCGGAACGTCCGGACATCGTGGACGTCTGTTCATGGCATCGCCAACACGCCGAGATGACCATCGCCGCAGCGGCGCGCAAACCCCGGGCCATCATTTGCCAGAAGCCGATGGCACTCTCCCTCGGTGAAGCGGACGCAATGCTGACCGCCTGCGAACGCAACGGGGTGTCCCTGTTCATCGCATTCCAGCGACCGCACCATGCCACCTGGCTCAAGGCACGCGAACTGATCCGGTCAGGGGTGATCGGGCGCATCCAGCAGATTGCCATTGATGATGGTGGCAACATCCTGAATACCAACTCCCACAACATCCGGCTGGCCGGATACCTGCTCGAAGAGGCGCGCCCGCAGTGGGTCATGGGTGCGGTTGAACGGCTGACCGACGTGATGGAGCGAGGCATCCCTTGTGAAGATCGCTGCCTCGGCGTGATCGGGTACGAAAGCGGTGCAACCCTGCTCATCCAGGGTGAACTCGCCGGCAGCCGCGCGGCAATCGGGGAACCGGGCCGACGTCTCGGACAGGGCGCCCGCGTCATAGGCACCGACGGCATGATGGAGTTCTGGACCGGGAGACCCGTCGACAAGGACCTCCGGAGCGACGGCGACATGGCCCAGCCAGAGGGATCATCCGCGAAGTACAACGACGAGTTCGGTGTCGTTCGGTACATGAACGCGACCACCGGCGGGTGGGTGAACGTCGAAGCGACGTGGCATGACTGCTGGGCGCACCAGTGTCAGCAGGTTGTGGACGTCCTCGACAGGAAACTCGATTATGACCACGCCATCAGCAATGCGGCACATGGTCGCGTCGTGACCGAGATCATGATGGGACTCTTCGAGAGCGCCCGGAGGAGGCGTCGGATCGAATTGCCTCTGCTCACCAAACTGAACCCGCTCAGCCTCATGGTCACCAACGGCGACTTGCCCGTGGAATGGCCCGGGGCGTACGAACGCCGTTCACGCTTGGTCCGCGGTGAAGGAATGACCTGGCACGAGAACTGATCCGGTTCGATTCCGAACCCAAGGTGCGAACAGGGAACCCGTCCCTGTTCGCATCCTGAAGGGAGAACCCGCGGTACGATTGCCCTGTGATCGGGCAACCTGCGACATCGGCCGAGGGCGCATCCACCCAGCCACGTTGGCTTGGCGATGGCACTGGGCGTCTGGATGCAGTGCGCGCGCACCTTGTCATCTACGGGCTCTGGATCATCATCGTCGCGGCTTGCGTCCTGACGTTCCTGATCCTCCGGGCACCCGTCGAGACGACGCTCGCAGCGGTGTACGGATTCCGTAACCCGAACGCGGTCGAGATCAAGTTCAGGTTCCAGGCGACGTACCTGGTATTTGAGCTCTTCTGCGGGTCGTTCCTGTTCGGGTTGACCGTGGTAAGCGAACACGCTTTCAGGACGGCCTTGTCGTGGTCCGCGGTCTACCAACGGCCGTTCCTGCCCGAACTGGGTCGGCGGTTCATGCGGATTTTCGTCGGTCTGGTGGTCGCCGCTGCACTCGGTATCGCTGCCGACATCTACGTGGTGCGGTTCCTGTAGCGCCCATTTTGGTCGCTCTCCCACATCCTGCTCCAGTCTCAGGGAAGGTGTCGGACGCATGACGGCAACGGAAATCCAGGTTCGCGAGATGCTTTCGCTCGATGATGCAACCAAGTCGTCGCTCGTCTCAATTCTGGTCAGCATCGTCAATGATGGCGCGGCCGTCGGCTTCCTTGCGCCGCTCGACCCGAATGAAGCCGAGGCGTACTGGGCACGCCTTCCGCGCGCTGACACCCGTTTGGTCGTGGCAACCGTCGGAGGAACCGTTGTCGGCACCGCGCAGGTGCACCTTGCGGGCCAAGCGAATGGAAGACACCGGGCGGAGATTGCCAAGGTCCTGGTTGACCCTGCGTGGCAGCGTCAGGGGATTGGCCGCGCCGTCATTGCGCACGCGGAAGCGATCGCCCGCAGTCAGGGCCGAACCACACTCGTCCTTGACACCCGTGAAGGGGATCCCTCAAACCGCCTGTACCGGTCATCGGGATGGCGCGAGATCGGACGCATCCCGGAGTACGCCCGGTCAAGCACCGGCGAACTCCACGCTACGGTCATCTATGCGAAGTGGGATGACCCCAACCCGTGAAGTTCTCGGTGACCTGCCGGTGACTACCACCTGACGATTGCAAGCGAGCGGGGGCGTTGAATCGGGTGCAACCCGCCGGAGATCCCGGCGGCATGCCGGAGAAACTGCATGAGCCGACTCGCAATCCTTGGAGGCCCCAAGGCGATTTCCAACGCATATCCCAATCTCTTCCGGTGGTCTGAGGTAACCAGCGAGCACGAAGAGGCAGTTCTGGACGTCCTCAGGCGCGGCGCGATGTCTGGCACCGATGTCACCCGCCAATTCGAGCGCGAGTACGCCACGTGGCAGGGCCAGACGTACGCCGTCGGGTTCAACACCGGCACTGCCGCCCTGCATACCGCGATGTGGGCCGTTGGTGTTCGCGCCGGCGACGAAGTCCTCTGCCAGAGCATCACCTACTGGGCATCGATCCTTCCTGTCTACTCGCTCGGCGCTACCCCAGTCTTCATCGACATCGAACACCACTCCCTTTGCATTGACCCGGACCTTTTGGAGGCGCGGATTGGCCCACGCACCCGGGCAATCGTGGTGACCCACAACATGGGCTACCCGACAGACATGGATAGGGTGATGGCGGTCGCCCAGCGCCACGGTCTCAAAGTGATCGAGGATGTCTCGCACGCCCACGGCGGGGTTTTCCTGGGTCGCCGTCTCGGCACCATCGGGGACGTCGCTGCCTTCTCATGCATGAGCGGCAAGTCGTTTCCCATTGGCGAAGGAGGCATGCTCACGACCGATGACGCGGAAATCCATGACCGGGCAATCGCGTTCGCTCACTACGAGCGATTTGACGAGTCGATCCAGGAACCTGACCTCGCTCCGTACCGGGGATTGCCAATGGGTGGCACCAAGTACCGGATGCACCAGATGAGTTCCGCCGTCGGCCGGGTGCAACTCCGAACGTACGACCACCGCATGAACGGGATCCAGCGCGCGATGAACGAGTTCTGGGACCTTCTGGAAGGCGTCCCGGGACTGCATGCACACCGCGTCAGTCCAACGTCCGGTTCAACGATGGGTGGGTGGTACAACCCGAAGGGCCTGTACCGACCGGAGGAACTTGGTGGCCTATCCGTCACGCGGTTCTGCCAGGCCGTCAAGGCCGAAGGGATCGACTGCAGACCCGGTCTTGTCTACAAGCCCCTGCACCTGCATCCGCTCTTCCACACGGCCGATATCTACGGACACGGCAAACCCACTCGGGTGGCCTTTGCGACCCGGGACGTCCGGGAACGTCGCGGTGACCTCCCAGTCGCCGAAAACATCGGCAAGCATGTCTACGGCATCCCGTGGTTCCGTTCCTACGACCCCGAAGCGATTGCCCGGTACGCCGATGCCTTCCGGAAGGTTGTTGCGAACCACGGCGAATTACTTGCCGGGGATGCGGGAGACGCGCCATCGCTGGCCGACTGGCAAAACGAACCGCTCATCTGATCATGGCAACTCCGACCGGCACAATCCCCGAATGACCATTCGAACAGTATTGAGCGACCGTACTTTCGCGACGGCAGAAACGCGAGGGAATGTCGCCGGTTGGGGCCACATCGCCAGTGACTGGCGTCAGATCAGCGGCCGAATGGCCGGCGACCAGCGGCCGGAGCTTGCGCATGCCCAACTCATAGACGGCTATCGCGACGCTGCTTCGCATGGCCTGTCGTTAGCGATTGACCTGACACCTCCCGGCGCCGGTCGGGATGCGCTTCTCATGCGTCGCCTCGCTGAAGCGAGTGGAATCGGCGTCCTCGTTGCCACCGGATCGCACATCGACCCCGTACGCCTGGCTCGGATCGAGACCCGGAGTGTTGAAGCCCTTGCGGAGTGGTTCGCCTTCGAGATCTCAACTGGCGTGATGCCCATCGCCGGGGATAGTCTCGAAGGCATCGGTCTCGTCACCGACAATGCCATCGGACGCGCGACCGACGCACTGAACAGTACCCCAGTCCGCGCCGGGATCATCCGGATCACGATTGGCGACGCACCACTATCGGCAACCGACCGGAAACTCGTGGAGGCCGCCGCAATTGCATCGGCCGCGATGGGCGCTGCCACCGTGATCGTGACGCATTCCCCAGACGCATTCGTCGCGGGCGCCCGCCGCTTCACCGGTGCCGGCGGTTCAACACGCAAGCTCATCCACGCACGTGGACTCTCACCCGATGCGCCCGCCAAGTTCTCGACTTCAGAGGCACTCAAGGTACTGGACACCGGGGCCAATATTGCTCTCGACGCACACGATTGCGCACCGCTCCTGACCGCCCTGGCAAGCGAAGTTCCCGGCCGGATGGGATCGATCCGTTCCCACACCATCCTCATGCCGAACCTGCCAACCCTGCAGGTCTTTCTCAAGCCAATCGCGGACGACGGTGATGATGGGCAGAGTGATCAAGAAGTTCCTGTGACGATGGTTGCCGGGACCTTTGATCCCCTGTCGACCAACAGTCTCGATGAGCGCCTTGCACGCCAACTTTGGGCGAATACCGAACGGATCGTTTCGCTCGACACCGCAGAACCGACCGCCTAAGACGGTTGGATGGCGCCAATCGAGGAGGTTTCCTTCCCGAAACTGGTCCTCACGGAACATCCCCGAGTCCCCGGGCGTTACATGATGGTGGAACCCATGACATGGCTCATCATCTGCGGCGCCGGAGCGATCATTCTCATTGTTGGACTTGCTTCCGATGATGCTGCGGTGACCGGTGCATTCTCGAGACTTCGCGGGCATCGCACGTCCCAACTCAAGGCCACCGTTGCAACCGCACCGGGGTTTCCAGCACGCTAACCTGGCCCAGCGTCACACTCCGGGACTGTCGGACTCGGGTTCGCAAATGGAAGGCTGGGCCGACCTCTTAATGAAGGCAGTCCTTTCCATCGCCGCTGACAACTTTGTTGTGAACGGCACGCCTACCCATCCCGGGCGTACTTGGAACGGTCACCGTCTCGAAGGCCTCCTGTTCAACCGCCGTGCGTCGATGGCGGCGTTTGCCGATGCCAACCCGATTACCCGGGAACTCTGGACGCACGCCGATGGAACCCCGTGGGACCCGGACCGGAATGTCACCGCGTTCACGAGCGTCCTGCCAAGGTGGCGCGCCTGCGGTCTCGACGCCGTAGCGCTGACCCTGCAGGGCGGACCTGAGACGCACGCGCTGCGAACTTCCCCGCCGTGGCAATCCCCGGACCCGCCATGGCATTCTCCTGCATTCACTCACGACGGATCCTTCGATCCTGCCACCCGATCACGGTTCGAGCGGATCCTGAACGCGGTTTCCGACAGCGGGCTTGTGGCCATCCTCGATCTTTTCAGACCCGGACAGGATGCCCGCCTGGACGACGAAGCTGCGGTCCGCCGCGCAACCGACCAGGTTTGCCGTTGGCTTTTGGATCGGGATGATGGGAATGTCATCATCAACGTCTGCCAAGGATCTGCCACCTACAATTACCGTCACGCAATCCTGCACCCGGACCGGATCAACGAGCTCGCAAGACAAGTTCGTGATACATCCAAGGTAGGCAAGCGCCTTCTTGTCGGTGCCAGCGTGGCAGATGGTGCCATCGCTAGCGAGTTCGTTGCCGACGTTCACCTTATGTCCCCACCGTTCGGAAGCGGGTCGCACACCTTCCGACGGGCCATAAGTGCACTCCGCGAGACCCCCGAATTCCGCGCTCATCCACGACCGATCGTGGTATGCGATGGCACCGGAGGTGACTTCGACCGCCCCGAAAGCCAAGTGGCGATTGCCACTGAAGCCCGTGTTTGTTGGGGTCTCCGAGACCGTCCAGTGAGTGACGATTCCGGGTGGGTCCCGGCGAACTGGGACATCGACACACCGGCCGGGATCGCCTACCTCGAAACCATTCGGTCAATCGCAGGGACAGGATCCAGGCCGACCGACCACCCGGATGTGCTCCTGGCCGACCAACGGCGCATGCACGCCGGGTTCGCAAGTGCCATCCGCAGCCTTGGCCTGACCGAGGACGTCACTCCAGCAGGTGCGCCGTGAGACTGCCCAACGCCGCACGTCGCCCTATTCACCAGCTCGGTGGATGTTGCTTTCCATGACCAATCCGTTGCGGTTTGCGACGATCCCCGAATTGCGCAGCCGTCTGGACCGTGGAGAGACGACACCCGGTGAACTTGTCCGCCTCGCCATCGATGGCCTCGAAACGATCGGTCGCGACCTGAACGCAGTGGCGGCTACCCTGCCCAACCGCGCCCATCCGGATGTCGCGCGCCTCAACCGACGAACGGTTCGATCACTGGCACTGGCTGGCATCCCGTGGGGGGCCAAGGATCTCATCTCGGTCAAGGGTGCGCCGACGACATGGGGCGCGCCACCGTATCGTGACCGGACGTTCGACACGGACGCGACCATCGTGACGCGCCTCGAATCCGCCGGTGCGCCACTGGTCGCAAAGCTGTCAACCATTGAACTTGCTGGCGGATGGGGCTACCGCTACCCGAATGCGTCCCTCCAAGGAGCAACGCGGACCCCATGGAACGTCAATCACTGGGCGGGCGGTTCGTCAAGTGGGTCGGCAGCCGCCGTCGCCGCTGGCCTCGTGCCATTCGCGATAGGTTCAGAGACAAGCGGATCCATCGTCACCCCTGCCGCATTCTGTGGGGTGTCCGCGATCCGGCCCACCGTTGGACTGGTCTCCCGTCACGGGGTGATGCCACTCTCATGGACACTCGACAAAGCCGGGCCGTTTGCCAGGACCGCCCGTGACGCGTGGACGGTCCTCCGGGCCATCGAGGGCTACGACCCGGCAGATGACTCAACCCGTGGTCGAAGACACCGACGTCTTGCCGAATTGCCCGGCACGGATCACCTGAGTTCCCTTCGAATTGGCTTTGCGCAGGCCGATTTCGACGAATATGCGTCTCCACCCGCAAGGGAAGCCTTTGCCACCGCCCTGCGGGACCTGCATCGATTAGGCGCGTCGTGGGTTCATGCATCTCTCCCAACCGAAATCCCGTACGGCGCAATCATCAGCACCATCGGTGCTTCCGAGGCCGCATCAGCCCACGGCGACCTCATCGAAAGTGACCAGTTTCAGCTCCTCGTGGATGCAAAACAGAAAGCATCACTCCTTGCCGGACGCGAGATTCCTGCGCATGTGTACATTGATGCCCAGCGCGCGCGTAGGCACGTAATCCGCGCCTTCAAAACAATGTTCGCATCCTGTGACGTGATCGTTACCGTCGCCCGGGCCGATGGTGCGCCGCCCCATGACGCACCACTTGACATGTTCTCGAGCGCTTCGGCCACAGACCCCCACGTTCAGCCAAACAATCGGGCAATCGTCCCGGCGTCAAACCTGGCCGGACTACCCGCCGTCGTGGTGCCTTGCGGCTTCACCACCCGTGGCCTGCCAGTCGCCATTCAGTTCGTCGGACCCGCATGGTCTGAACCAACCCTGGTTGCCCTGGGCGAGTGGTTTCAGTCAGTGACTGACTGGCACACCAGGCGACCGCCACAACCCTCGTTCGATGGGCCACCCTACCCGAGGCGTCCGAGGAGCCAGTAGTAGACAAGACGCGGATATTCGTTGTA
Source organism: Thermoflexus hugenholtzii JAD2 (assembly GCA_945907765.1). Taxonomy (GTDB): domain Bacteria; phylum Chloroflexota; class UBA11872; order UBA12225; family UBA12225; genus UBA12225. The sequence continues at coordinate 1,735 of CAMDTO010000036.1, read as the reverse complement.
GATCACATTGATCCCAGGACGCGTCTCCCACCAGCGGTCCAGGCGCACCTCGACATCGGGAACGGAAACCACCCTCAAGTCCGAGCCAGTACCTTCGAGCAGCCTCCGAAGCACACCGCGCGTGCGCCGTGACCGGAAATCCGGCGCGTACGCAACGATGCTTGTCCACCGTTCCCGAACTACCGCAACCCTGAGCGCCTCCCCTTCCTCCCACTCGCTCGATACCGACGGGAGCGTGGTGATCATCTCTGGCCTGACACCCGCATCGACGAGGTACGTACGTGCCAGTTCGGCGCTGTGCGGTGTGACGTAGTACTCGGCATCGCGGCTGTTCAATGCACCGAGGACAAGCGCCCCCGTTTCACCTGATCGAACCCGCGCCACCGCTGCATCCAACGCACCGCGCCGGATACTCACCCCATAGGTGAGAAATGTGACCTGCGAAGGCATTGCTGGGTCAGTCGAAACCAAGAAGGCACCGAGGTTTGGCGCGACGAACACCAAAGCAACCAAGAGTGCAGCGACGAACCCTGCCCTCACTAGGCGGCGAGGAATTCCACGACGCACACGAGGTGCACGTTCAAACGGTACTGGCAGCACTATCGGACCGGACACGTACGCAACTCCGCAGAACCGTCAGGTCGTCGGAAACAACACTTGCACTCCAGCCGCGCCGGAAAATGTCGGCCGACTTTCACGCGCTTGCGGATGACGATTGGCCGGCTTTGTCCGCCACGTTGACCCCGAGCTGCTTCGCATGCATCCTGCGGCACCGGGGCCCGCGGTAGGACCACACATGACCATCATGTTCGATGCGGTGCGGTGTCGCTTCAGGATCGGTCATTATTCCACAGATTGGGTCCTCATGGAGCACGGGAATCTCGGCCAGGACCGGCACCCGCACATGCTTCTCGGCACGATGTCCTTTGGCACCCCGGCGCCGGGCGACAACGTCAGCCACGATCCCGAGTGCGACTTCCTGAAACGTGCGGGCACCGATCTCCAGACCCGGCCGGCATTCCACCCGTCCTAACTGGTCGGGATCACCACCGGACATGGCCAGATCGGCAATGGTTGCGTCGAACCGGCGCACGCTCGCGACGAGACCAACAGAGGAAGTCTCCACCGCGAGGACCTGACGAAGCGCCTCCTCGTCCCACGGCCCACGGCCCACGGCCCATGGGTCGCGACGATCGCATAACGTTCCCGGGATGCGTGACATGAAGATGGGTCAATCCTGCCGACCACAACCGACGCGGTGGGAATGTCCTCAGGCGTCGCCAAGGCATCGACCACGACGACCTCGAACCCAACCACGTGCCCAATCGACGCAATCGCGACAGCCCCCGGGAGAGACACCGCAGATGATCAGCTGTGGTGCCGGTAGGAAAGGTTCAACAACCACTTCCACCACGCCTCCACTGAAGCAACTCATTTGGTGCACGGTCATTCCCGTGCGAGGTACCGCAACGCCGTCAGGCGTGAGCGGTACCAGTCTCGCATCGCCATCTGCCAACGACGCCAGTGCCTCGGAGATCACGGTTGGCTGGGCACAACTTCCGCCAATCCAACCCTGGAGACGCCCATCCGAACGGATGACCGCCTTGTCACCAGGGCGGCATGAGGTCGGACGTTCCGCACGGACGACCGTCGCGACAGCAAAGGCCTCGCCTCGGGACCGTGCCTCTCGCTCGTGGGTCATCGCCGTGGGTTGGAACGCCATCTGAAGCCTCCC
>CAMDTO010000035.1 GCA_945907765.1 Thermoflexus hugenholtzii JAD2 | reverse complement strand
AGGTGCCGGCGATGGCGGAGGAGCCACGCAGGATGCCGACGAGGAGGCCGGACCACAGGGCGAGGGCGGGGAGGATGCGGGGTCGCCCGCGTGCGGGGACCGGGTCGGGTGCCATGCCGGCGACGAGGTCGTGCAGGATGGCCTCGACCAGGTCGAGGGAGACGTCACGCGGTGTGCCGGACACCGGCGGGAGCGAGGGGGATGCGGGCGGTTGCGGGCGTCGTGAAACCATGCGGCAGGGTGCCGCGTTGCCGCGTCACGCGGCAACCAATGCACCCGTCCGGCGATTTAGTTGGGACACATGGTTCCAAGGCATCCGCGTACACTTGCAGCCACGCCAACGGTGGTGGTTTTCCCGTTACCGGAGACGTCCACCGTCCCAACTGGTTCCGGCATTCCGGGCCTGCACGACGTATCCGCCTGCCCGGCGGCCCCAAGGACCACAGTTCCAATGTCAACTACGCCGGCCCCGACGACAGTCATGCGCGATCACGATGCAGTTCCGGCAGAGCCGCCGTTGGGAAGGGACCGGACCGGAGAAGATCCGGCCCGCGATGCCGGTGTCACCGTCGATCAGCCAGCATCTGGACCGCGCCCGAACCCGATGGGCACTCGGTGCGATGCTTGGTGACCGTGCGCTTCGCGGCGACGTGATCAGGCTTGCATGGCCTGTAGTCGTTGAACAGTTGCTCGCCACAAGCGTTGGCCTCGTGGACGTGGCCGTGATCGGTCGACTCGGTTCGGCGTCGCTTGCCGGTTCCGGGCTTGGTCTACAGATCATCATGGTCGCACTCAGCGCGCTGAGTGCCTTCGGGATCGGGACAACGATCCTCGTTGCCCAGGCGACCGGGCGCCGCGACCCGTTGGGTTCGGCGATGGCGCTCCGGCAGGGACTCACCCTGGGCACCGCACTGAGTGTCATCCTCACGATCGTCGGGCTACTGGTCGCCGCTCCACTGATGGTCTTTCTCGGTGGCACCGGTGACGTGGCGGCGATGGGCACGATATTCCTTCAGGTATCGCTGCTGGGAATGGTTCCCCTGACCCTGCAGTTCGCCCTCGGAGGGGCGATGCGCGGTGCCGGAAACAGCCGCACGCCAATGGTTGCGGGTGCCCTTGTCAACGTGATCAACATCGTTGGCGCATACGGCCTTGCATTCGGTGAGTTGGGCATGCCGAACCTTGGCATTGCCGGTCCGCCAGTGGCAGCAAACATCTCGCGCGTCGTTGGCGTGATCTACTTGCTGGCAGTGCTCGCACTGGCGTCCGCTCCCGCCGGTCTGCGGATTGGCCGTCTGGCTCCAGTCGGGGCGTCGGGGTGGAGGCCTTCCGCTGTGCTCACCCGCCAGTTCGTCCGACTAAGCCTTCCGTCAGTCGTTGAGCAACTTTCCTTCTCTTTCCTCTTTCTGGTGATGGGGCGTCTTTTGCTCACGCTGGGCACAACCGTCTTCGCGGCGCAGCGGATCACCTTCAGCGCGGGTGGCGTCACCTGGCTTCCTGCGATCGGTCTGGCGATCGCAACGACGGCACTCGTGGGGCAGGCGATCGGAGCGAGGGACTTCGACCGGGTACGCGCGGTCACGCGTTTCTCCCAGGTCCTTGGCGTGGCCTGGATGGTCGGCATCGGCGTGATCTTCGCGTTCACCGCGCGACTGATCGCCGGTGCATTCACGACGGACGAGGTGATCGTTGAAGCGGCGTCCGGCGGCCTCTACGCCCTTGTTCCGGCGCTACCACTGTTCGCGTTCAACATGATTACTGCCGGCGCACTGCGGGGAACCGGAGACACCACGTTCCCGATGCTCAACCAGGTCACGACCACCTGGTGCGTCACGATGCCGTGCGTCTGGATCTTCTCAACGTACCTGGACTGGGGATTGATGGGTGCGTGCCTTGCGTTTGCAGTGTCCTCATCAATTAATTGTGCCGTACTGACCTCCCGGTTTGGACGCGAACACTGGCGCACACGCAAGACCGGACCGACCAACCTTTCGGCAGTCTTCATGCGCGTGGGCGAGTAACCTGTTACAGACTTGGTTTTCGCGCCCGGAGGCCTGCGTTGGACACCACCCTTCAACCCTCACGACCCCTTCAGGAACGGATCCGCACGGTGAACGCCGCGAATGGCTGGACCGCGCCGACGGAGACCCGCGAGTGGCGCGAGATTGTCGCCCGGCTTGCACTTGCGAACACCGAGGTTGCCGAGGCGATCGAGATCGTTCGACGCCGGCCACTTGATCAGGCACACCTTGCCGAGGAACTGGCCGACGTCGTCATCCGCCTGTTCGATCTTGGCGAGGGGCTTGGGATCGAAGTCCTTTCCCCGGATGCCCAAAGCGTGAAGCCAACCGCGTCCGAACTGGTTGCAATCGGTGTAACGGACCATACGGATACCACCGGCCTGGTGGTTGCACTGGGAATCATCGGGGCGCGGATCTCGCGACCAATTACAGCATTTACGGCACCTGAACGCGCACCGGCAGCCTCGGCGCTCAGCCACGATATCGGTGTTGCATGTCTGCTCGCGATTGAATTGTCAGGGTGCCTGGGCCTGAATATCGGCGATGCCGTCAAAGCCAAGATTGCGCGAAATGCCTCACGTGGCTTTCACCACGGTGGCAAGGCCATTTAAGGCTTTGGCGACCTTCACGCCTACTGACCTCAGTCTCCTAAAACCCCGCAAGGGGACAGGATTGAGCGAACCTTCGGTCCGCGAGCATCCCTGCCCGCAAAGCCAAGCTTCCGATCTCTCACGGGCCACTCGAGCTAAACATTCCGGACTGGATGACTGCCGCAGTGGCAAGTGGTCCCGGGAGCCGTAGGGAATTGGGAGCCTCGGATGGCAGGGACGGCCTTCTGGCTACTCACTGTCTGGGATTGCGGAGGATGCGGGCACGGAAGCCCTCAGATAGGGATCGTGCGCGCGGACCAGGAACGTGCCCGCGGACCACACTGCTCTCATCGCTTCTCGACGAATGCGGTGGCCCAGAAAGTCGGGCAATGGTCACGCAGCCAAGACACGTCCCCGGTGAATGCCGGTGGGATCACCTCCGGTCATCGCCAAGGCACCATTCACGATCACCGTATCGATGCCAGATGCGTACTGGTGAGGGTCCGTGAAGGTGGCGTGATCGGTCACGGTTCCGGGATCCAGGATTGCAAGGTCGGCGGCCAGTCCGGTCCGGATCCAACCACGATCCTGAAGGCCGAGGCGCGTCGCAACCTTGCCACTCATCCGGTGCACCGCGTCTTCCAGGGTGAGTACCCCAAGATCTCGCACGTACCGGCCAAGAACCCGCGCCGTCGCACCATAGTTCCGTGGGTGCGGGCGCCCGACACCGGTGGGTCCACCGACGGTCAGGGCCGAACCATCTGACCCGACCATGATCCGTGGATGACGGAGAAAGACCTGCATGTCCTCTTCGGTCCGATAGAAGAAGATCACCTGCATGCGGCCGTCATCGTCACGCATCAGGTCAAGCGCGGCATCGATCGGGGCGACGCCACGGGTCGCTGCGAGTTCGAGGAAGTTCATCCCTTCGGCGTGTGCCCAGTCCGGATTCTCGACCCGACAGATAAGCAATCGATCCCAATGCCACGGCCACCCGGCGAGGAGGCCGTTCGCCTCCATGTCCGCGCGGATCCGGGCACGGGTTGCCGGGTCCTTCAGCCTCGCGACGGTGTCCAGGCGGCCCCCAGACTGCGCCCACCACGGCAGGCACTGCGAGAAGCCGGAACTGGATGCGGCATACGGGTAGACGTCGCCGGTCACGTCCAGCCCGGCGATGGCAATCGTGTCCAGTTCGTCCATGACTTCGCCCGCTGACCCCCATCGTCGCGGGTCATTGACGGCCATGTGTGCCAGATGGACTGGGATACCGGCGCGTTGCCCGATCTCGAACGCCTCGCGCATGCCCGTCGGACCCGCCACCGTGTCCCCACGCGTGTGACTGCAGTAGAGGCGCCCGCGATACCTCGCAAGCGTCCTGCACAGGTTCACTACCTCGTCAGTATCCCCGTAGGCGCTGGGTGGCAAGGTCAGTCCGGTAGAGAGCCCGAACGCGCCTTCATCGAGGGCGCGCGCGAGTACGCGCCCCATCTCGTCCTGTTCACCTGCCGTCGCGGGTCGGTCATCGAAACCAAGGACCGCCCCACGGATCGCGCTGTGGCCCACCAATGGCGCGAGGTTTATGCCAATCCCCTGGGAGTTCAGGGTCTCTCGGTAGCCGTGCAGGCTGTCCCAGCCCCACGGAACCTCGCCGGCAATTGCAAAGAGCGACTCCCGCAAGACTTGGGCTCGGGCGGGATCATGCGCGACCGGGTACGGGGTCATGCCACAGTTGCCAACCACGTCGGTGGTGACCCCCTGGCGGAGTTTGCTCCACCCACGCGCGTCGGCACGGACGGTCAGGTCCGAGTGGGTGTGCATGTCGATGAATCCGGGCGTGACTATCTTGCCAGTTGCATCGACCACCTGTACGGCTGTCGCGCCATCGAGGGTTCCGACTGCGACGATGCGGTCACCCTGCACCGCAACATCCGCCCGGTACGCAGGCGCGCCTGTGCCATCGACGACCGTGCCGCCAGTGATCAGGATGTCGAACATCGCGTCTCTCCCTCGCCGTACGCCAATTGGGTGTCTTCGTTACGGTCACACGATATCCGCACCATCGCCCGTACGGAGATCAGGAGTTGGTCACCGATCCGTCACGGCGTCGGAGCAACCGACCGGCCCGCGGTTGGAACTCAGGGTGTTCGGCTGCTTTCTCGTCGAACTCGACGCCTAGTCCCGGGACGGTCGGCACAATCAGGCGCGGACCCTGTTGGACCGGTTGCACGGGGAAGAGCCGTTCGTCGTAGAACCCGAGTTGCTCGGTTGGCGACTGACGGATTTCCATCCACGCGAAGTTCGGCACAGCGGCGGCGAGATGCGCGGTCACTGCCGAGCAGATTGGCCCAAGCGGGTTGTGAGGCATGAGGTCGATGTAATGCGCCTCGGCCCATCCGGCAACCTTCATCGCCTCGGTCAGTCCACCAACATTGCACACGTCAATCCGTGCGTAATTGGTGATCCCGCGTTCGATGTAGGGCAGGAATTGCCACTTTGAACTGAACTCCTCTCCGATGGCAAACGGCACGTGCGTCATGCGCCGCAGGGCCTCGTACGCCTCGGGCGTTTCGTCGCGGATCGGTTCCTCAAGAAAGTCCAAGGTGTCCCGACCGAGTTTCTGGCAGAAAGAGGCGGCTTCGGCGACCGAGAGGCGGTGGTGATAGTCGATGCCAAGGACGGCCCGGTCACCGACCGCTTCGCGAAGCTTGTTGAGCCAGTGGGCTGTCGGTCCGATGCTTTCCCAGGGTTCGTAGACCGGATCACCGTTCTCACGCTGTTCACCGGGTGCGTGCATCCACGTGCGGATGACATTCCAACCCTCGGATATGAGCAGTTCCGCATCCTCGATCAGTTTCGGTCCCATCGGTGCGCCGGTGGTGGCGAACAGTGGAACCCAGTCGCGGTGCTTGCCTCCAAGCAACTGGTAGACGGGCACTCCAAGTGCCTTCCCCTTGATGTCATGCAGGGCGATGTCAATCGCGGCAATGGCCGCCGTCAGGACACGGCCCCCTTCGAAATACTGGCTTCGGTAGAGGTCCTGCCAGATGGCACCGATGTCGAACGGGTTCCTTCCGATGATGAGTTCGCGGTAATGTCGCAGGGCGCCCATGACTGCGAGTTCGCGACCCGACAGGCCAGATTCGCCCCAACCATGAATGCCCTCGTCAGTCTCGATCTTGATAATGAGCTGGTGCCTCCGACCAACCATCGTCGGATAGAGTTTCAGATCACGGATCTTCATGAGCGCTCCTTGCCGGGGCACCGTTTGCCGGTCGCCGGAACGGAAGATACCCGCAGTGGCACGCCAGATGCCGTGGACAATGTGGGGGCGGTGGCACGGGGTTACGGACGACGGAAATGAGTCAGGGGGCATTGACCCGGAATGCAGCGGCTAGATGGTCGGTTGATCCACAGCGCGAGTGATCTCGTCTCCTTCCTCCAGTGCTCGCGTCTGGCAATCCTGAACCTCGATGCGGCGTTGAAGCGGCGTGTTCGGCCGCAACGACGTGATCCCGTCCTTGAACTCCTCTCGCGACGGGGTGGCCTGCTTGAGGAGAAGGAACTGACCGCCTGGCGTGATGCGGGCCGGAACATCGCTGTCGTGGAGTGCGAGCGGAACTCGACGGAGGCATTCAAGGCCGGTGCCCAGAAGACCATCGAACTCATGCGCGCTGGTGTGGAGGTCATTGCCCAGGGCGTCCTCTTCGACGGCACATGGATTGGTTTTGCCGATGCCCTCGAACGGGTCGACAATCCCTCGGACCTCGGACCGTTCAGTTACGAAGTCGTCGACATGAAACTCGCATCCAAGGTGCGTCCGGGTGCGCTCGTCCAGACGGCCCAGTACAGCGCGCAGGTGGCGGTAATCCAGGGAAGGACGCCTGACAGTTTGCATGTGATCCTCGGTGATGGTTCCAGACAATCCGTTCCCACCACGAGTGTGATGGCCTACTACCGACGGGTGCGGGACGCGTATCTGTCAGCAATTGACGCAGCCGGCGGCGTCGATGGCGAACCCGAGGACGCGCTCATGGATCCCGAAAGCGCGACCTATCCGTGGCTGATCGATGCGTGCCGGACATGTCCATGGCAATCCGAATGCCAAGCGCAACGGGAATCCGACGACCACTTGACATTGGTTCCCGACATGGGACGCACCCACGCCCGCCGGTTGATCACGGTGGGCGTTCCCACGCGACGGGCACTCGCGCAACTCGGCACTGAGACCGTTACGGATATTGCCGAACGGTCACGCACGCCCGAACCAGCACTCGTTCGACTGCGTCAATCGGCGATACACGCACTGCGATGTGCAGAAAACGGCGTCGACCGTGCCTCAACGGTCACGCACTTGCCCCGACAGCCGTGGCGTGGTGTGTGGAAAATCATGCCCCAACACCCGAGTGATGTGTGCCTGCATATCGAACACGACCCATTCCACGAGGGACGTCGCTTCGCGTTTGCGGCCGGAACCTTCGGAGTGACCGGGGGACCGACGGCCCTGATCGCAACCACCCTCCAACAAGAGCAGCAGATGTTCCGGAAGGTGGTGAAAGCGCTTCAGGAAGCATGGAATTCGGCGCGTTCCAATCGGGGACAGACCCCGCGCGTCTATGTCTATGGCGCTGCGACCGTGTCCCAACTCCAACGGCTCTCGGGTCAGTACTCCCATGGCGGTGAACTGGTTGCGAAGCTCACCACCCATGACTGTTTCATCGATTTGCGGTCGGTGGTTCGCGATGCCGTCCTCCTGCCCAGACCAGTCAACTTGCTTGGGGACATGGACCACTACACCGGGTTCGCCGTATCCGACCAGTCCCGGAGTGTGTCCGGCGACACCGAACGTGAACCATCGCCTTTGGAGACATTCACAAGCTTTGTCGAGGGCGACGCCAGCGCACGGGATGACTTGCGCACCGGCACGATGCGCACTCTCGAACGGATTGCGATGCTTCGCGATTGGCTACGTGCGAGGCAGTCTGACCTGCCCCAGCAGCGCGACGGGGACGTCCTGGCGCACGACGATCGGGAGAACGGAAGCCAGCGCGAGTCCCAGTTCGAGGAACTCAAGGCACGGATACACGCGCTTCGGACAGCTGACCCCCGCGGCGGGACAACGGGTAAGCGTGCGTGCACCGTCCTGGAGACCCTGCTGTCCTGGCACCGCCGGGAACGGCTCGTGGACTGGTGGGAGTACGCCGGTGTCCGCGCCCTTGCCGAGGCTGACCTTATCGAGAGTGACCAGGCAATCTCCGGACTGGTTCCTGAAGGGACCATCGACCGCGTTGGTGGCGGTGAGCGCCGGACGTTCAGTTTCCCCGCAGCACAGGAGCACAAGCTTCGCCGCGATACCGAGGTTGAGGTCACCAACTGGCCGACCTCGTCGGCGGCCCGCCTCGTCTCGGTTGATGCGCGACGAGGGAAGCTTGTCCTGAGTGCACCACCGGCATCGTGGGCGTCGTTGCCACCGCCTGAGGCGATCACGAGGCAGAAGCCCATCCTTGACCTGGTCCTGCGCGATGCCCTCGCACGGATCGCCGATACCATCGTCGCCGATGACCTGGCCAATCCCGATGCGTCAGGACGCTACCAGGCGACCCGACGCCTCCTCGCTGCCTTGCCTCCAGTGCCCAACGGGCACACCGGAGGTACGCTCGGCAACCCAGACGAGACCGGGTCGGAGACAGCGGTACGCCTCGCGACCGTGCTCACGAACTCTGTGCTGGCAATTCAAGGACCTCCTGGCACGGGGAAGACCCACACTGGCGCGCAAATGATCCTTGCGCTGCTCAGGAAAGGCCTCACGGTCGGGATCACCGCCGCCAGTCACAAGGCGATCATCAACCTGTTGGACAAGACGATGGAGCTTGCGGCGGCATCCGAAGAGACGGGTCTTGTCCGCGCAATCCAACGCGGGTCAGGCGACGACCGTTGCAAGGACGCGGCGGTCGAATTCACCGGCTCAAACATCAGGATCGAAGCGGTCATTGCCGACGGGAGCAAGAACCTGATCGCAGGGACACCGTGGGTCTTCTCGCGTCAGGCAATCGACGGCGCTCTGGATGCACTGTTCATTGACGAAGCGGGCCAGATGGCACTTGCGAATGCTGTGGCCGCAGCAACCGCTGCGAAACAGGTCTTCCTGCTTGGCGACCCTCAGCAACTCGCCCAACCGACCCGTGGCACGCATCCGGATGGCACTGGCACGTCCGCCCTCGAACACATGCTCGGGGGGCGCGTCACGATCCCGGATACGCAGGGGGTTTTCCTGGAGACCAGTTACCGGATGCATCCGGCTATCTGCCAATTCATATCGGAGCAGTTCTACGAAGGCCGGCTTCGCCCCCAGCTGGCATGCGGAAGACAGGATATTGACCGGTTTGGTGCGGGTATCAGGATCATTTCCGTACGCCACGAGGGAAATCGCACGGACTCGTCCGAAGAAGTAGCGGCGATCACGCAGGCCTGCAATGCACTTATCGGATCCCGGATGACGAATTCCGACGGCAAGACGACCCGCTTGACATCGAAGGACATCATGGTAGTGGCGCCCTACAACCGGCAGGTCTCACTTCTGGATCAACTCGTCCCGGTTGGTGTGGAATGTGGCACGGTCGACCGCTTCCAGGGGCAGGAGGCTCCGGTCGTGTTCTTTTCGTTGACCGCTTCGGACGGGACGGAACTCTCTCGCGGACTGGAGTTCCTGTTCAGCCCCAATCGCCTGAATGTCGCGGTTTCACGCGCGAAAATTCTCGCGGTGCTTGTATGTAGCCCGGACCTGCTTTCACCACGGTGCAACACGGCGGAGGAAGTCCACCTTGCCAACACGGTGTGCCACCTTGCAGATACCGCCACACCCCTCCAGAAAATCTAGGGGCGCACATCCCCTTATCGAGGATCAGATTGCAAAGCAACGGTCAACGGCGGCCGACATGAGAGGGAACGTCGACCTCACCCGCGCGCCGCGACGAACCCTTCGAGGTCAGCGATGGTAAATCGTCCCGGTCGGCTCCCCGATGCATGCATCCGGGCAACGGTCTCCTGCAACACGGCGTTGTGCGGGGTTGGAACTCCGTGGAGGCGGCCCATCCGGACCACCTCACCGTTCAGGAAATCGGTCTCTAGCGAGGTCGCACCACGCATGAGGCTTTGCCACGTTGATCCAAGGTTGCGTTGACCCGGCCCCATCGCGGTCTCGCCACGTGAACGTGCGACACGCGCGTTGAACTCCTCAGGGACTTCAAAGGTCAACCCGGCCGCATGCAGACAGGCCTCGCCTTCTCGTCGGACTTCGCGAAGGAACGGCGCACTGACGCCCGCTCCGTCGGTGATCGCCCCCAGTGAGTTGCCGAGATTTCCCAGGAACTTGGCGCGTTTGGCCTCCATGACCCGGTCGTGCGCATTGACGGCGTATCCGGCTTCGATAAGGTCAGAGACCGTCAGGTGGGTGACGTCATCGGTGCCGCCCGGATACCGGCCAATGTCCATGAATCCGGCGTTCCCGCGGATGGGGTTAGAAACGACACCGGGTTCAAGGTAGACCCCAGGCACATTCAACATCACGCCGTGGACATTCTCGAACAAGCGCAGTGCCCGATCCTCGTTCGTGATGCCGTTCTGGAGGCAGAAGATTGGCACGGACTTCGGGTCGGCACCGGCGTCACGGATCTCCCGCAGGGCCGTCTCGGTGTCTTGCGACTTTACGCACAGCAGGACTACGTCGTCCGGCAGGACACCGGTCTCGCGCAAGTCAATCGTGGCCGGCACGTGCAAGACAAAGGTCTCGTCGGGAGTGACCAGGGTCAGGCCTCTCTCCCGGATGCCGTTCACGTGCGCGGCCCGGCCGACGAGCAAAGCGGAGTGCCCCGTACGCCACAGGTGGGCACCGACAGCCGCCCCGATGGCGCCAGCGCCGTAGATCACGTAGCGCGTTGTCATGCACACAACTCCCTTGGTAGGTGAGGATCAACATGGCGGACCGTAGTGCGTGAGGCAATTGCACGCCGCTGCCTTGTGCTCGCGCGCCCGGTGCGCATCCGCATCAGTCCCTTCGTCTGAAAACAGGGGTCTTTCCGATGGCCGCGACCCATTGCTCAACCGCTCCAGGCATGACCGGGAATGGTTCAAGCGATGATCGGACCTGCCGGGGAACGCCAGAACCGGACGGTTCAACAACCACCGGGATCGTTACAGGTACCGTGTCATCCTCGACGGTAACCTTCAAATCCGCACGGGCGGCGCCTCGCATCCTGATCCGGAAGCGAAGCCGGCCGTCGATTGACGAGACGCGATCGGTCCAGTCAAGTTCGGGAGCACCACTGGTTGCGGGAGTTGATCCGGTCCGGACATTCTCAAATCTGAACTCCGCGTCAATGCGCGTGCCTTGCACCGGCATGGCAACACCATCCGGATCAGAAACCGTCAAGGTGACGGTCTGCCATCCATCCGGGTCCGGTTTGCCGACAACAGAGGAGATGTTCGGAGGTTTCAGAATGGCCCTGGTTGCAAACTCCCACGAATAAGTGGCGCGCCCAAGCGACCCACATGTGACGGTGACATCGGCACGATAGCCAGTTTGGGGTGTGAGTGGCACCCGCGCCATGAACAGCACCATTTCGATCGGACGATCGCCAGTTGGCGTCTGCAGGACCAGTCCAGGCGGCACGATCGCGACAGGGACTTCGGCCTCGCCAACCCGCGTGCCTGACTGGAGTGACCGGAAAAGGTGGACGTCGGCATCCTGTGGGGCACACCCGAAGAAGTGGAGGGTGATGGGATAACCCGTGTCTGGAAGCGGTGAACCGGGAGAAACCAATGCCGCTCGCGGGTCTGGCACCTCACCGCTTGGAAACCTGAGCGGCACCCGCATCTGGCCCGGACCAGGGTAGGCAATCACAGCGGGCGGTCCAGTCCACGGGCGGTTCCGAGACGCCAGATCAATGACCCACGTAGGAAGGACAGTGCTTGGCTCCGGTTCAGAAGAGTGCCCAAGCCCAATTGAGGTCAGGCGCGGATCCATGAGCGCGTGACGATGAAGGGGCGCGTCGATCAGACTGTCAATCGCCGTGCGTGCGTTCGAAGACCCCTCCGATACGTGGCTTTGGCCGGCACTCGCGGCGCCAGCCTCCGTGTAGCCGGATAGTCCCGGTGTCTCAGTGTGAATCAGCAGCCCGGCACGTTCGGGGCGCCCGGAATTCTGCGTCAGGTAGATTGCATGCAGTTGCGCCCCATCGGACCATTCGACAGATACCGGCGCGAGTAGAGATGCCTGGCGGTGGCGATCAAGCGCTACCGTCATTTCTGCCACGACTGTGGCTATATCGTCCGCAACCGGATCCGCCCAAGCGCGCGCCGGCACCGACAACACTGAAAGCAAGGTCGCCAAGGCAACAAACGCGACGCGAGCGACTACGTGAAGCAGCCATGCCCGTCCCAGCGATGTGAAACGGTTCCGTCTCGTTCCGATCACGGTCAGGCGTTCGCCGGCCAACCGGTCACGCGTTTGCCTGAGGCAAGTGCCGCTCCGGGGACCCAACGTACCGTGCCTCTGGCCGAATGATCTTGTCGACCGCAGCCTGTTCGATGACGTGGGCCGACCAGCCTGCGAGGCGGGCAAGTCCGAACGTCGCCGGGAACAGGTCTGGGCTCAGGCCGACGCCCTGAAGGACGGCGGCGGCGTAGAACTCGACATTTGTCTTGATGACCCGGTTGGGCTTCAATTCGGCAAACACCCGAAGGATGGCTTCCTCAGCGCCGATTGCAAGGTCAAGCCACGGCGGCCGATGTGGGAGATTTTCAGCGACCACTCTCAATGCGGCAGCGCGCGGGTCGTACGCACGGTAGACCCGGTGCCCAAACCCCATGATCAGTTCGCGCTTCGCAAGTTTCCCGCGCGCCCACGCTTCGGCATGGTCAATCGTGCCGATTTCGTCAAGTTGTCCCAGCACTTCGGCAGGTGCACCCCCGTGGAGCGGTCCCTTGAGTGCGCCTATCGCACCGCAGATGGCCGAGGCCAGATCCGCCCGTGTCGCGACGATGACCCGAGCCGCAAAGGTGCTCGCGTTGAGGCCGTGTTCGGCGCCTGCCATCAGGTAAGCCTCGAGGGCGCGCGCGGTTGCCGGATCGGGCGCTTCATCGTGCAGCTGCTGCAGGAAGGCCGACGCAAGGTCCAGGCCAGGCTGCGGGTTGACCGGTGCGAGACCCTCACGAAGGCGTGAGAACGCTGCAAGAGCGGAAGGGGCGAATGCGATCAGTTCGCGCGCCTGATCGGCAGTCGGTGGCCACGTCAGACCAGCGTTCGCGCCCCAGACCGAGACTGCGGTACGCAATGCGTCCATTGGATGGGTGGAAGCAGGCAACAACCGAAGAGATGCCATGACCATTGGGGGAACCGGTGCCGGCGTGAGAACCGTGCCAGGATGCCACTCGCCAGTGAGGAGGAGATCAACCACGCTGGCATACGTGCCCTGCTTGACAACCTCGATGATCGGATATCCACGGTAGAGAAGGCGACCGTTCGCCCCATCAACCAGCCCAATAGCGGTTTCGGCAGCGACAACACCCGCCAACCCGGGCGAGAAAGGCGGTTCGTTGGCGGGTACGGTCATCTGCTTCATCCCTCAACTAGCACCGAAATGGCGCGATGTGATCGTCTGTGAGTTCGGGCCAATCTAGCCCGAAGACCAGAACCGGAGCTCCATGCACCCGGTGCAACGAAATGGGCGTCGCGAGAAAAGGCATGCCCATTCGCCAAGCCACAAAGGTTGCTCCGGCGCCACGCCCAGAAAGATACCCGTTGCGGGACTCCTGTGGCAGTTCGTAGCCCTACTGTAATGGTGAGGCCGCGGTTGGCGCGAGAAGCGCGCTCCGGACCACACGGTGCCACTTCTGGCCGCCGGTTTCAGGATCGATCCGCTCCTTCAGGATTTCCTGGTACTCCTCGGAACCACGGACCTCGCCCCATATCGCGCGCATTTCCGCTTCGCTTTCCCAGGCGAGCATCCAGTGTATGTTCGTCGCCGAAGCCGGCCCGGATGGCGGAAACTCTGCCTCGCCGGTATCAATCGCCTTCCAGAATCCGACGATGCGCATTCCCCTGGACTTGAAAAACGGGACGGCCTTGGTGCTTGCCCAGACGAGGTACTCGTCTATGCGGTCGGGGTTGATGTCATAGCTGCGAAGTTCGTAGTACATGTGATCTCCAAAAGCGACTCATTCAATTAGCCATGGACGGCTTCGCGGATCGCATTGTCTAGTTGACCGACACTGATCGCAACCTCCGCCTCAAGTGGTGGACTGTACGGCACGTGGGTAAAGTTGGCGTTCAACCGCTTGATCGGCGCATCGAGATAATCGAAGGCATCAGACACGACCTGCGCCGCGACTTCGGCACCGATCCCGCACGGAGCGTAGTCCTCGTCCACGATCAGGAGACGGCCGGTTCGCCGGACCGATTCAATGATGCTTCCGATGTCAAGCGGCGCGATGGTCCGAGGATCAATCACCTCGACATCGATTCCCTCGGCGGCCAGACGGTCGGCGGCGGCCAGGACCTTGCTGACCATGCCTGAGATTGCGACCACGGTCACCCGCTTGCCATGACCCGCCAAGTGGCGCCGGATTGAAGCCACCCCAAACGGGATCAGCAGGTCGGGATCACCGGAAACCGTTCCCCGACTGTTGAGCAGTCCCTTGTGCTCAAGGAAGATCACCGGGTCGTCGGTGCGGATGGCCATCTTGAGCAAGCCTTTGGCGTCCGCCGGAGTTGATGGCAGAGCCACCACGAACCCGGGCAGGTGGGCGAAGAACGGGTAGTAGCTACCGGAATGGTGGGTAGCAGCGGCTCCACCAAGTCCGAAGCACCCGCGGAGCACGATTGGCACCTTCACCCGGCCATGGGTCATGTACCGCAATTTTGAGGTCTGGTTGATCAACTCACCCAACGCGTCGAGGATGAAGTCGATGAACATGAAGTCCACAACCGGGCGTGACCCAGTGGCTGCCGCGCCAGTGCACATTCCCACGAAGCCGCGTTCGGTGATCGGCACATCCCGCAGTCGCGCCGGACCGTACTTCTCATACAGTCCGAGGGTCGTGGTGAAGTTGCCACCGCGTGCGCCAATCCCTTGCCCCACCACGAAGATCGAAGAATCGCGCGCCATCTCCTCATCCAGGCCAGCCCGGGCAGCCTCGACGTAGGTCATTTCACGGCTACCGATCCGGGGATCGGCCATTTGGGCCATGCGTGTCTCGACCGTCATCTGACCGCTCCTCCAACCAGTTCGCCGGCCTTCCAACCGACAACGTGATCCGCCGCTGTTGACGCGTCTGGCCATCCGCTTGCAGTTGCAAAGGCAATGGCGTCGCGAGCCTCTTCCTCGATTTCGTGTTCGATTGCGTCCAAAATGGCAACCGGCACGACCCCCTCGGCGACAAGTTGGGCGCGGAGGTACTGAATTGGGCACCGTGACTTCCAGTAGTCAATTTCGTCGACCGATCGGTATCCGACGTCCCGCATTCCCTCGGAGTGAGGACGCGTGCGATAGGTCTTGGCTTCGATCAGGGTAGGACCGTGTCCTTCCCGCGCACGCTCGACCGCAACGCGGGCTGCTTCCCAGACGGCGCGGACATCGTTTCCGTCGACCACGAACCCAGGCATGCCGTAGCCGTCGGCCTTGCGCGCGACATCAGGCTGCTTCGAGACCGTCGCGTACGGAACCTCGGTGGCATACTGGTTGTTCTCGCACACGAAGATGACCGGAAGGTTCCAGACGGTGGCGAGGTTCAAACCCTCGTGGAATGCGCCATTGTTCGACGCCCCATCGCCGAAGAAGGCGACGCTGACCCTTCCATCTTTGAGAAGAGCCGACGTGTAGCCGGCACCCGTGGCAAGCAGGATGCACGGACCGACTATCCCACTCGTTCCCATCAGGCCGACTTCGGGCTTGAAGAGGTGCATTGAACCGCCTCGCCCGCCCGCACAACCGGTCTCGCGACCGAAGAGTTCGGCGGCCAGTTCGCGAGCGGTAACTCCCTTGGCGAGGGCATGCCCGTGTCCCCGGTGCGTGCTCCAGATCGTGTCCTTGATTGTCAGGTTGGCACAGACGGCGGTTGCGATTGCTTCTTCGCCGACGTAGGTATGGCACGCACCGTGCACCAACCCTTGCTGGTGTGACCGGGCAAGCGCCTCCTCCACCTTGCGGATGCGGACCATCTCTCTATAGAGGGAGACATCATCACGTTCGGCGCCTCGCGTGTATGCGACCGCAGAAGCTCCCGTGACACCGGTTGCGGAAACTGAGGGAACCTGTTTGGGAGACGTTGCACGGGGCGATGTCTTGGATGCGTGCACGTCAGGCGCGATGATCGGCAAGCCACGTGCCAACGCTTCGGCCTCGGTCAGGAGCGCTCCGAGGACGGTGCCGATCGGCACCTCTGCGCCAAGAGCAGGAGAATCTGACGGAATGTCAAGGTAGCCACTCTCGAGCGCCTCGATTTCGTTCGCTGCCTTGTCACTCTGGATGATCAGGAGTTGCTCGCCCTGGCGGACAAACTCCCCCGGGCGCTTCAACCATTCGACGATGCTGCCAGTCTCCATCGTCCACCCCTGCCGGGGCATTGTTACGTCGTGGGCCACAGGTCTCCCCTTCCCGGCACCCACCCACGGGTGCCTGGACCGCGTTCCGGCGATGCGTTGCCGCTTGTAGTCTAGTCGTGTCGCTTGGCCGGCGGTCGGACAGACCCGCCACCATTCATGGCGAGGTTCCCGCCGTCCATCGGGATGATCGCGCCGGTGATCCAGGGCGAAGCATCGGAAGCCAGGAAAATCGATAGTCCCTTGATGTCGGACGGGGTGCCCAGGCGTCCTGCGGGAATGCCACTGAGGAAGCGTCCGGCGAGGTTGGGATCGGAATCCATACGTTCTTGAAGGCCCGGATTCACGACCTGTGCCGGCAGGATCGCATTGACCCGCACGCCACCGCTTGCCCATTCGGTACTGAGTTCCCGGGTCATCTGGACCACCGCACCCATGCCCATGGAATAGAAGGCATGCCCGCGACCGAGGGCGGAGACACTCGCCAG
Source organism: Thermoflexus hugenholtzii JAD2 (assembly GCA_945907765.1). GTDB lineage: Bacteria > Chloroflexota > UBA11872 > UBA12225 > UBA12225 > UBA12225. The sequence continues at coordinate 4,531 of CAMDTO010000035.1, read as the reverse complement.
TGACCCGATGTTGATGATGCTGCCCTTCCCTTGGGCGAGCATCCGCTTGCCGGCATGCTGGCACATGTAGAACTTGCTCACCACAAGGCATTGGAGGGTGAACTGGAGGTCCTCAATCGAAGCCGTCTCCGGGGCACCTGCGCGGGCGTCACCGGCGACATTCCCCACGCAGTCAACCCGCCCGAACTCGGCGTCAACCTTCGCCCAAAGAAGGTCGATCTGGGCAAGGTCTGCGAGGTCACAGGTAAACCGGACGGCCCGACGGCCAAGGGACCGGATATCCGCGGCGGTCGCTTCCAAGCCTTCGGCGTTCCGGTCGACGATCACGACGTCCGCACCGGCCTCGGCCCATGCAGTAGCCATCGCCTTGCCCATTCCCTGGGCCGCTCCGGTCACGACGCCAACACGCCCGGTCATGTCAAATAGGTTCATGCAAGCCGTCCTTTCTGTGCCTCACGCGGCGCAATCTGGGAGCCTGATCGGCACCAGACCAAGTGAAAATCATGCCTCACGGTCAACCAGCGGAACCCTGGGAACCACCTCGGGGTTCACACGGTGCTCGCGAACCGGCCAGAATCCGCCCATGACCGCCTCGATGTTCTCGATCCCAGCGTCCACGCTATCCATGCCGGACCGGTCTGACCCTGCTGCAACGTGTGGTGACAACAGGACATTATCCATGTGCATCAGTGGATGGGCGTCGGGAGGACCGGAAGCGTCGAGCACCTCGATGATTGCGAATGTGTCGAGGCCAGCGCCCGCAATCTGTCCGTCATGAAGTGCCGTGACAAGGGCGAGTTCATCGACCAGCGCACCGCGCGAGGTGTTGATGAGGTAGGCCGACGGCTTCATTCGGGCCAGGGCGGTGGCATCGATCATGTGACGCGACCCACGTGACAGAGGCAAGTGGAGTGAAACGAAATCTGACTCGCGAAGGATGGTGTCAAGGTCGGTCATGACTACGCCAAGGACCTCCGCCTCATCAGAGGGGGCGCTCATGTTCCGCCGTGTCGCGAGGACCCTCATGCCGAATCCTCGCGCCCGCCTGGCCGTATGGACCGCACTGCGCCCGAACCCGACGAGACCCAACGTGGTGCGGCTCATGCGCGGATTGGTCGCCGATGCCGCGCGCGCCTTCGCATATTCCCCGGCTTCCATCGCGCGTTGGGCGAAAGGCAATTTACGTGCCAGTGACAGGATCATCGCCATCGTATGGTCGGCCTGTTCCTCCACGCAGAAGTAGGGGGTATTCATGACCACGATGCCACGTGAAGTGGCATGCGCCACATCAATCCTGTCGGTGCCAGCACCAAGTCGTGCTATCGCGCGTACCCGTGTCATTGCGTCAATGACCGAAGCAGGGATGTAGGTGCCCACGACACTGACGATGTCTGCTTCCGCCACATGCGGAATAATTTCGTCTGGAGTGGTGCCGGCAGCGGTCGCAAGTGACCAACCGCGCGACGCAATCTGCTCCGCTTCGTGCGAACCGGGAGAAAATATCGGCCCTGTTAGGCGAACTATCCGAGGGGGCGCTGGCCTATCACTCGTCACCCGGCTTACCCCTTCGTCGCCCCGGCAGTGATCCCACTGACAAACCGGTCCATGAACAGGAAATACAGCAACGCAACCGGCACCGACGCGAGGGTCGAAGCGGCCATGAGGGGACCCCAGAAGTAGATATCCGAACGAGCGAAGGCGCTCATCACGCCGTTTGTGAGCAGGCGGTTTTCCTCGCCTCTGACAAAGGCGAGCGAATACAGCAACTCATTCCAAGAGAGCGTGAAGGAAAAGATCGCCGCGGTCAGGATTCCGGGCCAGGCCATCGGCAGGGTCACCCGAATGATTGCGCCAATCCGGCTTGCCCCGTCGATCATGGCGCATTCCTCGGGCTCGACGGGAACATTGGAGAAGTATCCACTTAGAAGCCATGTGCAAAATGGGATAAGGAAGGTCGGATACGTGATCATCAGTGCAGGGAGGCCGCCAAGCAGGCTCCAGTCATTCAGGATCTGTGCAAGCGGGACAAAGAGCAACCCTTTCGGCGCGAGATAGGTGACGAACACGATCACGCTCGCAGCGGTGACACCCCGGAACTTCAGTCGGGCGATCGAATACCCGGCCATGATGGACACAATGACTGACAGAACGGTCGTGACCGTGGAAACGAGCATCGTGTTCCGCAGCCATATGAAGAACCGCGGTGTCTTGAATAGTGTCTGATAGTTTGCAAGGCTTGGGTTCTTCACCCAGAGGAGGTTGCCGGTGAAGTCGAAGATCTCCTTCTCGAACTTGAGTGATGTGATGAACCCCCAATAGAACGGGAACAACAGCAGGAAACTAACGAAGAGAAGCAGCAGGTAGAACGGAACCTCGCCACGAAGTCGCCGCAGCACCACAGCTACCAGTCCTTGGCGCCGCTTGAGCTGAATGGCTGTACTTTCGGCCATCACGACACCCCCTGGCGTTGCCGCACTTGCAAAAGAGATACGACCACGAGGATTGCGAGTAGCGGGAACATGGTCATGGAAACCGCAGCACCAAGACCGATCAACCCGGATGAAAGCGATAACGTGTACGCCGTCACGGCAAACATGGTCGTCGCATCATTCGGCCCACCTCGTGTGAGCAAGAACGGCAAGTCAAAGTCTCCAAGCGTCCCAATCGTGGAAATCAGGGCAACGACCCCGACAACCGGGACAATCAGCGGGAATGTGATGCTCCAGAACGTCCGCCACGGGGTTGCCCCGTCGACCCGAGCCGCCTCGAGCAACTCGTCCGGAACGGCCTGCATTGCAGCAAGGAAGCTGATCCCGAAGAACGGGACCCCACGCCACACATTGACCATGATGAGCGATGCCATCGCGGTATTGCCGTCCGTCAGGAAGGGGATGGGCTTCGAGAGAAGCTTCCACTTCACCACAAGGACCTCGTTGATCACGCTGAACGCCGGATCAAAGAGCCACCACCAGATCAGCGTACTGAACACGGTTGGGATGATCCACGGCAGCAGTAGCAAAGCCTTTGCGAGGCGCTGGCCGACAAATGGCCGGTTCAGCATGACTGCTAGCCCAAGCCCACCAACGAACTTGAACACAAGCGCAACTACCGTGTAGTAAATGGAGTTCCAGATGGTCTTCCAGTACAAGTCGGTCGACGCAAGTTTGGCGTAGTTCTCCCAGCCGACAAACGTTGCCGGTCCACCAATTCGCTTGCTTGTGAAACTCAGGAATACGGCGTAGACGAATGGATAGGCCATGAGCAAGGCAAGGATGATGAAACCGGGCGCGAGGAGGATGTACCCGAGGGACTCGTCACGGTGGAACAGGGTAGCCCACCGTATGCCAGGGCTTCTGGCACGTGCATACACGACCGGTTCGGGCTCGTGGGGCGCAACAGGCGTGACAGTCATTCGTGGCCCCCTTCGGGGTCATGCGTGTGGTCGTGCGACGCTTCCGGCGCAATGAGCGAGCAAACCGGAATACCGAAACCAACCTATCACCGACCGAGAGTCCGGGATCCGTTCAGTGCCGAGTTGGCATTGCCGACAGCCACCGAACGGGTTCGAGCGGACTTCCAGATGGCTTTCCGGTCAGCTCAGCTTCTTGAGGTCGTCAATCTCTTTCATGGTGTCGGCCAGTGCCTGCTTGGCATTGCCGGTTGATGCGGCCCTCGAGTAGAGCTTTCCGAGAATGACCCGGTCCTGGATCAGAGACGAAAGTCGGCTCTGGAACTTCAGGGCGTGGCCCGCCGGGAGTGCCGTCTTGAACATCTCCTTGGCAATTGCGAGTTTGGGATCGGTCGGCCAGACCGGTTCCTTCTCATAGGCCGGGAGGAGCGGAAGGATGTAACCCTGGCCGGTCTGGATGAACTTGCCGTAGTTCTTCATTGAGAAGAATTGCTTGATCAGGTCCTTGGCCGCATCAAGGTCTGCACCCTTCGTGTGGTTGAAAATCCCCCAGAAGGGCAATTGACCGTATCCGAACCTGCCCGCCGGTCCCTTGGGCGGAAGCGCGTGATTCATGGCCGCTGCGATATCCGGATTGTTCTTCAATGCCGGAAGGTAAATCGTGTTCACGTTGAGTGCCATCGACAACTTGCCCGCAAGGAAGCCCTGGTTGTTCGAAGCGTCGTTGTAGCCGACGCCACCCGGATCATTCGCCTTGTTGTGAAGTTCAAGCGCGAACTCGAGTGATGCGAGGGTCTCCTTGCTATCAAGGGCAAGCGTTCCGTCAGGATTGAACTCCTTGCCACCAAACGCCCAAAGCAGGAGGCGCGAATTGCCGTTGCCATCCCCCGACGCCTGATCGGACATGCACACCCCAAATGGGCGGCCCTTTGCCTTCAGTTTTGTCCCGACCTTGAGCGCCTCGTCCCAGGTTTCCGGGAACGTGTCCAGGCCTTCTTCCTTGAGATAGTCCTGCCGGTAGTTGACGAACCAGTTGTGCTGACCCATCGGGATGCCGAGCCACTTGCCATCCACGACCTGCTGGAAGGGCGCGGCAGGCAAGTACCCGCCACCCTCCTTGCC
>CAMDTO010000034.1 GCA_945907765.1 Thermoflexus hugenholtzii JAD2 | reverse complement strand
CGGGCCGAGAACCGCGACCATCTCGCCTGCCTTGATCGAGAAGCTGACGCTTCGTACCGCCTCGACCTGTGACGTCGAGCCCGGAAGCAGCGCTCGAAAGGCGCTGAAGCCGCCTGTTCGCTTTGCGGTGACGCGAAACGACTTTTTCAGTCCCTCAGCGACGATCATGTTCCGGTCCCCTGGTAGCGCATCACGGAACGGTCCCAAACCACTACTGCAATCCCGAGATACATCAGGGCGACGATGGGGGCAGACAGGGCGAGGGTGATTGGCGAGAGGCCGAACGGTAGGATGCCATCTGGCGCGACACGGCCGAGAAGGGCGAGGGCTGGAAAGTAATTCACGAACGCCAGTGGCAGGACCCACGTGGCCGCACGGCGGATCGGATCAGAAAACAGGTCAAGCGGGTAACTCGCCAGCGTGGTGCCACCGTAGGTAAATGTGTTCATCAGTTCCTGCCCGTCGACGACCCTCAACGCCCAAGCGCCACCGAGCACAAACGTCGCGAAGAAAATCACCGCACCCGCAGTCACCGCGAATGTCACCATCGTCCAGTTGGAGGCCTGCCACGGGAGCGATGCCGGATCGCTCCTGGAGAACCAGACCGCCGTCGCGCCCTGAAGGAACCGGCCGATCCGTTGCGCTTGGAAGTCGGAGGCAAAGACCTGGAAGAACACTGGAAGTGGCCGCACCAGTACCTGGTCAAACTCTCCGGAGCGGACTTGCGGGGCGAGCCCCTCAAATCCGTGCCCGAACGCCTCGGCAATGGCGAAGGACATCTGCGACATTCCCCAAAGGAGGGCGACCTCATGGGAGTTCCAGCCGCCAAGCAACCGGACTTGACCGAACAGCACGAGTAGGGCAACGAACTCGAACGTGTTTGCCACGAAGACACCGAGGATCATCAACAGGAACCCGACCCGGTACCGCATCCGCCCGCGAACCCGGGCGATGGCGAGGCGGACATACAGGCCCGCCAGGAAGGTGATCTGCGTGGTCATCGACGGGATTGTGCAGTATCCCCCAACGGCAGTGCTTACCCATCCGACGGACGTCGAACCCTCCATCACTGGTCTGGAGTAAACGTTGGCCATAACGCTCCGCGACATGAGCGATCTCAGAGGCGCAGCAAGGTCGTTCGCTGAAGACTCACCCGCCTTGAACGGTCACCCGGCGCGTCGCCACCTGTGCACCCCAATGCGCGACCCCGAGCATCACGATGGCCCATCCGAGTTGCTGCGAGAGGAGCAGTGCGAGATCTATTCCCTCCGCCCGCTCGAGGAACACCGTCGCCGGGGTCTGGATGATCGCGGCGAATGGGAGCGCTTCGAGGATGCTTCTTATTGTGGGCGGAAAGAACGCCAGTGGCACGAGAAAGCCGGAGAGGAATGTGGTGGCGACAAGCCCGAGACTTGCGATTGCTCGATAGTCGGTTAGCCAGAATGCACCCAAGTTCAGCAAGAACCGCCACGCGAAACTCGTCAGAAGGGCGAGGATGAGGCTGCAAACGAATGCCGGCCACGTCAGCCAAGGCACCTCCGGCCATCGTAGCCCCGAGATCAGTTGACCGACGATAAGAATGGGTATGAACCGGTAGACCGTAGCGTAGGCTGCGCGTCCGACATCGCGTGCAAGCCAGTATCCGAGATAGTGGATTGGGCGTGCAAGATCTATCGCAACCTCGCCGCTACGGATCGTCAGCGCAACTTCCCACCAGCCCCACAAGGCGACAATCGTGATGAGTGACTGCACCAGCCAGTTCCAGGTGATCGCCACATCCCGGTCGTATCCGCTGATATACGGTCTCGACGCAAACGCGGCGATGAGTGGGACCACCCGGATATATCCAAAGAAACTGTTTGTGAAGAGGCCTGCAAGGTTCGCGGTGCCGTAGGCACGCTGGCGTTGCCACGCGCGTCGGGCGAGTTCGGGATAGATCCTCATGCCCTATGGTCCTCAAGAGTTGGACCGAACATAGATCAGTGCGGCGGACCGACCCTCGATCCGGATTTCAGTCCCGCGCTCTGACCGGGCCGTGACCGCGCCACTCCGTCGATCAACGGCGAGGATTTCGAGATTGACGCCTGGAAAGATTCCGTTCCGCTCCAGATACGTCAGGAGGTCTAGGTCGGCCTCAGCTTCCTCGGTAATGCGGCCGATTACGACGCTATCTCCGGCCTGCACTCGGTCCAGATAGCCGCCTTCATGGTCAATGACCCCCCATCCGGGAATGGGATTGCCGTGAGGGCATGCACGGGGTTTGCCAAGTGCTTCGAACAGGCGGGATAAAAGGAGTTCATCGAAGCCGGCTTCGAGACGCTCCGCAGCTTCATGGGCCTCGGTCGTCGAGAGCTTGAGGTCGCGCACTAGCCACGTCTCGATCAGTCGATGCTTTCGCGTCGATGCCTCACCAATCTGATGGCCCGAAGGTGTCAGTTGGATCTCCTTGCGATCACCACGGTCAACCAGCAACACATACCCGTCGCGCTCCAGACGGTGCAAGGTCTGGGTCACCGAAGGTGCGCTTACCCGGAGGTGCTCGGCAAGACGTGCGCCAATGAGGCCTTTGCGCTCCGCCGTCAGGGCATAGATGGCTTGGAGGTAGTGCTCGACGGCTGGACTGAGGGGGCGACGTGGGTTGACTGGGGCGTGCGTGTCGCTCACGGTGTTTGAGGTGCTGGCTCCATTGCCTGTTGATGCACTCACGGCATTCGTCCTTCCACCTCAAGCGCAACTGCCAGACGCGACTTGACCGTCAATCCGTCCCCGAAATCCTACCAATCAAACTGTTTCCGTTGCGGTCTGGTCCGGTGTGTCATCAAACTTCAGTGCTCGCCAACCTGACCCTGACGCGGTGACCTATCTCCGCGCGTTCGTCGTAAATCTTCCGAAGCATTTCAAAGATCACCGGAACTTCAAGGTAGTCGATCAGGATTGCGCCCCATGCAATGGCCGAGTTCCACGCGAGCACGCTGTTCGCAGAAAAGGTTTGCACGACAATCGAATCCGTGATCCAGAAGAGATGCAGCCACTGGGTGTTGAGCAGGAATATGTAAAGGATAGCCTTGGTCTTGGGTCCCTTGCGGAGAGCAGCCATGTAAAGGAGTGTCGTTGAAATGAGGGCGGGAATTTCCAGATAATCAGCGATCACGTACACGATTGTCAGGTTTTCTGGGAATACAAAATAGCTCTCACCAGTAAACTTCTTGAGGATCACTTCGGTGAACAGCCAGTACAGGTGAAAGATCTGCAAGCCGAAGGCTGCGGTGGTAATGACGAGCGTCGCGAGATAGTGACGGTCGTACCAATCGGAAACTGCACCCCACATCTTCATCAACATGGGTGGAGCATACGCTCCACCCCCGGTGGTTAGGCAAGAGGGAACCTTAAGGATAAGGCGCGCCTAAGTGATTGCATTAGGCAATCGTGTGGGTCTCAATCCAGTCACGGATGGTCAGCGTGGCGTGGGCACGGATGACAGACGGTGCAGGTGTCGAGCATGATGATCTAGGTCGATGCAAACAAGCTTGCGTTGGCGCCACTTTCCCATGGAAGTAGAGCGAAATCAGATCGCCACCAGTGCTAGCCGGACCCAGACTGTGCGGTGTGAGGTGTCCCGGAGATGGCTTGGTGGCTTGGCACTGGCTAGCCTGACGGGTGACCCGGGTATTGCGATGGCGATGGGTCAAAAGCAAGTTGCGGGGACAGGTGGCCACGACGCGCGTGAAACCCTCGCCCCATGGCTGCCCCGCCACCCAAGCTCTAAGCTTGCGCAGGCAGTGGCTTCGGTGCTGCCTGATCGTGCCAATTCAATTGCGATTGCAGTCGTTCACCTTCTGGACGGCACCGGCATGGCCCTGAACGCCGATGATGTTGTCCCACCGGCAAGCCTGTTCAAATTGAACATTCTCGCGGAGACGTACCGCCAGATCGAAGGCAACCGTGTCAACCTGGCGCAAATGATCACCATCATGCCTGAGGATGCAGCCCCGGGTGCAGGCATCCTTCAAGATCGTGTTGGTGAGGAAGTCTCGGTCGCCGAGGCGCTGTCCCTGATGATCGGGATCTCGGACAACACTGCGGCATTTGCCCTGTTGCGCACCATCTCAAGCCGGAAACTTAATGAGTGCACCCGGTCCTTAGGGATGTCACGAACCTGGTTCTATGTTGACGAGCGACCCGATGAGACTTCGGCTGGTGATGTAATTACCATGCTGTGCGCCCTCATGGAGGGCATGATTGTTTCTCCAGTGGGGACCGGCCAGATGCTCGACCTCATGACCCGGGTCCAGCCGTCGGCATGGATCCGACCAGGCCTCCCTCCCGGTACGAGACTTGCCCACAAGAGTGGCCAGTTGGAGGGCATCCGAAATGACGCCGGCATTGTGTTCGGGCCGACTGGACCGTATGCACTCGCAGTACTGACCCGCGACCTTGATGACCCTGGCGTTGGTGAACGAGCGATCACGGCGGTCACCCGGGTCGTCCACCGGTTCTTTACTGGCGTGTGACGCGGGCGAACGCCTCCGAAGCACTGGGGCGAGCGCGTGGTCCGCCCAAATGCGTGGGTATTCCGCCAATTGCGCGGTCGTGAAGCCGGTCCTGAGTGACGTGCTACGCTCCCGTCCGGTCCGGAGGAGTTGCCGGACCGGTGGAAGGAGCCCTGCGTGAAGATCATCGACATCAAGGTTGCCGTCATCGGTGACCGTCCAGATGACCCGAATGCCTTCGACACCAATTGCTCACCCATTGTCCGGATCGTGACCGATGCCGGCATCGACGGGTATGGGCAGGTCGAGTCGAGCAAGCCATACCTCAAGCCCCACATCCTCTACTACCGAGACGCGTTGATTGGCATGGATCCCACTGACGTTGAGCGATGCATGCTTCGCATCCGACGACGCGGGAGCTTCAAGCCCTGGGGTGCGTCTGTTTCCGCCATCGAGATGGCGCTTTGGGATGTGGCTGGCAAGGCCGCCAACCTTCCGGTACACAAGCTGCTTGGAGGAAAAGTCCGCGACAAGATCCGCGTCTATAACGGCAATGTGCGCTTTCCATTGCGCGACCAGTCGCCAGAGGCGTATGCGGAAAACATGCAGATGATGAAGGAGTCCCCCGAGGGCTTCACGATCATCAAGCAGGGAGTGAGCTACCACTCTGGCATGCCGAACTCCGTGCCGAACTTCGCGTATTCCTATGACCGCGTCGATGATCCTTCGCGGGGCGGGTTCGCGGGTTCGCGTGGCCTCCTGACTGAACAGGGTCTCAGCCACATCATCCGGTGTGTCGAGGCAATGAAGAAGGTCACCGGAGAATCGATCGGGTTGGCACTCGATTGTGGCCCGGGGTGGACCATTCCGGATGCGATCAGATTCGGCCGGGCGATGGAACCCCACAACATCATGTGGATCGAGGACATCCTGACCGGTGACTACGTGCCGTGGGTGAATGCCTCGGCCTATCGCGAAGTGACCCAGGCGACCTCCACACCTGTCCATACTGGTGAACAGATCTACCTTCGCCATCACTTCAAGGAACTGTTCGAGAAGCAGGCCGTACGGGTCGTCGGTCCGGACCCGGCCGACGTGGGCGGGCTGGCCGAACTCAAGTGGGTGGCCGAATATGCGGACCTGCATGGGATCCTGATGGCGCCGCACGGGACCCTCGACGGTGTGATTGGCTTGGCCGGCCTCGTGCAAGTCTCGGCCACCCTGCCTCACAACTTCATCGCCTTCGAATACCCAGTCGCACGCCCCTCGTGGTGGTACGACATCGTCGACGGCTTGCCGGACCCGATTGTCAAGGACGGCTTCATCGACGTCTGGGATCGCCCGGGGCTAGGGGTCACCTTCCGTGTGAACGAGGCACGTAAGCGCCTCCATGCATCGGACAAGGGATTCTTCGACTGATCCGTGATCTGCCCTGGTGCACCCTACGTGCACTTTTCGCCACGACTGCCGCCCTGTTGGGGCGGGGTTGTGGCGTTTCCCGTTTCTGGTCGTTTCACCCCGTCACCATCTAGCCAGATGGGTCGATTGCGATTGCGGGCGGGTGCGACGTGATGAACGATTCGATCCGGTCAAGCACTACCCGGCCTGTTTCCGGGTCATCCATGAAGCCGGGCGCGCCTTCCTCAATGAACACCGTGTCGAGCGGAACCCCCAATCGCGCGAGGGTGTTCGCGTAGCGTGCCACAGGCGCGAACGGAACGGTAGGGTCTGACCGGTGGTGGATGATCATCGTCGGCGGGATGACGTCTGACAGGTTGTACTGCGCCGAGTAGCGCAGGTAGCGTGTGATCTCGCGGTCGGCTGGTCCAATTCCCGTCAGGAAGTCCTTCAAGTACTGTGGGAACTCGGTGGTGCTCCCGACATGGCTGCGCACGGCGAACAAATCCACAGGGGCAGAGACGAGGATTACGCCGGGGATTGACCCGACCGGTTCATCGCGTACGGCCCGCATGGCGTGGATTGCCGCATTTCCTGCACCCAAGACATACGGATCCCTGCCTGATGATTGGCCTTTTGGTGAACTCGGTGTCGTCGTAACGAGGGGTCGCGACGGCTGCCGAACAGTTGCGATCAACATTCGGACGAGACGGATATCTCGTTCGGCCCGCGTCCCGAGTGAAAGCGTGATTGCAAAAACGTCATTGCCAGCCGATGCCAGCCCTGCAAGGGCACACTCGCTGGTAGCGATTGGAGCCGGGATCACCGCGATGACCACTGGCCGTGGGCTTCCGGTCGTCTTGGGAAACCCGGGTAGGCTCTCCCCTGAAACGGCGACGTACTTCCAGATCATCCCGGAGGCATTGTCGAGACCCAGGAAATCCGCCGGCATCCTTTCGACGGTTGCAATGACGGGCTTCTCACACCGGACTGCAACGGCGTGACCGATGATGAGTGTGGCCTCACGCGGTGAGATCACCTGAGGATCCGCCGGGCGGTCCAGCACCACCTCAAGAGCCGCATCGCCATTCCAAGGGACCTGGATACCGGGCATGAACCAGGCGACCAGCCGGTCAATCGGATCGCGGCTTGCCGGACGGTCAATGACCACCGACGCAAACCCCGGAGCACTGACCGCTACCTGATACCGACCCCCGTCGACGCCCGAAAGCGTGAAGGTGCCCGAAGAATCGGTTGTCGCCTCGACGACGTTTGCTTCGGCATCAGCGATGAGCACCGTTGCACCACTGACTGGGCCAAGCCGGGCGGTCGGCGTTACCATGGCCGTTCCCGCAGGGTTTGCGGTTCGCACCGGGGTACGGGTCGCTTGAACGGTCAAGGTTGCCAGGGGCGTAACCCACGATTGGACAATTTCTGGCCCTGGTGGTGCACTCTCAGGAGTTGGCTCGGTGGTTGCAGTTAGGGTGACATCCGGAAGCCGAACCAGCACTTTGCCCGAGATGGACCCGGGAGGCCTGGTTTCGGCGGAAACCGGGGGCAGGTACTGTGCGACAAGCCAGCGAGCCTCATGTTCCATTCGGTTCCGCAGTGGCCATGCGTCGTCCAGTCGTCCGGTTGCAAGCCAAGCTGCCCACGTCGCGACTGACACCACGGACACGGCGGTCAGGAGCATCCGAATGGCGATGATCGTCACTCGAAGCGAAACCAGGACCGCGTGAACGGTCCTTCGGCCGCGTGACACCTGCCCTTGCACCATCGTGAGGATGATGCCGCACGATGGGCCCCGGCGTGATCTGGCGCTCGCTGGAATGAAGTAAGGCGTCCCTGTCCAATCAGTGATTGCGAGATCGCAACGTGAATTCTGCAACCTTGAATGGAATACAAATGAGCACTTGACAGACCGGGATTAGCAATCTATCCTGCTCAAACCACGTGCTGCATCAGCAACCTTGTGAGAGAAAACGCCTAGATTATAGAGGGGGATGGAATGAGATCTGCGGGAAATACTCGCCGGGCGTGGCTCGCCCGGGTAGTGACGACGGTGGTTCCGGGAATGGTAGTTGCCTGCGGTGGAGAGACGGCTGCTCCAGCCCCGGCCGCGCCAACGGTGGCACCAAAGGCACCAGCGGCTGCCCCCACCGCCGCCGTGGCTGCCACGACGGCTCCCGTGCCTACCGCCGCACCAAAGCCGAAGGGGCCTCCAGTCGAGGTCTCGTTCAACACCTGGTACGACGCGGTTATTCCGCCAATCAAGCCACTGTTTAAGAAGTTCGAGGAAGAGTTCAATGTCAAGTTGAACGTGGACCTGAATGCCTCAAATCGTGACACAGCAAAGTACACCGCCTGGTTCGCGTCGGGTACGGCTCCTGACGTGGTGTGCGGTGACAACTTCATCTGGAGCAAGTTCTACAACGCCAATGCCATCCTCGAGATTTCCGACTACCTCAAGCGGGACAAGATTGATCTCAAGAAGGACTATGTCCTCATGGGGAGTGAAATCTGGTGCGGCAAAACCTACGCCTTCCCGTTCGATGCTGACCCACGCGCGGTCTACTACAACAAGACCCTTCTCAAGCAGGCCGGAGCGAAGGACCCGTGGGATGACTTCCAGGGGAAGTGGACCCTTGAAGACATGCAGGAGATGATGGTCAAAACGGCGCGCGTGACGGGTAACTCAGGCACCGACGTCTATGGTCTGAGGACTGACGCCTGGGCCATGAGCGAATCCAACGGGATGTTCATCTGGACGTGGGGTGGCAACTGGGCCGACTTCGACGCGATGAAGTACTCGCTCGACAGCAAGGCGGCGCTCGAGGCGCAGGAGTTCATCAAGGGGTGGTACGACCGCAAGCTGATCATGCCCAATGCGGTTCAGGCCGAACTCGGCGGTGGCGAGAAAGCATTCGGGCAGGGACGTGCGGTCTTCCGGATCAGGGCAGCAGCGGCGCATAGCACGATCCGCAAGGAAATCGGCGGGAATTTCGAGTACGACATCGCGCCATTCCCGGGCCGGACCAAAGATCAACCCGGTGTGACGATCGTGTCTGGTAATCCGCATACCGTTTCGAAGACGACAAAGGTTGCGGATCAGGCCTACGAATTCATCAAGTGGCTCGGCGGACCCGACGTCCAGAACTTCTGGGCGAAGGAAAAGGTCCAGTTGCCAACGCTCAAGTCGGCACAGGTCGAGTACGTGCGTGATCCGAAACTGCACACCCAAGTGTTTGCAGATGCTTACAAAGTTCCGTACGGCATCCACTTCCGGCATGACAACCTCCGCCGTCATTACGACGAATACGCAGCTGAGATGAATGACATCTTTGCGGGCAAGAAAACCCTGGCGGATACGATCAAGGCGTTCAACACCCGCATAAACAACGAGGTCGAGTACGGAGGTTGCCTTCCGTACAAAGGGTATGCAGTCCCGATCAAGCCGTAGGGCTGCATCGGTTCCTCCCGCCTCACCGGTGCGTCGGCATTGGTGAGGCGGGAAGTTCGTCAGCCGGCCTATCAAAACCCATTATTTGGAAGGTCAGTCGGCGTGGTCGACCTGCTTCATCGCGATGCCGTGGGGATGCTTTGGCAGGTTGCCGAGGTCGTACGCGCGGAAGAGGTGGTGCTCAAACCCCTCGATGACCGACGATCCTGCCGGGATTGTCAGTTGGCCCGGTCGGACTGATGCCGGCCAAGCCAGATGGTAGGTACGTCGGGGTCGGATCGGGAAGACTTCCTGATCCGCCAATTGCAGGCGGGACACGGCATCGCGGTCGAGCGCCACGCCCAATCCCGGCGTCGTTGGCACCTTGATGTAGCCACCTTCGACAACCAATGGCTTGACGATCAGGTCGTCCTGCCAGATGTGCATGCACGTGATAGCTGGCCATTGTGCGTGCGTGGCGACGGCACCCGCCTGGACAGTCCACGCGGTCGTAAGGCCAGTCCCGACGAGTTGAAGCCAGAATGGCTTGTTTGCGGTGGCCGATACTTGGGACTGTTGTGCCAGAGCCCCCGCGCCACCCCCAATGACGAAGCCATCGCACACGTCCTCGTGCATGGTCGTCATGATCGGCGGGGATCCATAGTGCATCGCAATCGCGAAGCGCGTCTGTGACCGGATGCGGACATTGCCCGCCACGTCCCCCTGCGGGATCGGGCTTTCGATGATCTGCAATTGGTTGAACCGTTCGAGCGACTTCAGGTAACCAACCGCGAATCCCGCATTGGCAAGGCCTCCATTGAAGTCCATGTCGATGGTCGCGCCGTCCGGCAGCACGTGTTCGAGAGCCTCGAGTTGCCCGATGACATCTCGCCAGGGCCGACCCTTCAACTTGAAGCAGGTATATCCGAGCGATACAGCAAGGCGTGCCTCGGCAACCCATTCGGCTTCGTCGAAGTCGAGGCACCACCAAGAAATCGGCGCGACGTCTCGGACCTGCTTGCCAAAGAAGGCATGCGCGGGAACGCCGGCCTGGTGCCCGGCGGCATCCCACAGCGCCATCTGAAGCCCACACCCGTAACTATCGTCCCAGAGTTGGTTGAATACGTTCTGGCCGACCACCTTGGCGACGGCATCCCGGGGCACCCCACCCCACGTGTACTGGATGATCGTCTCGCCGACCCCCACGACCCCTGAGGCCAGTTCCACCTCGCAGATCTCGATCAGTGACCAGTCTCCGCTCACTCTGGGCATGTGGATGTCGTGCCGTGGCGTAAATGGATCCTGAATGCGTGTGAACCGTACCGCCGTGATGGTCGCGCCATCGGCGTGGGCATGGGTATTCACTGGGGAGTGGGCCTCGCCATTCTTGGGGGTCATGGGTGCCTCCTTCGTTCTCTGCCGGACCGGTGCGCACAACTGCTCCGGTCGCATTCCGGTGATGTTGTATCCGAGATTGGCGTGCGGTGCTGGACCGTGAGGGCGGCTTTTGCTCAAGCACCCGGATCACTCCCGGCAGGTGCTAGCATGCCGGGCGCATTGGAGGGGACATGGCACGGTCGATACAGAACCGCGGAATAAACCGACCGCCGAACATCGTGGTGGTCCTCGCGGACGACTGGGGATACGGCGACCTTGCGTGCCAGAACCCGGACAGCCGTGTCCCGACTCCATCTAGCGATGCGCTTGCGCGACAAGGCATGCGCTTCACCGATGCACACACCGGCAGCGCGGTTTGCACACCGACCCGCTACGGACTAGTGACCGGCAGGTATGCGTGGCGGTCACGTCTGGCGCGCGGGGTGCTGTGGGGGTATAGCGCGCCACTGATCGACCCGGATGTGCCAACCCTGCCAGCAATCCTTCAGCGCGAGGGATACCGGACAGCCGCGGTTGGCAAGTGGCACCTCGGTCTCGAATGGGCGCGTCGCGTCGGTTCCGGACCATGGCCTGAGGACATCGATTCCCCCGACAGTGATCCGACGGCACACATCGACTTCACCGGTCCGATCCTGAGAGGACCCCACACTGCCGGATACGACCGATCATTCGTGCTTCCGGCGTCCCTGGACATGGCGCCATATTGCTTCATTCGTGATGGACGGATCGTGACCCCGCCAACCGACCGGTGCGATGACTCACCCAGACCCCAGTACTGGCGAGGTGGACCGATCTCACCGGGACTGACGCATGCGGGGGTCATGCCTCGCCTCGCCCAGGAGGCATGCGAGTTCCTTTGGGATCACCACCGCACTGCGCCAGACAAGCCCTTCATGTTGGCGTTCTACCCCACGCTCCCGCATTACCCGCACATTCCCAATCTCGCGTTCCAGGGCAAGAGCGGGTGTGGTGCCTACGGCGACGGTGTGGTCGAATTCGATGCCTCGGTTGGAGCTATCCTCGCCACACTCGAGGCGACTGGACAGGCCGAGAACACGATTGTCATCGTGACAAGCGATAACGGCGCAGATCTTTCCGGCGGTCAGGCCGGATATGGCCACGCGTCAAATTCGTGGCTGCGAGGTCAGAAGGCAGACATCCACGAGGGTGGCCATCGGGTGCCATTCATCGTTCGCTGGCCCGGGGTTGTCGATGCGGGAGCCGTCTGCGACGCCACGATTTGCATGACCGACATCTTCGCGACGGTCGCCGACGTTGTTGGTGCCACCATTCCCACGGGCGGCGCACCGGACAGTGTCAGTTTCCGGTCAGTTCTGGACGGGACGTCGGCCGGGACGCAGGTTCGTGGCTCGGTGGTCCATCACAGCATGGACGGTACCTTCGCCATACGGTCTGGCCCGTGGAAACTGTCGGCCGGTCTCGGAACTGGCGGTTTCACTGCGCCGCGAATGATTGACCCTCAACCGGGTGGCCCGACCGGCACGTTGTTTCACCTCGACGATGATCCTCGTGAGACCCATGACCTGTGGTCAGACTGGCCCGGGGAGGTTGAGCGATTGCAGCGGGAACTGGCAGTCATTCGTGGCAGGTAAATCAGACATCGCAGCGGACGCCCAAACGTCCCATCCCACTATCGAACCGCCGCCATCACTCCAAGCGGCTACTGATTTCTGGCGCCGGTACCTGACCTTGTCGACCGTAATTTTCTGCGGGTTCGTCGCTTTGGGTTCAGCGGGACCGTTCCAGTCCCTGTACGCGGTATCGCTCGGTGCCACGCTTGGGCAAGTGGCCCTCCTTGCCGGGGGATACACCTCGATTGCGTTGTTGGCCGGTTTGGCGTGGGGCCGGTGGGCGGATGGACCAGGTCGTCGCAAGTGGATGATGGTTGGCGGCATGTGTCTTCTCGGTGCCGTCCACCTTGCATCGGCGCTCGTGCCGCATTGGGAATGGCTGGTCCCCTTGCGATTCATCGAGGGCCTCGCAATCCCTGCGCATCAGGTGGCAAGCATGGCGATGATGGGTGACCTCCTTGCCGGTCACCCCAATCGCCCGAGGCTGATAAGTGCCTACCGGATGTCCGGTTCACTGGCATTCAGTGTTGCGATTGTCGCCTCGGGCGCACTATCACAGGCGATTGGCTACGCCGGAAGTTACGTCGTGGCTACCGTCGTCTTTGCAATTGGGGCTGCGACGGCTGCGACATTACCCACGGCGGTGAGTGTCGATATCGCGAACCCAGGAACGACGCCCCCCCGCATCGGCTTCGGCGAACTTCTGACTGGCCCGATGCGACCAGTTTTGATCCTTGCCCTCGCGTTCGGGTTGCCGTTCTCGATGGTCTACTCGGTGTGGCCAATCTGGATTGCCAATGAACTGGGATTGGGACAGGCGACCTACTCGCGCCTGTGGGGATTAGCGGCATTTGCCGAAGTGCCATTCATGCTCGCCGCTGGGTGGATGATTGGCCGGGCCGGCGCACCACGGACCTTCACCCTCGGTCTGGTCGCATTCGCTGCGGTCTACTGTGTCTACCTCATCAATCCTCCGGTTGAAAGTCTGTTTCTTGCGCAGGTCATCCGAGGACTAGGATTTGCGGCGTATACCGCCACGTCGCTCACAATGGCCATCGAACTTGCTCCGGCGACCGCGCGGGGGCGGGCGGCGGGCCTCTACCAGTCGGCACAGGGTCTTGCCCAAATCACCGGCAACTGGATTGGACCGCCGCTGGCCGGCGCCATTGGCTTCCGGCCGATCTACGGCATTGCGGCCGTTGCGGTCCTCTGTGGGGCGGCATATGCACTGCGAATTGCCAAACCGACGCCAGAAATCTGACCTTGGAGATCCATGTCAGGACACGCCTCAAGTGCCGTGGGATGGTCTTGAATCCTGTCCGCGTCGCGGCCGGGTATCGTCATTGCGCAAACTTTGACCACCTGACCGGAGGACCTCATGACTGCATCACCGCAACCACCGATGATCGGCGCGGGCTGCGACCACCTCGCGTGGGTCAATGCAACCTTGGCATCAGACGCTACCGGCGGGAGGCACGTCATTCTCCCCGGACAGATGCGCCCCCTGCGTCCGGATTGGCGAGTGGTTGGTCGCGCTTTCGTGGTTCAGGCGTGCCAGGATGACAACCTTGCCGTGAACAATGCAGTCAAGGCGCCACCGCCGTCCGGGTGCGTCCTTGTGGTTGGTGGTCACGCGACGTCACGGACCGCGACGATAGGCGACCTGATGGCACACGAATTCCGGAATTTGGGCGTCGCCGCGATCGTCACCGACGGACTGATCCGTGACGCGCAGGAACTTCGGGACCTTGGGATGCCCGTCTGGTGCCGGGGAACCACGCCCACGGCTTCAGTCAAGTCGGATCCGGGGCACGTCGGGGGCAGTGCAGTGGTAGGTGGCATCGTCGTTCGCGATGGCGACTACGTCTTTGCCGACGATGATGGAGTTGTGATCTGGCCGCAGTCCGAGCTCGACGCGCTCGTCGGGAATGCCGGGGCCAAGCGCGACACAGATGACGCCCGCATGATCCGGTTGCGCGCAAACGCCCCCGAGAACCGATAGGTTCTCAGCCTCCTAGGAGAAGGGATCACAACGATGAGTACGGTCAAGGTATCGCCAGGGTCGCTACGCGTCCGGATTGCCCGCATTTTTGGACAGCTTGGCGTGCCGGACAACGACGCCCTGATTGCCTCGGGTCACCTCGTCGAGGCTGATCTCCGCGGTGTTCACTCCCACGGTGTGATCCGTGTTCCCAACTATGTGAAGGAACTCCGCGCAGGCCTCATAAACCCGCGTCCGACGATTTCCATTGTTTCCGACCACGGCGGGCAAGTCGTGGTCGATGGTGACAATGCCCTTGGGCAAGTTGCGGCGAACCACGCGAATGAGATCGCGATCGAGCGCGGTCGCACGCACGGGATGGCAGCGGTCGCACTTCGACACAGCAACCACTGCGGGACGATGGCCTACTACACCACCCGGGCGGTCTCGCACGGATTGATCGGCATTGCGACGACGAACGCGGGCATCAACATGACGCCGTCAGGAAGCAGCCAGAAGCTGGTCGGCAACAACCCCATATCAATCGCGGTTCCGTCGACCCGCATCTGGCCCCTTGTCCTGGACATGGCCACGAGTTTGGTCGCAGGCGGAAAACTGGACGTGGCCCGTTCCAGGGGTGAGTCGATCCCGATCGGCTGGGCTCGGGACGCCGAGGGGCAACCGACCACCGACCCGGCCCTTGGGCGTGCCGGGTCGCTGGAACCGATGGGGGGTCCGAAGGGTTACGGACTGGCTGTGATCCTCGACATCCTGGCTGGTGTGCTCTCCGGTGGACGGTTCGGCGCCGGACTTGGGGCGCCGGGAAGCGCACAGTTCTTTCTCACCCTTGACGTCACGCGCTTCATGCCTCTTGATGCATTTCTCGAACGCATTGACGAGTTGATCGACCAGCTGCATGCCGCAACCCTCATTGACGGCGTCGAACGTGTGTACATTGCTGGTGAGATCGAATACGGACTCCAGGAAGCGCGTGACCGGGACGGCATCCCCCTTGATGTACCGGTCGTCGAAGCCTTGGATCGTGTTGAGGCCGAACTGGGGATTGGTTGACAATGGCGGGTCTCTTGGGTTCCGGGCCAGATGAGGCTAGCCAAGGTGCGAAAGACGCTTCCCCGGCGCACGCAACGCACCTTACGGGTTACCTGCGGGTTGGGGCGGCTGTTCCGCCGGTGAGGGTCACTGATGTGACTGGAAACCGGGACGCCACTCTTGCGTTGTGGCGGGAGGCGCACGATGCCGGCGTCCACGCTGTCTGGTTCCCCGAACTCGGACTGGCGTCGTACACCGCGGGTGACCTGCACCTTGACGTGCGTCTCGGCCAGGCGGTTGACGAGGCGGTGGCATGGCTCTGTGCCGCCTCGTTCGACCTCGGGCCAGTCGCGTTTGTCGGTGCCCCCGTCTGGCGCCACCCGGGTGTCTACAACTGCGCCGTCGCGATCCATCGTGGACGCGTTCTCGGGGTCGTCCCGAAGTCCTACCTGCCAAATTACGGCGAGTTCTATGAGCAGCGTCAGTTTCGCTCTGGACGGTCGGTTTACCCGGGTGGAAAGGTGGAGATCGCCGGCCAGTCGGCCCCATTCGGGATCGACTTGCTCTTTGCAGGTGTCCCGGGCAATTACGCCGGCCACAGCGCGGCGACCGTGGTACCTGTCCTCATCGGAGTCGAATTGTGCGAGGACGCTTGGGTGGCCGTCTCACCGGCGTCAAAACAGGCGTCGGCGGGCGCGGTTGTAATCGGAAACATGTCGGGCAGTCCATTTTCATTGGGAAAGGGTGAAGCGAGGCGGCAGGTCTGTTGGAAGCAAAGTGCGCCGAACAAGTGCGGATATGTCTACACAGCAGCCGGCCCGGGCGAGTCGTCATCAGACCTCGCGTTCGACGCGCATGCACTGATTTACGAAAACGGAAAACCCTTGGCCGAATCGGTCCGGTTTGCGCGTACTGCGCAATTGCTTGTTGCCGACATTGATCTCGATGCCTTGCGGCATGACCGTGCGCGGACTGGCACCTTTGGCGATAACGCGATAGACGTGTCTGGACAGTCTGAACCTACCGGAGGGGGACATTCAGGGAGACCGGGCGCATTCCGCCACGTTCGTTTTGAGATGCCCGTGGATGGCGTGGCCTTGCCACTCAAGCGGGCGGTTGATCCGTATCCGTTCGTCCCAGAGGACCCGGCGACGCGCGCGACGCGGTGTTGGGAAGTCTTTGAAATCCAGACCAACGCACTGATGACCCGCATGCGCCACTTCGGAAATGACCGTCTGGTCCTTGCGTTGTCCGGCGGACGCGACTCGACCCTCGCGGCTCTCGCCTGTGCGAACTCCCTCGATCAGATGGATTTGCCCCGGACGAACCTGACGTGCGTCTCGATGCCCGGATGGGGGACCTCCGCGCAAACGCGGACCGCCGGGCATGATCTTGCGCTCGCGCTCGGCGCATCATTTGCTGAAGAGCCAATCGGACCGGAATGCTTCCATATCCTGCAAGCGCAAGGACACCCAGCTGTACTGGCATATGACAGATGGATACGTGAACGGGGAGTTCCTGATCTTCATGAGTCAAATCAAGAAGCTGACGGGTTTGTGACGTTCCTTGGGGCCAATGCAGCGCTCGCCGATGTGGAACTTGAGAATGTGCAGGCCCGGGTTCGCAAGCTGCGCGTCCTGACACGAGCCAACCGGGAACGCGCCATTGAGGTAGGCACGGGTGACCTGAGCGAAAAGGCACTGGGTTGGAGCACCTACGCCGGCGATCAGACGGGTCTGTATGACGTCAACTGTGGCGTACCGAAGACCCTGGTTTCGGCAGTGATCCGATGGGTTGCCGATGAGCGGGTAGCTGCGTGGTCGGCCGGCGACCCGGAGGCGCTCCGGCAAGCGCTTGACCGGGTGCTGGACGCCCCGATCACGCCCGAACTTGTGCCGACCGGAGCAGACGGGCGGATCGTGCAACTGACCGAAGAGACGATCGGACCATTTGTCCTCCACGATTTCTTCCTGAATGCCTTTGTGGGCGAAGGCACGCGACCGTCGAGGATCTTTGCGCTTGGGCAGATTGCATTCGCCGGGACCTATTCGCCGGAGACGATCCGAAAGTGGCTGCGCGTGTTCATCAGGCGGTTTTTCGGAGCGCAATGGAAACGGGATGCCACGCCCGATGGGCCCAAGGTACTGTCCATCGCCCTGTCGCCTCGTGGAGACTGGCGCATGCCGAGTGATGCCGTCGCCGATGCGTGGCTTGCAGACCTCGACCAAGCACCAGTGCTTGCACTGTGAGGTCGCACCGCCCAGGTCTGGCATTCCAGCCCAAACCCGTTTGGTGCCTCAGTCGGGTGAGAATGGAACGCGGTTGTCCACTGCAGTTCCTAAGCCAAACTCGATATTCAATTGGATGCCAGTGTGGGGCGAGTGTCAATCGCTACACTCGCACCTATGACATCTGAAAACCCGTCCCCCCGACTTGCGGGCGACCTCTCCGACCAGGCATATGCGGAGACGCGCGCTCCCTATTTCCGAAAGCCCGTTACCCGATTGCTTCCTACTGCCCGCATGACGGCGCGCGATCTGTTCGTTGCAGCCCGTGAAGCCGGCGGACCGTTGCGCACGCTTTCCGAGGTGTATCTCGGGTGGGAGCACATGCTGTCACGGCCCAACCAGGCCGCTTGGCTTGCGATCGCCGGCGCGTACGTACCGTTCGGACTTGGCGAGACCCTGTGCGCAATGATGCGCATGCGCGCCTTCGATGTCCTGGTCACAACCCCCGCCCAGCTCACGCACGACCTGACCGAAGTGCGTGGGCTGCGTCACTATCACGGGGACGAGTTGGCCAATGACAACGAATTGCAGCGTCTCGACATCAACCGCTACTGGAATGTGTACGGCGACGAGCACGAACTCAACACCAACGACGAAGTGGTGCACGACTTCGCCGAGACCCTGCGCGATGACCGGACCTACACTTCAAGTGAATACTTCTTCCGCTTTGGGACGTGGCTCCAGACCTCAAGGCACATGGGTGCCGACGGGATGCTTACCACTTCGGCCCGGCTTGGCATCCCGATCTTCTGTCCAAGCCCGGGCGATGGCGACATCACCAGTGACCTTGCCCACTACCGGAAGCGGACTGGCCGCAAGATCATCATCGACCCCGTTCGGGAAATCCTCGACATGGTTGCCCTCAACGCAGCACTTGAAGATGCGGGCGGGCGAGCCGGGATCGTGACCTTAGGCGGCGGTGCCCCTCGCAATTACGGGCAACAAGCGATGGCCTGCGCCTACATGCTCGACCGGGCCGACCTGAAGCGATACAACTACGGCCTGCGCATCAGCCTTGACCCGGTTGGAACCGGGGGGCTGTCGGGTTCCACGATCTCCGAGGGCAAGACGTGGAAGAAGTACGCGGCCGACACGAGCATCGCCGAACACTTTGGGGAATACATGGGGCCGATGTTCCAGATCGGAAGTGCACTTCTCGAGGCATTCGAGGCTACCCCCCGCGATGCAGCCTTCACGTGCCGGTATGACGATGCCGGTGACCTCATCGTTACCATTGCCGGTGCCGACGTCAACCTTCCAAGGACCTACGGATACGCGTGACCGGCCGTTGCCCGCCCCGCCTGAGCTTGAACCGACCCTGCGACACGACCACCGGAAGGGACTGCCTGCGTGAAGATCACCAATATCGAATGCCTGCCCGTCGAGGATGGACGCAACTGCGTCTTCGTGGTCGTCGATACCGATGAAGGTATCTGGGGTGTCGGGGAGGCGGGTCTCACACGGCGTGCCGGGGCAATTGCCGCCGTGATCGAGGACTACAAGCCCCTGCTGATCGGTGAGGACCCGATGCGGATCGAACACCATTGGCAGCGGCTTTCGCGGGGCTTCTTCTTCCCGCATGACCGTATTGCCGGCAGCGCGCTCGCGGCGATAGACATCGCCCTCTGGGACATCATGGGCAAGGCACTTGGCGTTCCGGTCTATCAACTCCTCGGTGGCCGGGTTCGCGACAAGGTGGTCTGCTACCCGCATCTTGGTGGTCGCACCCCCGAGGAACTGGTGGAACGTTGCGTGGCGGCCCATGAACAGGGATGGAAGTTCGTGCGGTTCAGTCCCAACCATGATCCGGATGGACGGTTCGAACCGGCGGAGGCAATGCGCGGATCACTGCAAATGTTCGACGCCATCCGGAACGCACTTGGTGACAAGGTCGAGATCTGCTTCGACATCCATACCCGGCTGGACCCGGCGGATGCGATCCAGTTCTGCAATCAGGTCGAAAAGTACCGCCCCTTCTTCATTGAGGATCCGATCCGGAGTGAGGGCCCGAATTCATTCCGCCACCTCCGCCAACAGACCCGTGTTCCACTCGCCGCCGGTGAACAATTCGCATCGAAATGGGAGTTCCGTCAATTCATTGACGAAGATCTGATCGACTATGCCCGCATCGATCTGTGCATTGCCGGTGGGATCAGCGAAGCCCGCAAGATTGCAGGCTGGTGCGAAACCCACTACATCAAGTTGGCGACGCATAACCCGCTGGGACCGATTTCATCCGCGGCCTGTCTGCACCTGAACCTTGCAACCAGCAACGTTGGTGTCATGGAACAGCCGCAGCTTCCTGGAAAGTCCATGTCCAACGCGGTTCCTGGGCAAATGACGTGGGAGGATGGGTACCTCCTGCCCCCAACCGCGCCGGGCTTGGGCGTTGTCTTCGACCGTGAGGCCGCACGCCGATTGCCGTACAAGCCGTCGGGTCCGGTCCGACCCATCCTCCACCGCGACGATGGCAGTTTCACCAACTGGTAGCCACCAGCGCGGAGGATGGCGACAACGTTAGGCGCTCGGTGACGGACGCATCCGTGCGTCGATCCGGGCACTGATGATCGTGTCGATGCGTTCGTCGAACCATTGGTAGACGCGCGCGTCGATGCGCGCGTCTACCAATGGTTCGGGTTGCTCTTCGGCGAGCGCTTCACCAAGGGCGTCAATGCGCGAATCGACCCGCCAGTCGATGCGTTCATCCAAACGATTGCCGAGACGCTTCTCGATCAACAAGTCGATGCGTTCCTCTGACAAAGTTACGCCGAGGGATTCGAGCCGTTCACCGGCATGCTCCTGGATTCGCGCATTCAGCATTTCATCAATGCGGACATTGATGAGGTAGTCGCTGAACCCATCAAGACGTCGGTCAATCCGAGCGTTAATTCGCGAGTCCGGCACGTGGAGCGGGGGTTTACCGGCCGCGTCGTCTGCCATATCCTCGGGACGATAGCGCACCGTGGCAGTACGACGCGACAGGCCTCAGACGCAGCGCGCTGAGGCCTGCAAGGCTGGGATGTACCCCACGACGCCGGAAAGGTTGGCCGTTTCCAAGCCATTCACCCGGTTGAGGTTTGCTCCCGTCAAGTTGGCGCCAGTCAAATTCGCTCCGGTCAGGTTGGCGTCGGTCAGATTCGCCCCGGAAAGGTCGGCACCAGTCAGGTTGGCGGACCACAGAAAAGCGCCCTTGATCCGCGCGCCACTCAGGTTTGCCCCGGTGAAGTTCGCGCTGGTTGCGGTCGCGTCGGAGAGTTCGGCACCTGACAGGTTTGCGCCGGTGAGGTTCGCGCCTGAAAGGTTGACGTCGAAGAGGTCACCGCTGCCCAGGTTTGATCCGGCAAGGTTTGCCCCGGACATGTCGGTGCTCGCAAAGCTCCTGTCCCGCAAGTCCTGGCCGGCAAGGTTCTCTGGCATGGCGAAATGGTAGCGCACACCCAAAGGCCGTCTTTCACACGGTCGGCGAGCATTCCGGGTCGGAACCACGCAGGTAAGTCATAAATTGGTGAGAAAAACTGCTCATTCATACTGATAGTAACGTGGTATCGTAGACATTATCGGAATCAATTCGGCACGTGGTGGTTCCTAGTAGCTCCACACGGCAACGGTCTGTGAACAAGGAGGGAAGAATCATGGGTTTGTATCTTTATGAGTTTTTGTACACTTCGGTGGCAATTGCGGCGCTCGTCAAGAACCCGAAGGACCGTATTGACGTTGCGGCCAAGCCTCTCGCCACAGCACTTGGTAGCTGGGGGGTACGCATTTGGCGACATCGACGTGGTCCTCGTCGTCGAAATGCCAGACGACGTTTCGATGGCGGCTCTGGCAACTCTCGTCAGCGCGGGCGGTGCGCTCAGTCAGGGAAAGACCTCCAAGCTCATGGATGGCGCGTCGTGGGTAAGTGCGCTCACAAAGGCGCAGCATGCCTCACCGTCTTACAAGCTGGCTCGCTGACCGAGGCCTAATTCAGTCGGCCCAAAGCATTCAGGAGATTAGAAGCCATGAGCATCCTGGGCGAAACGCATTTTATCGGCACTTCGGTACTGACCGAACAGAACAAGGCGGTCATCCGGAATGAATTTCTGCCGGCACACAAGACAAGCGGAGCGATTCACACCTTCTACTTCCAGACCTCGCAAATGTCTTTCGTCGTGGTCGGGCTCTGGAAGGACACCGAGACCCGCGACGCCGGCCTGAAAAGCCTCGCCCCGTCGATCGAGCACGCCGCGACAATGGGTTTCCATCGAAGCCACTCGGTCGTAGGGGAGAACTTCTGCCGGTTCGGGTCCGGTCCATCGCATGATGGCTACGTAACTGCGTGGGAGTTCGAGTGGCGAAAAGAGGCAATGGGTGCCGAGGAGTTCGTGGACATTCACAATTCGCTTTGGGCAGGCCTGTTCAAGTGGTTAGGGGCAAGCCGCGCCTACTGGCATTGGATTGGAGATGGCAAGTGGTCGGTGGTGATGGTTTGGCCAGACCAGGCGACGCTTGAAATGGCAGGATCTGTTATCAATCCCATCCTTGCACGCTTTCACGAATTGAAGTGGACCAAGATCGAAGGCGCCGTGATCGGCGGGCACTGAGCGAGGCCCCGGTCGAACTGCCGTTTTTCACCTGACAAGGTGGCATCCCAAAACGTGTCTGGCCCCCGCGGGCTTGCTCCTGCTTGGATTGGGCGGGCGCAGCCTCGGGGGGCCTGAGCAAGCGATGCTGTCTGCCGTCCCTGCTACGCGAGATTGTCCCAGCAGAGCCTCGCCAAGGTACCGATCAGGTTTGACGTCGCACCGGGGGCAGCGCGGCCGTCAGGCAGGGTCG
>CAMDTO010000033.1 GCA_945907765.1 Thermoflexus hugenholtzii JAD2 | reverse complement strand
GAGAAACCCTGATCTGACGCATCCGAAGTCGGGGTCATGGTCATCCGTGGCATCCTTCCCATCGTATCCCCAATATGAACGGGCCGTCAATCCCTTGTGATGCATCCATGCGCAGAGTTGGTCGGATTGGCCGGATCCAGTGAACGCCGCAAGCGAGGTGAAGACCGTGATCAACGACATGCAACGGATCATCAGTGGGGTGAGGCAGTGGTTGGCCGCAGGAACCCCTGCCACTGCAACCGCAGCCAATGCGACGCTTCCACAGCGGAACGGTCCAACCGTCACGCCCGGACGGATCCTGCGTGTCCTCGTCGTCACCTACAACCCCGTGGTAGACGCGTCTTCGGGGACCCGCCTCGCGTCTCACTTGGGTTGGTATGACCCGCACCAGCTGGTAGATGCGTATGCAGCAGACGTCGCCGCGTGTAGCCACGGCAATCTCCGATATGAAATCGTCGCCCACGCAACAATCGATGGCTTTCCCGCCCACCGCGACGGACACCGCTACACCCTGCACGAATTCCTCGACTGTTGGCAGCGGCGCACGGGGTTCCACACTCCCGATGACGCCGACTACGACCCAATCCTGGCCGACCACGACGTCATCACCCGGGTCAATGACTGCGACATCGACGAACTGTGGATTGTGGCGCCACCGTACTCGGGCTTCTACGAGTCGCACATGGTCGGTCCCAGTGCATTCTGGTGCAATTCCCCGGGTCACCTGCCCGGTCCGCGCCTGCGGGGGGTAAAGGCCTCCCGCCGGTTCGTGGTGATGGGCTTCAACTACGAACGCGAGGTCGGGTGCATGCTTGAGAACCTCGGTCACCGGACCGAATCAATGCTGTCAGAGGTGTTCCGGGGCGTGAGGGGCGACGCCAATCTCTGGGAACGGTTCACGAAGTATGAACAGGTTGCGCCCGGGCGGGCGGCACTTGGCAACGTGCACTTTGCGCCGAACAGCACGCACGATTACGACTGGGGCAACCGGCGACCGGTCATGAGCGAGTGCGATTCCTGGCTGACCTACCCGGTCCTTGACGCGCCACTGCGGCGTGTCACGTGTGCGGACTGGGGGGGAGGCGACATGCGCGACCATCACCTCTGGTGGTTCCGCCATCTCCCACACGCCGGTGGCGAGACGAGAGGCGTCTCGAACAACTGGTGGGACTACGTACGCGACCCGAACCTCGTCAAGTGCGGGTAGTGGCAAGTTGACCCGTCGGGAAATGGCACCCGCACCAATCGGAACAGGTGACGGGGCCACATCCGGTCCGGCAGTGATGTCTAGAAAGTGGTGCGAAGGTCCTGGGTCTGACCAGTCCCGGCAGCCCGGTACGCTGCCTCGATGATCTCGATCACGTGACGGGCGTGTTCGGCAGTGACGATGGACGGCTTGCCCTCGTTGATCCAGTCAACCAGCTGCATGATGTCCTCGTAGACGTGTTCCTCACCAATGCCACGATGCGGTTCGGTGACGTGGGGCAGGATGAACTGCCGACCTGACGGCCCGTAGGTGTCGGCAGTTTCACGACCCGGATAGTCGAACGGCGCACCGTTCATGGTCAGGCCGGTGATCGTGCCACCCGTCCCGAAGTAGCTACCCATGAACCCCTCGGTCACGCGCCCGGCGGCGGTCCCGTAGGCCAGGGCGAAGATCGCATTCCCGAAATCGATTGAGATGAGGGTGTTGTCGTCGGCATCGCAGGCGACCTGCTGGCCACGGAACTCACGGGTTGGGATGCGCGTGCCACTCATCGCTGAAACCCGCTTTGCGGATCCGAGGACACCAGTGAGGCCGTGAAGGGCATATACCGTCATGTCGTACAGGGGGCCACCACCGGGTTTGCGGTAGTACCACGACGGATCGATGTTGGAAAGCACATCGGTGCCCTGCCGGACCTTCTCGTTCTCGTGGTAGGTCCCGAACGCCGCTCCGCAGGCGGCCCATGCGAGGGTGCCCAGGGCACCTTCCTGAATGAGTTCTCTGATGCGCTGGTTATGGGGACGCAACATCTCCCCCGGTGACGCCACAATCCGCAAGTTCTTCGCACGCGCGGTCTCGATGAGGTCATCAGCCTCATCGACGGTGGTCGTCATGGTCTTGTTGAAGTGGATGTGCTTCCCGGCGGCGAGGGCTTGGCGCCCCTGTTCGTAGTGTGCTCCAATTGGCGATGCGATGGTCACGGCATCGATGTCGCCATGCGCAAGCATCTCCTCGTAACTCGTGAAATGCTGGGTGATGTTCCACTTCTCGGACGCGGCAGCGGCGCGACCGGGAACCGGATCGCACACTGCCTGGAGGCGGACACGGTCCTGCACATCTGCAAGGGCGAGGTGAGGCAGGATGCCCCGGACAGAAATGCTTCCTGCGCCCGCGACACCAAGTCGCACGATCTTTGCCATCGCCAACGTCTCCTCAGCTCTACGCGTCTGGTTCTGCGTCTTCACGACACCACCCCGGGCAAACCGGTCTCTGTGGCGCTTCGCTGACGGGAACGTCCTGGGACGCCCCGAGCGCAACCGGGCAGGAGCATAGCACTGGTGCCTCGGGAACGGCCCTGACCCATCTTCAGGGATTCCTGTCCGTACGCAAGGCGTACGCACCAGACCATTGGACCCAGATCGTGGCGGTGGAGCCGGCGCCCACGCAGGCAGGATCTGTTGACGCGCAGGTGGATGGGAGTGGTTCCCAGAGACAAGTGGTGATCCGCCTGAACGGTTGTGCGGGCGCGGGCGCCGGCAGTCCCGGGGATGACGCCATGGCCACAGCCCCCATGCGGCACTCTCACCGAAATCAGGGATGACGCCAATGGGCGTGAATGATGTGCCTTGGCACGGCAAAGGAAACGGCCCCCAATCAGATCACTGATCGGAGGCCGTGAAGGCGGAAGTTGGGACCCTGCGGCTAGCCGTCGCGTCGTCGGGCGGGACGGGGGGCCGGTCGTCGGGCAAGACGCGGTGGGGCAAAGGGACGTCGGCCGGTACGAGCGGTCGACGGTTCTGACGAGGTCTCGGACGGATGCGCTTCCACCTCTGACCATGACGGCGCTCGGACGGCATTCCGGGGCAGCGGTTCGGAGCGGCCTGCCCACGGTGCGCGTCGCGCATCGGAGGCAAACCCTCCCTGGTCACCGCCACGGTACCCGCCAAACCCACCCGGGCGTGGACCGCGGTCATTGCCACGGTAGCCACCGGCATCACGGCCACCGCCCTGGTTCATGTCACCGGCCATGTCGGCAGGTTCGGCAAGCCGGACCGCGACCGTTCGGCCACGGATCATCGTGGTCTCGAGTGCACTGAGGATGACGCCGGCGAGTTCACCCGGCACATCCACAACGGAGTGGTGTTCCTGGATCGAGATCGAACCGATTGACCTGCCTGGGACATTCGCCTCCGAGGCAATTGCGCCCACGAGATCCTGGGGTCGCACCCCGGCAGCACGTCCGGCACCGATGAAGATGCGCGAGACGGATCGTCCACCTTCGGCGGCACGGGCAGCGCGGGCGGGCGCCTCACGGGCCTGTGCCTCGAGTCGTTCGGCCTCGACGGCGGCCGACACCAGGATTGATCCAAGCGTCGACCCGTCGCGACCGGCGGTACGCGCCGTGTCCCACAAGCGCAGGGCAGCAGCAGCGATGGCAGCGGGGTCGAACGTTTCGGAGAGTTCGGCGACCAGACCCTCGTAGGGGCCAAGGTTGCCGGCAGCAATCGCGGTGGCAACCGTCACCTGCGCCGCCGCCCGGCGCTTGATCGCAACATCGCCAAGGGTCGGCGGGCGCTTGCGGATGATCTTCGCCCGCAAGGCCATTTCGATCTGGCGCATCGCCCGTCCGTCGCGAGGGGTGACGAGGGTGATTGCCTCACCTTCGCGCCCGGCGCGGCCGGTACGGCCAATTCGGTGCACATAGACTTCGGGGTCCCACGGCAAGTCGAAGTTGATGACGTGAGTGACCCCGGCAACGTCAAGGCCACGTGCCGCGACGTCGGTCGCGACCATCACTTCGACGGCGCCATCGCGGAACCGGCGCATGACGCGTTCGCGTTCGGCCTGGGCCATGTCGCCATGCAGGCCGGCGGTGCGATAGCCACGCCCGTGCAAGCGCTCGGCAATGTCATCGACCGCGCGACGGGTCGCGCAGAACACGATTGTCGGGCCAGGGGCCTCGACGTCGAGGATGCGTCCCAGGGCCTCACCCTTTTCCATGCCACCGAGGTCATAGGCGACCTGGGTGATCTGGGGCACCATCGACTGGCTTGGCGTGACCGAGATATGTTCCGGGTTGCGCATGAACCGGGTGGAAAGCCGGACGATCGGCGCAGGCATCGTCGCGGAGAAGAGGGCAATCTGCACCGGGGGCAGTCCGTCCGGAAGCTTGACAATGGGCGCCTGGTTCCGCGCGGCCGGTGCGCCGGGCATGCAGGACAGGATTGCCTCGACGTCATCGATGAAGCCCATGTCGAGCATCTCGTCGGCCTCGTCGAGGACGGCGAAGCGGACGGCGGAAAGGTCAAGCGTGCCTCGCCGGAGATGGTCGAGCATGCGGCCCGGGGTCCCGACGACGACGTGCGCACCGGACCTGAATGCCTGCAACTGGCGCTCGTACGACTGGCCGCCGTAGACCGGCACGACGCCGAGGTGGCGGAAACGGGCCATCCCTTCAAGGGCCTTTGCCACCTGGATGGCGAGCTCGCGGGTCGGTGCGAGGACGAGTGCCTGGGGCTTGCGGATCGATGTGTCGATGCGTTCGAGGATTGGAATACCGTAAGCGGCCGTCTTGCCGGTACCCGTCTGGGCCTGGCCAATGACGTCGCGTCCGGAGAGGAGGAGGCTGATCGTCGCCTCCTGGATCGGGGTCGGCGTCCGGTACCCGAGTTCGACAATGGCACGCATCAGTGGTGCGCACAGGTCGAAGGCGAGGAACCCGTTGGGCGCCTCAGGTTCGGCGATCGGCTGGTCGTCAGTCATCTCGTCCATGCCGGAAAGTTCGACGTCATCCATCGGCGTCTCGGTCAGTCGTTCTGTCGTTACCAAGGTCTGGGTTCCACACTTTCGATCGGGGGACACCTCTCTTCCGTCCGGCATTTTGCCGGAACGGCGTCCAGGGGTCAGGTGATCCGGCGCCATGCCGGAGGTCCGGGTCCGTTCGCACGGTTCCGTCGGGATGCGTATTCCGCCACGAGTGAAATCACCGGGCCAGACTGGCGCACACCCTAAACCCTCCTCGGTCGGTGGACGCGACCAGACGAACGCACGCGTGCAACCCAACCCCGCCTTCGAGGTCACATGGAAGCCACGCATGGCAACCAACGGCACACACACCCGCTCGCTACACTGGTGCCAGCGAACTAGTCAACATGGGCATACCGGCCCATGTGCGCGGGTGTCCGCATTCGACTCCGTATGTGCGTGAGCGCCCACCGGCGCCACGATCACCGCCTGCATCCCTCATGGGATCCGGCACGGAAACACCGCTCAACGTGGCCAGTGGATGCGGGACATCTCGATGCCCGCCCGCATCCAGGGTGATCGGTGCCAACGCACCATCCGCCGCCATCGGCGACGTTCACCCCCCGCGTGCCCGACCAGCCGCCTTGGTGCAATGCACGCAGGGCAATCCGTCCGGGGCATCCGGGTCGTGCAATCATAGCACGCCCCCCGCGTCACCCGGTCATGAAGGGACGGTGACCGGGGTAGCCTGTGCATCGCGACCTGATCGAAACCGTGCATTCGGCGATCGGCAAGCGCCACGATTGCGGCCCGAGGCAACCAGACACTGCGATGACCACTGCGGAACCCCACGGAACGTTGGCCCTTCACCCACCCCGTTCCGCCCTCTCGGCACATGACCCAGGTGGGTCAAACGCCACATCGTCCCGGCCATCTCCGGCTGGAGAGGTCGAGCCTTCGCCGTGGGCCGACCCCGGCCGGGCCAGCATTGCACGAAGGCTTGCGCGTCGTGCGCGCACTGTCCGGGCATCCGAGGCGTTCGCAACAACCGCTGTGCTCATTGCCCTGCACATGAGCGGCCTTGCCGGATCAGCCCGGGACACCGCAAGTGCACTTGCGGATGCAGTGGGCTTGCCCCACGTCACCCCGGGAATGCCGTCCCCGCTGCTGTCGTACACGTCGCTCGCTCTCGGCATCCAGACAGCGTCCCTCTTGCTTGGCCTCGCGCTTGCGGGAGCGGTCGTTTCGATGCCGTTCTCCTATGTGGGTGGGTTCCGCCTGGCACGTTCAGTCGGGCTTGGGACGCAATCGACCGGCGCATGGGCCCGTGACTACACGGTTGCCTCGGTGCTTGGCGCCGGGCTGGTGGCAATCCTTGCCGGACTGGTCGGCTGGGCGTCGGCCGGTGCCCCACACCTGTGGTGGGTAGCCGCCACCCTGCTCGGGACCCTGGGGACAGTCGTGGTGACCTACTTGGCGCCTGTTCTCGTCCTGCCGCTGTTCTACAACCTCACGCCCCTCCCCGATGGACCAGTCCGGACGAGGCTCGTTGACCTCACGACGCAAGCGGGAACGACGGTCCGCGGGTGCGACGTCATCGACCAATCGCGTCGCAGCCGCACCGCAAACGCCGGGATCATTGGGCTCGGACGCACGCGGCGGATCATGGTGACCGACACGCTTCTTGAGGGTGGCTATTCGACCGCCGAGATTGCCGCGATCTTCGCTCACGAGTTGGGTCACCACGTCCATGGGGACATGGCGTGGGCCATCGTGGTCGATGGCATCCTCATGGCCGGATGCCTCGCGATGACCGAGGCGGTCCGGGCATGGTTGGCACCGTCGATCGGACTTGGAGGCGCGGGCGACCTCGCCGGGGTCCCAGTGACACTCCTGCTTTTCGGGGTCGTTTCAACGCTCACCATGCCCCTGCGTGCAGGGATTTCACGCTGGCGGGAATTACGCGCGGATTCCTATGGCGTGCGGTTGACGCAGGATCCGGAGGCGTGGGTCCGGACCCTCGAACGCCTTGGGTGGCAGAACCTGGCCGAGGTCGACCCGCCGCGGTGGATCGAATGGGCAACCTACACCCACCCGGCCATCGCCCGGAGGATTGCCTCGGCCCGGCGTACCGGCCTGGCGGCTACGTCACCGCCGGTCCAACCATGATCCCCGCCCATCGGGATGGGACCAAAACACTTCCCGCGACCTTCATGACACCCAAAGAGGAGTGCGTGGTCGCCAAGCGGGTAGACTGGGGCGTCTGCAGGACGGCACCGACCGATCCTGAACGGGCATGACGAACTCTGCACCACACTTCGGAGGCGCGCGATGGTTGACACGGCCACAACGACGACGATCACCGGACTGCCCGTGGCGGGCCTTAGTCCACTGACCACCCGTGTTCCCTACGGCAACACCGGCATCCCGGTTTCACGCCTGTGCTGGGGAACCGGGCTCATGGCGGTCCTCAAGCACAACCTCTCCCATGAGGACGCGGCGCTCATCCTGATCCGGGGTCTCGACCTCGGCGTGAACTTCTGGGACACCGCCGACGGCTACAAGACCCACCCGCATGTCGGCCACGCACTGCGTCAGGTCGACCGCCACCGTGTGGTCATCAACTCCAAGACCCCGTCACGTGACGCGGCCGGTGTCACCGCTGACGTGGAGCGCTACCTTGCGGAGATGGGCACCGACTACATCGATACCGTCCTCCTGCATGGCATCGAGACCGCCGAGGAGTACGCACTTCGCGACGCAGGGATGGAAGCGCTGCACCGCATGAAGGCGGCAGGCAAGATCCGCGCCGTCGGGATCTCGACGCATCTGGGCACCGGCGAGATCATGGAAATCTGCGCGACCGATCCCCGCGTCGAAGTGGTGCTCACGACGGTCAACATCGATGGGCAGATGCTCAGGGGCACGATGTCGGACCACTTGCCACTCGTCAAGAAGGTGCATGACGCGGGCAAGGGCATCTGTCTCATGAAGACCCTGGCACAGGGAGGCCTGACCCAGACGGCGGCCACCATTCGCGAGGCAATCCGCTACAACCTCGCACTACCGTACGCGCATTCGATCTGCGTTGGCGTGAATGCCATCTCCGAAGTCGATTACGCGGTCGAAGTCGCCGGCGAGGTTGAAGCCGGGAACTGATCTGTCCAAACCTCCGGCATACCCCTGTCCCGCGTCACTGCGGGCAGGGATGCACATGGTTCACCAGCATCCACCCCCTTGCCCCCTTTCCCGTCACGACGGGAGAGGGGTGTGCTGTGCGCGGCACAATGAACCCGGAGGCCCGCACCCCGGCCCTTACCCTGGGGTCACTCACCCCCAACCCGCCTGCGGGGGACGTGGGCAGTACGTCATACGATCGGACAGAGACACATGCGCATCACCGACCTCAGGGGCGTCAGGATCGGGGGACTCGTCTCCGGCGGCCTCGACAGTTGCACCATCACCCACTGGCTACGTGCCAATGGTGTCGAACCGCACTGCTACACCCTTGATCTCGGGCAACCAGACGAGCCGGATCTCGAGGCCGTGCGCGTCAGGATGCTCGAATGCGGTGCGTCCTCTGCCCACGTCATTGACGGTCGCGAAGCTCTTGCGGAAGCCGGGCTTTCGGTCATCCAGTCACAGGCGCGGTACGAGGGCGGCTACTGGAATACCACGGGAATCGCGCGTTATGTCACTACCCGGCTCGCGATTGACGCATTGAAGCGCGACGGGATCTCGGTCCTGTTCCACGGTGCCACCGGGCGAGGCAACGACCAGGTGCGCTTCCAGTTGGCAACGAACATGCTTGCGCCGACCTTCCAGGTCTACGCCCCATGGCGCGACCCGGTCATGCACGACACCTTTGGTGGTCGCAAGGAGATGGTCGAGTACTCGGTGGCCCACGGCCTCCCGATCAAGGCATCGGTCGACAAGATCTACTCGACCGACGCCAACATGCTTGGCCTCACGCACGAAGCCGGGAGGCTCGAGGAACTCGCGACCCCCGCAACACTGGTCACGCCGGAGATGGGCGTGTGGGGGTGGGATGCCCCCGACGCGCCCGGCATGATCCGGATCGAATGGAAGAATGGGCGTCCGGTGGCAATTGATGGCGACCATGTCGATCTTGTCGAGGCATTCAGCCGGACGAACGAGATCGGTGGGGCGCACGGGGTCGGGATCGGCCGGCATGTCGTCGAGAACCGGTTTGTCGGGATCAAGTCGCGAGGTGTCTACGAGGCGCCGGGCATGGAAGTCCTCGGGCAGTCGTTCGAGTTCCTGTTGCAGCTGTATCTGGACCGTCGCGCCCGCGAACTCTACGAGACCCTCTCGCGGTTCCTGGCGGTCCAGATCTACCAAGGGTACTGGTATGACCTCGGCACCACTGCGGCCCTCGACGCCATCGCCCGCTACGCCTCGCTGGTGTCGGGCACGGTGATCCTGCGCCTTTCGAAGGGACAGGTGATCTTCGAGGGCATCGAAGGGGTTGAGGATGCGCCAACCCTCTACTCCGAGGACGATGCCTCGATGGAACGCGCCGGATCATTCGACCACGCGGACGCCGAAGGGTTCCTGCGCGTCCTTGGCGTGCCGGCACGGAATTTCGCGAACCGCATGTTCCCGCACCTCGACCGGTAGGCCCGGCGACGCGGCACATCATCCACCTGCCCAACCCCCGTCCCCTGTTCGACGCGCGAAGGGGGAACAGCCACACAGGAGAACCGCAGATGACCGGACTGGAAGCTTTCAGCCTCGCGGGCCAGGTGGCAATCGTCACCGGCGCAAGCCACGGGATCGGTGAGGGAATCGCCCTCGCCTACGCCGCGGCCGGCGCCGACGTGGCACTCGCCGCCCGCAACGAGACCGACCTCGCCCGTGTGGCCCATGAGGTCGAGGCGCTTGGGCGTCGTGCAGTGGTGATCCGCACCGACGTCAGTGACCTCGAACAGTGCGCCCAGCTTATCGCACGCACCAACGAGACCCTTGGTGCACCATCGATCCTGGCGAACGTCGCGGGCGTTGGCCGCCGGAAGCCGATCGTCGATGTCACCCTGGACGACTGGGATTACATCGTCAATATCAACCTTCGGGCGCCATTCTTCCTGTCGGCGATGTTTGCCCGCGACCACATTGCACGCGGTGCGACCTGGGGGAAGATCCTGCATATCGCCAGCATGACCAGTTTCCGTGGGTACCATGACTTGTCGGTGTACGGCGCGACCAAGAGTGCCATCGTCAACGTTGCCGAGATGCAGGCCGTCGAATGGGCAGATCACGGCATCCGCGTGAATGCGATCGCACCCGGATGGATCGAGACGCCAATGACGGCAACGATGAACCCGTCACGCAAGAAGTGGGTCGAGGATCACGTCCCACAAGGCCGCTATGGGGTCACGTCGGACATCGGCAACCTGGCCGTGTACCTGGCCAGCAAGGCATCCGACTACGTGACCGGGCAGACGTACAACGTCGACGGCGGGTTCACTGCCGGCCACCCGTGGCCCCACCTCGCCCAGTAGACCGTCTGACGGCGGGCGCTTGGAGGTCCAAGTGCCCGCCACCGCGTCGCCGACGTCCACGAGGTAGTGCGCGCATCCTTAGCGGAAGCGCGCAATACGTTGGTCAGGTTTCGAGGGTGCCGAACGGGATGATGAGGCGAGACGCCTCATCCCTTGGCAGGTCAATCACGGCGATATCCGGATTGCGCAAGCGACGCCACGCACTCTCGGCATCGGCACCGGACCAACCCAGAGAGGACGCAAGCCACGCGATCGCGACGCGTCCGCCCGTCGAGACGACCACCACTCCGGGAACGGCCCGGTCACGGTTCACGTGGGGGGGATGTGCCGCTCGAAGCGCCTCCACTTGGGACCCGAACCGCTGCGCCGCCACCGATCCGGATTCCCAACCAGGCGCGGGCACGATGCCCGGGTGTGCGAAGTACCTGGCGAGCGCCTCAGCAAACTGATCGTCAGGAAGCCACCCACCGGACGCCGATTCGCCAAGCGCACCCATAGGCATGACGTCACGGCCCCGCGATGACGCTCCCGGGGCAAGCGTGCCAATCGTCCGCGACGCCGGGCCTGCATAGAACCCGGTAGCGAGGTCGAAGAGGTTCAACCAGCGAAGCCGGTCGGCCTGTGCCAGCCCGTCGGACGTGAGGGGACGGTCGGTCGGCACGCCGGAACCGGGTGCCTGGGCGGTCGCATGGCGGACCAGGACCACCCGCAACACCTGGGGAACGCGCTCCGGGTCGAGCCCGGGAGGTGGCGCGCCGCCGGCCGGCTGGTGCGTACTTCCTGCAATCACCACCATCAGGCCGGTTCTCCGAAATACTGTGCGTGCAGGACGGTGTGCGGGGGGGTGCGGTCCCGCAGGGTATCGCCCGCGAGTTCGAACACGACCGCCATCGGCGCGGGACCAAGATCATCCGGCCGGTTGTTGTATT
This sequence comes from Thermoflexus hugenholtzii JAD2, assembly GCA_945907765.1. Classification (GTDB taxonomy): domain Bacteria; phylum Chloroflexota; class UBA11872; order UBA12225; family UBA12225; genus UBA12225. Next base: position 11,133 of record CAMDTO010000033.1, on the reverse strand, counting down.
GCTGCGTGCCCGCCCGAGGGCCGGACGCCGCCAGATCGAATCGCACGAACCGGCCGGCCACCCGGTCCCATTCAGCCTCGCCAGAAAGGGTGGCATCGAAGGAACACGGTGACGCGTGCGACTCGCCATCCCCTTGCCGGACCCACCGGAACTCCGCCTCAAGGCGAATCCGCCCATGCAGGGAAACGGTGATCCGGTCGCCCGAAACTCCCGTCACCATGGACGATAGCGAAGCCTCACGCACCGCATCAGCCGGCCACGGCGCTGGTTCACCACGCACGAAGTCACGCAAGTGGAACCGCCCAAGACGCCTCGCCAATTCGGGCGACGCTTCGGAAGTCGCGCCCGGATGGGAAGGGTCGGGAACCAGCGACGACGCTTCCTCGCGGGTAAACCACGCGTAATCGAGGTTCCACGCAATCTTCCGCCAGTCATCTGTGCGGGTGTCCACCTCGCGGGGCAGGTCACGGGCGATGGCCCGCAAGACCAATCCGCCGTGCGGGTAGTGGTCGGGGCGAAACCTGTCGTACTCGCCCGGAGCCCCTGTGGTGGCGTGCACGGCGAGGTGGTCCCACCGTTCCAGGGCCGTCCGGAGCATCTCCAGGAGCGGACCGGCATCACGGGTGTTCAGTGCGCCAAGGGTCGTGCCACCGGGAGTGCAGACGTACAGGCCCTGCCGGGTCGGGGTGGGGAAGGTGCGTCCACCATAGTGTCCCTGCTCGGCGACGAGGCGGAAGAACTCACCCTTGGCATCGGGTTGCGACTGCAGCGGTGAAGAGTTCTCCGCCACCGGCAGGAAGCGTTGGGTGAGGAGCGCGATGACTTCGGGATCGCTGAATGCCAGCCCACGGGCGGCGACACCGTTGTTTCAAGTGCAGCCGAGGGGGTTGCCGTTCATCGCCCACAGGAAGATGGGCCGGCCAACCTCGAGGGCGATGCGTCGCGCCTCCCAAAGGTCGGTCTGCCACGGGATCGCCTGCCACTGGAGTTCATCGGCATGCGGCTGGACGGCGGCGATGATGTCGCGGAACGAGGGCGCTTCGGCGGTCGTCAAGGGTCGTGCCTCCGGTCGGATTTCGTGGCACACGATATCCGATGGACGTCCATTCAGTCAGGCGGCCATTCGCGGGTTCCGAATGAGGACCGATTGCCATGCATCCCGCGCACAGATTCCCGGATCTGGCCCAGACCTGGCAAAGACCACGGCTACAATCGGAAGCATGACCGGGGTAAAGCGAACACGGGCGCGCACGGGTGTTGCCACCGATACAGCCGTGACCCCCGACCATGTGCATGGGGACCACAGCCACTCCCACGACGCGACCACGACCGAGTTGCACCCGCACGCCCAGCGGGATGACGTCAACCGGCGTCTCGCCCGGGCTGCCGGTCACCTGGAGGCCGTGCGACGCATGGCGCAGAGCGGTAGGGAGTGCCCCGAACTGTTGCGTCAGATAGCGGCTGTACGAGCCGCCCTTGATGCCACGGCGAAGATCATCCTTGCCGACCATATCGAATCGTGCCTGCACGGGGCCGTCGAAGGTGGCGACGCCGAGGTAGCCTGGGCCGACCTCCGCACCGCCCTCGAAACCTTCATCCGCTAGCCCGGCTGTACACAACCCCGGCGAACCCCGCCCCGTGGCAGTGTGCGTTGGCTTCCGAGGCGGTGCGCCCAGGGTGAGGTCCATGGATGCCGTGTGATGTTCGCGGTGGATGAAACACCATGCGCGGTTGCGCATCGGGACGCACCGCGACGCAGGCGTTCACGTGAGCCCCCCTTGGTTGCCGGAATGACTGTCAGATCCAGTCAGGTTTGAGGCGCCGCCCAAGCCCGCTGCGACGGGAGACGGGAGACGGGAGTGGTTGTCCACAGGCCGGGTGGGTACGAGGTTTCTGGGAGCAGCTTGGCGAGGTCAGGCGGTGGGGGTTCGCCGTCCCACCAGGCGGGCAGCGTTCACCACCACCCCGACCGATCCGATGTTGTGGATCAGGGCGCCCGGGACAATCCCGGCGAGGCCGGTCGCAGCGAGGGCGACCGCAGCGACGTTCCAGACCGTCGCGATGGCCAGGTTCTGCCGGATGACCTCTAGCGCGTGGCGCGCGTCACGCAGGACAGTCGCAACCTGTCGCAGGTCATCGGTCATGAGGATCACGTCGGCACTGGCAAGTGTCAGGTCGGATCCGATGCCTCCCATGGCGATAGCCACGTCGGCACTCGCCAATGCCGGGGCATCGTTGACCCCGTCGCCGACCATCGCCACCCGATGTCCCTCTTCGCGCAGGGACCGGATCGCTGACGCCTTCTGTTCTGGCAGCAGGCCCGCGCGGACGTCGGCCTCGGGAATGCCCACCGCGCGCGCGACGCCCAGGGCAGGCCCGGCGCGGTCTCCGGTAAGCAGGATGATCCGGTGCACCCCGGATCGGCGAAGCGCCGCGATCGCTACCGCAGCGTGCGGACGAACGGTGTCGGTAATGGCGATCACCCCGGCGACCTTGCCTGAGATGGAAACCGCAACCGGAGACATTCCGTCACGTTCGACCGCGTCAAAGTGCGACGCCGCCTCATCGGTCCAGACGACCCCGCGCCCGGACAGGAAGTCCGGTCTGCCGACGATCACCTCGGAGGCGCCGTGTGGTGACGCCCCCCCGTCCGACGAGTTCCCGGCACGGCCGGAGACGAGTGCGACAACCCCGGATCCTGCGACGGCCTCGAACCCCGTCACGAGGACGGCATCCGCGTCGGTTCGCTCGCGGGAATTGACCCCTAACGCCAGATCACGCCCGTGTTCCGCGTCTGCGTTCAGGATTGCGCGGGCAAGCGGATGTTCGGACAGGCGTTCCGCGCGAGCCGCAAATGCGATGAGATCGGATGCTTGGACCCCCCCCAGGGGGATCACCTTGGCGACCCGTGGCTGTCCGGTCGTCAGGGTGCCGGTCTTGTCGAGACAGATCACATCGACGCGACCGGCAGCCTCGAGGCGACCGCCCCCGCGCACGAGGATCCCCTGTCGGGCCGCCCGGGCGACGGTGGCCACGATCGCCGTCGGCGTCGCAAGGGTCAGGGCGCACGGGCACGCCACGACCAGCACCGAGACTGCCGGGATGAAGTCGCCGGTTGCAAGGTAGACCCCGCCGGCAAGGACCAGGATGGCCGGCGTGAACCACTTGGCCCATGTATCCGCGATGCGCACGATCGGCGCACGATCGGTCTCGGCGTCGCGGACAAGGGTCGCGATGCGTCCGAGGGTCGTCGCCTCGCCGATGCGTGCAACCCGGATATCCAGCGCACCACCGGTCGCAAGCGTGCCGGCATGCACCGAATCGCCGATGGCGCGGGAGGCCGGAACGAACTCCCCGGTGACACCGGATTCGTCGATCAGTGCCTGCCCTGCCACCACCGTGCCGTCGGCGGGCAGGCGTTCGCCCGGTCTGACCACCACGATGTCGCCGGGCACAAGCGCGTCGACCGGGATGATTGTCTCGCCATCCCCGTCACGGCGCGACGCAAGTGACGGCACCATCCGGCCGAGACCCTCGATGGCGTCGTTCGCGCGGGCGGCGGTCACATCCTCGAGCACCTTGCCGAACAGCATCATGAAGGCGACGAGGGCCGCTCCCCAGTACTCGCCGATCACCAGGGAAGCGACGATGGCGATGGTCACGAGTTCGTCGACATTGACCTCGCGCTTCCACAGTCCGGCAATCGCGCCACGGGCGATGACCGCACCGCCGACGAGCGCCCCAACCCACCCGGTGACGACGCTTGCCACGGACCAGACCGGATCATCACCGACACCAATCCAGATCAGCCACGAGATGAGGGTCAGCCCGAGCGTCAGGAAGGCCGAAACAAACTCGGTCCCGGTGATGACCTCACGATAGGTATCCCACCACGGGTCGGAGCCGTTCCCGGTCGCGTCAATCGCTCCGGCCGGCCGGTGTTCCTCGGTGCGCATGGACTGGACCATCGTCTATCCCCCCCGGGGGGATACGTTATCACGGCAATCCTGCACGCGGCGAGGACCGCTCCTTGGACAGTCCAGTGGTGGTGGTCAAGCCACCCTGGGAGCGCCGGCGCGGTTCACAGCGGATCAAACACCGTGTGTGGTCACGGACCAACGTGTATCGCGGCCGTCGCACCTCAACCCTGATCCGGCAAGTTTCCGGCGCCAGACAAGCCCCACCGCAGAACTGGCTAGGTATAGGGGCCAATGCCCGATGAAAATCCCAGTGGCGCTGATCCCCGCGACTGGGTCAGATGCCCGGCACTGGTTCGGAACTGACGGGCATGAAGAAGCCGATGCTTGCCGTGTGCGAGTGGACGAAGGTGCGGCCACCAACCGGGCCGATCTCGCCAAAGCACGCGAAACCGGCGACTGGCATCCCCGGTGCGACATTCTGCACCGCGACGGCATCGTGGTCCGGGTCGTCCTTGCCGAACAGGCCGATGCCTCGCCCATTGCATGAACAGACAATGGCGGCGGCCGGGATCGACTTGCCCCAACGCCGGACCGCGTCGTGAAGCAAGGTGCGCAGATCCTCGACGGCGGCGCTGGGGTCGCGCACCTGGAACTGGATCGTCTGCCCAAGGACCGGGGTACCACCGATCAGAATTGCCCCGCTGCCCTCTTCCGCCCCCATGAGATTGCGCACCAGGTAGTCCCCCCGGCCAAGGTTCGACCGGCGCTCATCCACAGCAATGCCGGCAAAGAGGTTTCCCCGGACCCGCCCCATCTGGTCGGCCGGCAAGGCGCGCACCGTCTCGGCGAGGACCTCGATGGCCGGACGCCGACCAATTGTCCGGATCATGTGGTCGCCCTCGACCCCGGTGATGGTCCACGGGCGCCCGATCGGTTCGCATCCCTGGGAGACCACGGTATCGAGCGTCCACGCACCACCGATCGCGATCGCGACCGCGCCATCGCGCAGGACCTGCCCATCCAGGAAGAGTTCGGTTGCACGCAGGTCCGGGGCGGTCGAGGCGACCCCGCCAATCACCGGCACACCGGGATACGCGCTGTTCCACTGGTCGACCAGGACATTCGCATCGACCGTGAAGGGATCGGTGAAGAGGATCCACGCGTTCACGGTATCGGGCAGGACGCCGAGCGCCCGGTGCCACCGCGCGGCCCGTTCATCATCGGCCAGAGGCAGGTGCGTGGTGCGTTCGACCACCTCGGGCGAGACGGCGATCGCATGCAGGTTGGCTCCGGGCAAGGTGACCGCCATCAGGGCAATCGCGTCCCGCTCCTCGAGTTCGCGCCCACCTGAGATGACCGACCACGCGCTGCTGCCGATCACATGACGGCCGGGCATCTCCGTTCGGATCCGCTGGACGATGCGCTGGAAATCGTTGCGGAACTTGGACGACGCAAAGACAATGACCAGTCCGGGACCCGATGGCGCACGGTCAGGCGAGGAGATCGAACCGAAGACCGAAGCGTGCGGTGGCGTGTCATCGGCGACCCGACCAGTGACCGGCGGTGGCGAAACCAGCAGCGATCCCGACGCGGTCTCTCCCGTGACGCGTGCGCCGGTGGATGGCAGCCCTCCGGTCTCGTAGAGGCGCGCGAATGCCTGTTCAAGCGCATCGTCCCACGACACGCCTTCGCCCCACCCGGACGCCGCCCAGGTGCCGACGGGGTTCACCACCCCACCGCCCGGCAGGTGCAATCCTTGGCCGGTGTCATGCTATCCGCTCCAATCCGATCCCCAGTCCCCCGGACTCATCAGATATTCCGCACGTACCGATCACCAACCGACTTCCGGAAGGGACGGGCGTCGACAGGGTCCGCGTGGCCCTTCGCACTGGTGTGACGGCGGGCCATGGCTAGGCGGGCTTCGTGGTCAGAACCGTGCGCAAAAGAGTATGCGCTTGAACGCGTAGTAATACGGTGCGTGTGCGCCAAGCGTATCGATCAGGCGGTCGTGGTACCGATCCAGGAAGCCCTCGAAGGAATCCGGCGAGAGGCGGGACTGGTAATCGGTCAAGAGGGAGCCGCGCACCCACTCTACCACCGATCCGGTGTCCGCCAGGGCATGCCCGTAGACCTGCAGGCGGACGTGGGTCGACTTCGCGCCAAGCTTGAAAAGGGTTTCGGCGTACCACTCGGGTGACATCGTGCCAAATATTCGGACGTGGCCCTGCAGTTCGGTCCGGAAGGGTTCCTCGCGGGCAATTGAAGCAGCGATGACGTGCGACGCGTGATCGGCATTTGCCGGAACCTGCACCGCGAGTTGCCCGCCCGGCGCGAGGCGCGAGACCAACCGGGGCAGGAGGTCGCCGTGATCGCGAAGCCAGTGGAGGGCGGCGTTGCTGAAGATGAGGTCGAATGGTCCAAGGGTGAGATCGAGATTGGCGATGTCGCCGGTGACGAACGTCAGGTCCGGGCTGGCGTGGCCGACGGTCCGCGCAAGCATCGCCGAAGACTGGTCCAGACCGACGGTTGAGGCGCACCCGAGGACATCGTGCATGATCCGGGTCAGTTCGCCGGTGCCACACCCGAGGTCGATGGCGCGCATGCCCGGTAGCGGTTCCACGAGTGACACGAGGTCGTGGAATGGCTGGGTGCGTTCGTTGCGGAACCGCTCGTACTGCGCCGGGTTCCACGCATCCGCCTGGGCGCGGTTCTGATCTGGCGTCACCATCAAACCAGTCTACCCGCCCCCACACCAGAAACCTCATCCCCGCGGTTGGTCACGAATGGTTTGAGTGTCCAACTCCGCTTTCCAGAAGCAATGGTGAGGGAGAGGTGGGGAACCACTCTCCGAGGCTCAGCGAACTCAAAGACAAACGACGGGAGGCAATCCCCCTGGGAGCGCCGGCGCCCTCGCCGGCCCATCGTGATGGACACCCATTTGCCCCGCTGAAAAGGCAACTGGGTAAGGCAGTCATCGATTGACTACCATATCCAAAGTCCCCCTCATCAAACGACAACCATGCCGGCGAGGGCGCCGGCGATCCCAGGACAACGCTTCCACGGCCATTACCTTTTGGGCATCCAGGCTAATGTCCACCTCGCAAGGAAAGACCGAGCCGTCGAGGGCGCTGTCGCTCCCGGTTTGGATGAGCGCCCCCATGGATCAGGCAATAGGAATCGGTGCGTCAGGATGGAGCAAGCCCTCGGACTTGAGGTCGCGCCAGAGGGCATCCGGGACCTCGGTGCGAAGCCACGACATGTTCGTGCGAACTTGGTCGGGGTGGTTCGGCCCGGGAATGATCGACGCCACCAACGGGTGCGCCAAGGGGAACTGCAGGGCGACGGCACCAATCGGTACGCCATGTGCGTGGCAGACATCGTCGATGCGGGCCACCTTGGTGGCCGTCGGCGTCTCAACCGGACGGTAGGCATAGGTCGCCGCCGGGCCGGTGCGGCTCGCAAGGATGCCGGAGGCGAACGGCGCACCGATGATGACGCCGGCACCGTGCTCGGCGCACAGCGGAAGTTCGTGGTCCAGCGCGCCCTGGTCCAGCAGCGTGTAGGGCATCGCCACCAGGAAAAAGTCGATTGGGAAGCGCGGGATGAAGCGCGGGATCATTCCAAGCATGTTGATGCCCACACCGATGGCATTGATCTCGCCACTCGCCTTGAGGGCCTGGAGGGCGGCAAACCCGCCACCGTCCTCGAGTTGGCGCAGGAACGGTTCCACGCCGTCGTCGCCGTGGTGCATCGGGTCGAGGTCGTGGACGAGCAGCGCGTCGATGACCGGGATGCCCATGCGCTGGATGCTGTCTTCATAGGAACGCATCACACCGTCACGGGTGTAATCGAAGCGGATCTCGATAGGCAGGGATCCGTCGGTCATCGCAGCGGCGAAGGACGCCGGATCGGCGGGCCGGTGCAGGGTGCGTCCGATCTTGGTGGTGAGGGTGTAGGCGTCACGGGGCTTGGCGCGCAGGACCGACCCGAGGCGGAGCTCGCTCTTGCCCCGGCCGTACCACGGCGCGGAGTCGTAGAAGGAGATGCCCGCGGCCCAGGCGGCCTCCAATGTGGCGGTCGACTGCGCTTCGGGGATGAGCCCGCGCATGTCGCCGATGGTTGCCGTGCCACAGCCGAGGGCCGGCAGGGAGAGGGCGGTGTGTCCGAGTTGCTTCAGGCGGTACGGATTCATGGTGCCCTCAGTATTGCACCGGCGCCGGTTGGGATGCGCGGACCTGCTCGGCAGCCCGGGGTTATTCGCGCACGACTCCGGGTAGGCAAGAGACGTGAGAACTCGATCAGGTCCGCGGGCATCCGTGCCCGCATCGGAGTGTGAGGTGTCGGGATGCGCCCTCACCCCCACCTCCCCGCTGACGCGGGAGAGGGGAGTGAGGCCGGTGTGCCCTGAGGCAGTCAACTGATAGAGACCGGCTTCGTGGCAGGCCACTAGTTCACGTTGATCGTGATTGATCGTTCCGCGGAGACGTTCGGTGGCGAGGCGGAGTCATAAAGGCGCACGTAGAGCGTGCGAGTGCCGCTGGTGTCGGAGGGGACGACCCGCTGGCCGCCGCCGTCGGTCGTGGGGATCGAGATCGTGACTTGGGTTGCCGTGTTCGACACGCTGCCTGGGGTGGTCTTGACGAGCGATGAGCGCGGGCTGCCGTCGAGGAGGAGTTCGGCGTAGCCGGCTGCCCCGAGCTGGACCGCGGTGATAGTCGCGGTTACGGTCATTGTAGTGTTGTCTGCGTTGAGGGTGTTCGCGACGACGGTGCCTCCGCCGGCGCCGAATGAGACGCTGGTCGGGGCGCTCGGTGCAGTGGTGTCGACAAGCACCTGACTGCCCGCTGAGATAAGCGTTGTTGCGACGGTCAACGACGTGCCGTTCGCCGAGGACATGACCCCGCCACCCGACTGCCTGACGATGCCGCATGAAGCGGCAGGGCAGATGATGGGTGTGTTGTTCGTGAGGTCAGCACTGGTCTGACCAGCCATGACCACGTACCGGAACGTGAGGGTGTTAATGCCCGATCCGCTGTAATACGGCGCCTGGGTCGTCACCGGAGCGCTCGTGCTGGTGATCGGCAGGGTGAGGGTAGTCGCGAACAGCGCTTGCAACGACGCCGTCTGCGACTGGCTGACGGTGTAGCGACCCTTGCCCCCCAAAACTTCATCTGTGATCAGCGGCGTCACCTGAGTGCCAATGGTGGTGTTACCCGTCAGTCCTCCGCCACCCGAAATCGTGACCGGACTGCTCGGACTTCCGACAGACGAGATCCATTGCGTCGACGCGACGGTCTGTGAGTTGCTCACGAGGTAGGTGCCAATGCATCCGGTGCCGGTGCCCATGCCGACGATCGTCGCGGTTTGGTTTGTGCTTGGAGACACGGAAACGGTCTGGCCGACCGCAAGCGATCCGCTAACTACCACCGTGACCGTGAGGGTGTTGGTCGCCTGCGACGCGGTGACTATGGCCGGAGGGGCACTGGTCGTGTAATTTGGGGAACCCACGCCAGTTACCGAGGTTCCGGCCGGGATGCCTGGACCCCAAATGGATTGTCCAAAGTCTAGCGAACCCAAAGCGACCTTAAGGGTGTCGCCCTTGGTCCACACCGGTCTACTGGCAAAAGTTGCGTGTCCATACATGATGGCCGGCGAGGCCACAGTCTGGCTGGTCCCGATGGTATAGGTGCCGGTTCCACCGGTTCCGGTTCCAAGTGCGGTGATTCTGGTGTTGGCCGTCACGCCCGGACCAGCGATCACCGTGTCCACGCCAAGAACACCGCTTACGACTTGGGAGACCGTCAGTGCCGTTGTCGTTATTGAACCGACAAACACGAGCGGCGCGGCGGTCAGGGAGTAGGTGCCCGCGCCGCCGCCGTTGCCGATGGTCTGGCCGGTGACGGTGGTGCCGGGCGCGACACCACGATCGTTCCGGTCAGGGCGCTTGCCGATGCGTAGTCAAGGCGGGTGGCATTTGGATCAGCCGAACGGACAATGTAGGTGAATGTCAGGGTGACGCTGTTGCTTCCACTCGTGTACGTCGCCGTGCCAAGGCCGGTAGCCATGGTAATGGAAGGGGTTCCGGTCACCGTGACATTCTCGCTGAACTTGACATCGAAGATGACCGTCGCGCCCGGGGCCTTCGGACCAGAGGCGGTCGTGGTGAGCGAGACCACGGTTGGCTTGACGCTGTCGAGGCCGTACGGCTGGCTGGCGTCGGTGTCGGAACCGGTCCAAAGGTTGCCGGCGAGGTCGGTAACGCTGGTCCCGGTTGGCTTGTAGATGAGGTCGACGGTCTCGGTGCCATTCTTGCCGTAATTGCCCGCAAGGCCAGTGACCGTGACGGTGCGGCTCGCGCCTGAACCGGACACGCCGATGGCCTCGGTGCCGGTTACTCCCGCACCCTTCTTGACGGCGAAGTTCTGGAAGGCGACCCCGTACACGGGTTCGCTGAATGTCACCGTGAAGACGGGCGGGTCCTTGGTCGGCGTGCTGTTCACCCGGGTGACCGAAAGGACAGACGGCGGGGTCGTGTCGATGACGAGTGCCTTGGCATTCCCAAGCGACCCGGAGTCGCCCGGGCTTGCCAGAGTCAGCGGGGCATCGTTGCCAGCCGCGTCCTTGATCGTCCCGCCGTCGAGGGCAAGCGATGACGTCGCGGCGTAGTCGAGGTTGGCCGACGTGTCGCCGGCAGCAACGGTGTAGGTGAAGGTCAGGAATTTCGTGCCACTGCCTGAGGTGTAGCTGACTGGCGTCGTCGCGGACGACCCCGTGGCCAGGGTCAGTCGCGGCGTCCCGGTCACGGTCACCAGCTCGGTGAAGGTCACCGTGACCGGTACCGACTGCAACGCCTTGTAGCTTCCGCTGGCCAGCGCTGAAGTAACTCCAGTCACCGTGGGCGCGGTCGTGTCAAAGTTGTACGACTCGGTCGTGCCCGAGACGGTGTCGCTGGCAAGCGCGTTCCCCGCAGCGTCGGTCACGCTGGCTCCGCCCGGCACAACCGTCAGGCCGAGCGTGGATGTCACGCTCAGTCCGTAGTCCCCGGTCGTGCCCGTCACGCCCAGGGTGACCGTCCAGGTCGCGTTGCTGCCAGTCACCGACGCGATGGTTGGCGGGGTACCGTCGATGCCGTTGCCCGGGACCACCTGGAACGCCGTCGCCGTTGCCGTGACGTCCTCGTCAAAGGTGACGGTGAACGATGGCGCGGGTGTGC
>CAMDTO010000032.1 GCA_945907765.1 Thermoflexus hugenholtzii JAD2 | reverse complement strand
CCGGATATGCCGGCGGGTGGGTTGACAGCGTAATCAGCCGCGCGATGGAGATTGTGCTGGCGTTTCCGGGCACCTTGCTGGCGATTGCGGTGGTTGCTGCGCGGGGACCGGGTCTTGAGAACACGCTGCTTGCAGTGGGTCTGGTGAGTGTCCCGGTGTATGCCCGGCTGATGCGCGCAAGCGTGCTCTCACTCCGGGAACGTGAATTCGTGACCGCCGCACGCTGCCTCGGGGCATCCGACCGCCGCATCCTGTTCCAGCACATCCTTCCGAATGGACTGACGCCGTTGATCGTGCAGAGCACACTCGGCATCGCCGGTGCGATCGTGGAAGCGGCGGCGCTCGGGTTCCTGGGATTGGGCGCCCAACCTCCGGCACCCGAGTGGGGCGCGATGCTGACCGACGGCCGGAACTTCCTGCTCAATGCGCCCTGGGCAATGATCTTCCCCGGGCTTGCGATCATGATGACGGTTCTGGGCTTCAACCTGTTCGGTGACGGGTTGCGCGACGCGCTTGATCCGCAAATGAAGCAGTGACAACCCGTCCGGTGTGGCCGCACATGGCGCACACGGCGCACACCGGATCGCACTAGCGGGCGCGACGGTCCTTGGCGAGGTCACGGCCAAGGCGGGCGGCCCAGGCAGGTGAGACGCGCCGTGCCCACTTGCGGTCCGGCAGTTGCCTGAGCACTGGTGCATCCGAACACATGTCGACGCAATCGACCGGGACAACCGAGACCTTGCCGAGGGCTCCGGCTTCCTTGAGCGATTCAAGCAGGGCTTCGTACGCCTCACGGGCGCCTGCCCGCGTGCAACAGCCTCCGATGCAGAATTGCACCGACAGCGCATCCTTCTGGGACGCCTGTCGGCGGCACTGCTCGCAGAGTTGTGCGAACGCGGGCCCGCCTCAAACGACGGATTTGAGCTTGGCAGGTTCCCCGCACTGCGGGCAGACCGCCGGGGGCCGGTTGGCAAGGAAGGACAAGTTCCGGTTCATTGCGCACAGTGTACCGGGATACTCGTTGCTTTCCGTGTGCATCCCTCGCTGCGGGTGATTGCGGTGTTGGAGCGACACATTCGCTGGAGGATCCGGGTGCGCACGGACATGGTTCCCTCTGGTCACGGTGCTACAATCACCGTATTCTGCCGGGGATACCCTGGCCCATTGAAAGCGAGTGCTTCGACTGTGGCCTACGTGATTACCGAACCGTGCATCGGCACCAAGGATGCGGCGTGCGTGGAAGTCTGCCCGGTGGACTGCATCCACACGGACGATAACGCCCCGCAGTACTACATCAATCCCGACGAGTGCATCGACTGCGGCGCGTGCGAGCCTGTCTGCCCGGTGAGCGCGATCTTCCCCGAGGACGCCGTTCCCGAGGAGTGGAACCACTTTGTCGAGTCCAACAGCGGGTTCTACAAGAACTAGGTTCCCTGGTGGGTCCGGGGGTGCAGCTCCTGCGCCCCGAGCGCGCCGTGCATCCCACGTCGGTCGTGGATTGATCATTCACGGCCGATTGGCGTTAAGGCTACCCTGTTTCTCCGTGTGCCATGCAGGAAGGTATGACGTGCCCTGGCAGAAGATCGAAGGGCAGTATGTCAAGCAGGATCAGCCGGGTTTGGACACCCGTTGGTTCTGGGACACCACTGACCGCGGCGGGGGCGAACTGGTCATCTGGGTCGACGATGCTGACGTGGTACAGGGGTTCCAGTTGAGTTACGAACAATGGCCCTCTGGCCGTCACTACGTGGCGCACTGGTCGGCGGGGTCCGACCTGCAAGTGGGTACGGTCGATGAAGGCATCACCTCGGGTGTTCGCATGCGCAAGCAGTCGGCGATCATGCGTTTTACCGATCAGCCTGACCCGAAGGTAACGGCATTGCTCCAGAGATACTTCCGGACCAACGCCTCCATCCTCGATGACGCTCATCGCGAATCGATCAGTGGGGTCCTCAACGATGTGCCCGCACCGGCCGGGGCTGTTGGTTGACGGCCTCGCCTGTCCGTCTGAATGGCGCGCATGACTGAAGCCAGGCCAATCACGACCGGGCGCGTCGGTGGACGGCTTGGCCTCATGTCATTCACCGCGGTGCTTTTCTTCACCGTCGTCGGTGGTCCATACGGGATTGAACCGGTCGTGCAGTCCGCGGGGCCACTGCTTGCGATTGTCCTGATCCTGGTGACACCGCTGATCTGGAGTGTTCCGACCGCGCTGATGGTGGCCGAACTGTCGGCGGCCATTCCAGTCCCGGGCGGGTATTACGCGTGGGTCAAGCGCGCGCTCGGGAGTTTCTGGGGTTTCCAGGAAGCCTGGTGGAGTTGGCTGGTCTCCTTCGTCGACATGGGTATCTATCCGGTCCTGTTTGGCACGTACGGTTCGGCGGTACTCCGGGACCTTACGGGTGTGGACTGGTTCGTTTCAGACGCTGGCAGATGGATGCTTGCGACGGTCCTGATCTGGACCGTGGTCGGTGCCAACCTTTTCGGAGCCCGGGTCGCTGGCTGGCTGGCGGTGGTGTCGGGCGTTCTCGTCGTCGCGCCGTTTGTCGCGATGACGTGGATGGCTGTCGAAGGGCTATCGTCTTACGGGACAGTGGTCGCAGCCTGGTCTGGCGGCCCACCCTCTGGGCAGGGGACCGCGAGCGCCCTTGGGGCCGGCCTGTTCGTGGTGATGTGGAACTATCAGGGTTGGGACGGGGTTGCGACGGTCAACGGCGAGGTGCGCCGACCCGGCACGACGATCCCGATCGCGCTTGGGATTGTCGTCGTCCTGTCGGTTCTGACCTATCTCTTGCCGGTCCTCGCCGCGCTGACAGTGACCTCAGACCCAGCAGCGTGGGGTGACGGTGCATTGCCGGCGCTTGCGGGTGCGATCGGTGGCGAGGGGCTGCGGTTTGCGGTCGCTGTCGGTGCGGTCATCGGGGTGGCTGGCCTCTTCAATGCGAACCTGCTGGCAAACAGCCGCATTCCGATGGCCCTTGGTGAGGACCACTATCTCCCTCCCCTGCTCGCCAAGGCGAATGTCCGGACTGGTGCGCCGACGGCAAGCCTGGTCCTGTGCGGGGTCATGTTCACGTTCATCGCACTGGTGGACTTCACCAGTCTCGCCGTCATTGACGTGGTGGTCTACAGCGCGACGCTCTTGCTCGAGTTCCTTGCGTTGCTTGTCCTGCGGATACGGGAACCGCGGATCATCCGTCCGTTCCGGGTACCCGGTGGTCTCTCGGGAATCGCGCTCATCACCGCATTGCCGACCGTCCTGCTTGGGTTGGCGATTGCGAACGAATTGGCGGACGGAGGCGTGACGCTGCTTGCCCTGTCGGGCGCCGTTCTGGCTACCGGGCCCGTTGCCTGGGTCGGGCTGACGATCGTGTTCAAGCGTGGCCGACCGAACCGCCCGGTTCCGGTTGACCTGGAAGGGATGGTTCGCCACGGCGCATACGACCCGGTGATGGCGTGGACACCAAGGATGATGTCACCGTTCCGGGTGGGAACCACGATCGCTGAAAGGGCGGGCGCATGGGCACCCGTTCATCAGCGACAGTGGCAAGACGGCTCAGGTCGCTGAGTAGGGTATGGCTGGCAGCCGGGGTTTTTTCAGGTAGAAGACCCAGAAGCTTTCCGGAACCTCCTGGGTCGTCGACGGATCGCGCACGATGGTCATTGGTGCCGTCGGGACGGCTGTGACGAGTTCCCACCCTTCGGCCCCGAGTTGGTTGAGCACGTCCCACGGGGTGCGTTGGTCCCGGGTGAGATCGAGGACCACTCCGTCGATGCTTGCAACGAGGTGGTCGCCTCCCCGGACGACGACGAACAGGTACGCATACTGCCAGGCAATCACCGACCACTCCCGGCCGAACCCGGTGTCGCCCGCTTGAAGACGGCGCGGTATTGGGTGATGTCCCACGGTCCGAATTGTCCGCTGGCCGCTGCCCACGACTGGGGAAGAAGCGTCACGAGTTCCCACCCGCGGCTGCCGTAATAGTCGAGGACGGTCTGAAGACCAACCAGTACTTCACCGGCGCCGAAGTCGACTTGCCAGTCTCCCGGGGTGTTGTCCGCACTGCGGCCCCGGCCAACGACGACGGTGCGATGTTCCCAGGCTGTCACGTGAAAGGCCCTTTCCTAGGCCGCGCAGACTGGTTCGTTACCGGTCCACCGGTTGGTCTTGATTGTCTCGGTGATCCCGGCCAAATACGTCCGGGTCTTGTGCCACATCTGCGCCCAGACCTGCGGATCACGCAGTTCCGATGCCGGGTTGCTCCTTGAACGCGCGACGAAGTCCGGGAACCATGGACGGCCAGTCGGCTGTCCGACGGGTTGGTACCGGAGGTCGAAACTCCATCGCACGCCCTGGCTCTTGTTGTCGAGGGAGGCATGCATCGTTTGGCGATGCAAGAAAAGTGCGCCGCCGCGAGGCACCGGAACCGGCAGGTAGTAGTCGCCTCGGATCTCGTCGGGGATGTGAAGGGCCTTCCGGGCGTCGGTCTTGCCGGGGCAATGGGTTGCGAGACCGTTGGTGTGGCTGCCGGGCACCACACACAGGCAGCCGTTCTCCTCGGTCGCGTCGAAGACCGGCATCCAGCAGGTGAGCATCTCGGTCTCGTCGACTTCAGGGAGGGCGACGCCCTGGTCCTGATGCCAGTCGGTCTGCCCGACGAGGGTATTGCGGAACTCCTTGGCGAGGAGGCGCGAAGGCGGCTTGATACGGACGTGCTGGATCGGGTTCGAGAGGATTTCGGGGCCGATGAACTGCTCGACGACATTCAGCAGCCGTTCGTTGCGAAGCAATCCGAATACTTGGGATCCAAGGTGTATCC
This sequence comes from Thermoflexus hugenholtzii JAD2, assembly GCA_945907765.1. Taxonomy (GTDB): domain Bacteria; phylum Chloroflexota; class UBA11872; order UBA12225; family UBA12225; genus UBA12225. The sequence continues at coordinate 18,485 of CAMDTO010000032.1, read as the reverse complement.
GTGTCTCTTCGGTCACACCGTTGAACGGGAACGAAATGTCGAATGGCTGGAACCCGGACGGCCCGGATTCATTGAGGACCCCGGCGAGGCGTTCGGCAAACGGGAGTTCGCGGTAGTCACGCTTGATGGTGCCGTTTGCAACCCACTCATCTGTCAGGCTGTCGAGCAAGGCGGAATACTCGGCGACGACGGGGTCGAGATCGGCAACTGGGTCGAAGATTCCCTCGACGACGAGGTAGCCCTGTTCGCGGAAGCGTGCAAGATCGACTTTCGGAGTGGTCAGTACCGTCATGGTCGTCCTTCCCCACCGGACTGGCGTCATGGGTGCCTGCCCGGATGTGCGACATGATAGGCCCGCGCACCGGAGTGGGCAAACCGATACCATCGGCGGGCGAAGGCATTCCTGGCCATGCCGAGGGGCGTGGCGGGTGACGGAGGGGACCGCATGAGCAACCCAGACCGCATACGAATCGGTTTCATCGGCGCAGGCGCAATCTGCCGGACACGTCACGTGCCGGGTTTGCGGGCGGTGCCAGGCGTGGAACTGTCAGGCGTGGTGAACAGCACGCACGAGAGTTCGGCGCGTGCAGCTGCCGAGTACGGCATCGCACGGACGTATCCGACACCGGAGGCATTGATTGCGTCGGATGACATCGATGCGGTCTGGATTGGCACGCAGCCGTATCTGCACCGGCCGTACGCGGTGGCGGCGCTCGAGGCCGGCAAGCACGTGTTCTGCCAGGCGCGCATGGCACTGGACTACGCGGATGCCCGGCGCATGCATGACGCCTGGAGGCTCACTGACCGGACAGCGATGCTGTGCCCGCCTCCGCACTACATGCGCGGTGATCGCGTCATCAAGCGGCTCCTGGCCGAACGCTACGTTGGTGACATCTATCATGTGAATGTCCGGTCATTCATCGAGGACTATGCTGATCCGCTTGCGTCGGTGCATTGGCGTCAGATTGCGGCGATATCCGGCGTGAACACGATGCACCTCGGCATGCACCTCGAAGTGGTTCACCGTTGGGTGGGCACGCTGTCCCGGGTGTCCGCGGACGCAGTGACCCTGATCCCGTCGCGACCCGCGGCACAGACGAACCAGGGAACCGGCCAGACGGCAGTTGAGCGGCCCGACTCGGTGGCGGTGGCGGGTCGGCTTGCGGGCGGCGGCCTGCTTTCGGCGTCGTTCTGCGGGGTCGGCAGGTTCGGCGCGGACCCGAACATGATCGAGATCTATGGATCCGAGGGGACAATCCGCTACCTTGCCGGGACCGATGCACCTGGCAGCGGGACAATCCTGATCGGGAAGCGGACCGACGCCCAGTTGCATGAGTGTCCGATTTCGCCGGACGAAGCGATGCACTGGACTGCCGAGGCGGACTTCATCCACGCGATACGCGACGGGCGAACCGATCCTGAACCATCGTTCCTCGATGGTCTCCAGTACATGGAAGTGACCGACGCGATTTTCCAAAGCGTCGCTTCGGGTCGGGCGGTCTCGCTGCCCCTTGGAGCTGCGCTCTAGGTGACCGGCTTGACGGGTGTTCCGGATCCGGGGGAACGGATCCGGAACACCATGGCGGAGGCGCATGGGAGTCGAACCCACCGACCGACGCTTGACGCCGGCCCAACAGTTTTGAAGACTGCACCAGTCACCGGACCAGCCGCGCCTCCCCGGCGCCGGATCAACGCCTGACCCGGGCAGCACTGCGCCAAGTGTACGCAAGCGGTCCGCGAACTCCCTTAGAGGCTCACCCGTGCCGAGTTGACCGGGTTGGCCGGGGTGATGCACACCGGACGACCTTGTAGCGGGCATTCTGGGCCGCGATCTCCACGTGGCGGAACGCACGGGCAGCCGGGAGTTCGATCCCGCGAGACCGGTTGACCACGAACCAGGCGTTGCCGTCTTCGTTGAGGTGGGCGGACGCGTCCCGGATCAGTGCTTCGGCGAGTGAAGGGTCATCAACGGGTCCGCGGTGCGCGGGCAGGTTCGAGAGGATCACCTGGAACCGTTCGCGGGCAATCGCCGCGAAGCCGTCACTGACGAGCACCCGCACCCGGTCCAGGTTGTTGCGAGCGGCATTTGCGGACGCGAGTTCGACGGCTGCCTGCGACACGTCGGTCATGACCACACGCCGGCGCCGGTCTTCCGAAGCCACATGGATCCCGATGGCGCCGGCTCCGCATCCGAGGTCGAGGACGGAGACGCCGGCCGGGATCTCAGCGGTCTGCAAGAGGAATGCGGTGCCCGGATCGATGCCCCGTGCACCGAACACGCCCGCTCCGAGGTGGAGACGGATGCTCGTTTGCCTCACGGTCAGGACGTGCTCGGTGGGAGCTGCGATCTCTTCGACTGCCAATGCCGGTCGGGCTCCCGTGGCTTGGTAAAGGCGGCACTGATGCGTGCCGATGCCTACCTGGTCAACGCGTTCAAACCGGTCCCGCGCGAACTTCATGAAGGTGTCAGCGCCATGCCTGCGATGGGCCTGATAGAGGAGGGTGCCCGCGGGCGTCAGCGCCTGTGACACAAGGTCGAAGGCGTTCCGGACAGGGGTATTCCCAAGGAAGAAAGGGGCTATCAGCAACGCGGCGTCGAACGATCCGAAGTCGGCAGGGGAAAGCGACGTGGCAAGGCGAGCGTCGACCCGGACCCGTCGATGGCGCGCGGCAAGGTCGAGTTCGACAATGAGATCGATGCTCGGGCGCAAGGCGGTGACTGTCGCACCGTGTTCGGCGGCCCAAAGCGCGCCCGCGGGGTCGTAATAGCCAAGGTCGAGGAGACGGGTCTGGGGCGTGACGCGCGCAAAACGGTCCAGCAGTGTGGTGTCGTAGAGGTGGGTCTGTGGTGTTGACATTGTTCTCTTGCGTCTTGTTCAGGCGATGGCGGATGTTGGCAGGTCCGTCGCGAAGCGACGCACGCCCTTGGCAGCGATCGGGATTGACGCCGGCCGAATGCGGTCCAGGAAGTTCCCGACCCACGAAGCCGGATGTGGAAATGGTTGGCGTGCGTGGGCCGGCCCATGCGAGTCCGAGCCTGCGGTGACCAGGAGCCGGTGCTTCAAGGCGAAGGCAATGAATTCGTCACGTTGGTCGGGCGAATGCTGGGGGTGATGCGCTTCGATCCCGTCCAATGGCACTTCCGCCAGGAGGTGCTCAAGGTCGTCGACCGAAAGTGCCTGCGTTGCGTCATCGCTCCGCCCGGGGTGTGCGAGGACGGCCACCGCACCGGCGTCGTGTGCCGTGGCGACGACATTCGCCAGAGCGAGTGAAGCCTCGGGTGCATCGGCGAATTGCGCGAGGTAGGGAGCGGCGTCGCGGAACTTCGGGACAATGCGTTCGCGGCGTTCGCGCCGTAGCGCGCGCGACAGGTCGTAGGTGCGGTAGCGGGGAACCCGGTCCGACGGGGTGGGAAGGGTTTCGAGTCGCGTTCCGCTGGCCGCGAGACGCTCCAGGAACCAGACGACCCGGTTGTGCGACAGGACCTCAAGGGTCGCAAGCATGTCCCGTATCAGTGACGTTGGGCGCCTGATCCCGTTCCCATAGAGGAGGACGTGGAGCTCGTGCCTGCGGTGGTTGGATGTGACTTCGACCCCTGGGATGACGGTGACACCGACGTCGGCACCCACGGTTGATGCCGGTTCGATTGCCGCGATGGTGTCGTGATCGGTGACCGCGATGACCCCGATGCCCAAGCGCGCGGCCCGGAGCACGAGGCCCTCAGGCGTCCACCGACCGTCGCTTGCCGTCGTGTGCAGATGAAGGTCGACACCGGTCGACGCAACGGTCTGGTCTTTCGGCAAGGTTTCGCGTGTCCTCAGTGAGCCGAGTATACTCGCCGCCAAGTTACAGAATGACATCGTTGACGCACACTGACGACCGGACGATTGCCGACCTCGACGCGTTGGTCGAGGAGACGTACCTTCTTTGGGATGAGGAGTGGGTAGGCTTCTCGTGGCGGAACTACACCCACGAACACATGCGCCGGGTACGGGGCCTTTCGACAACCCTGGCGGATGCGGAGGGGGCGGACAAGCGGCTGGTGGCGTACGCGGCCACGCTGCACGATGTCACCAAGAGCTACGACGGCGAGATCCTGACTGGTCCGGATGGCAAGCGCGTTCTCGACGAGAATGGCTTCTGGCGGAATGCAACCTTGCCTCCCGCCCGGCGCAACAGTGTCACGGACATCTATGACCGGCTTGGCCTGTCTGGAACGGTTCACCATGCATCGGGTGGGCAGGTGGCGCGCGTGCTGCTTGAAGCGCGGGGCATCGATGCCGATCTCATCAACGGTATTGAAACGGCGATCCTTGAGCACCTGATTGCGAATCCGGACAGCACGCTTGCCGGACGGTGCCTCTACGATGCCGACACGATAGACGCAAACATCGGGATGCCTGCCTTCTACCGGAACATCCAGATAAGTCTGCGCAACCAGGACGTGCAGTACTCCAAGCGCGGTGAGCACTTCCCGTCGTGGCTCGAGGAGAACCTCGCAGACTTCCTCCAGGGCTATCTGCGCGAACGCATTCCGACGTGGATCGAAAGCAAGGCGCAGGATTTCGTCCCCAAACTCATGACCGGCGCTGGCAAGGCGGTTGCGACTGCCCGGCTTGACCGGTTGCGATCGACGGTACAGATGCTGATCGACGAGCTTGACGATCTTGATCGGGCCCGTCGCCAGGGCGCGATGGCGATTGTCGCGTCGTTCATGGCGCGACGCAAGAACCCGAAGCTTGTTGCCGAACTTGACGCGGTTGCGACCGAGCTTGGCAGTCACGCGTTGGCGGGACCGGCTGCAACGTTGCTCGGGTACTTGCACCTTGAGGTTGCGGGCCACGCGTGACCATTGCCCTGCGTCTGGCACGCACCAATCACACAATGTATCCATGACGCGAAGCCTGGTGAGGTGGGAGCAATTCCCGCCATCCGGGAGGGGTTCCTTTGCGTCAGATGCGATCCGGATTACTGAACGTATACTCGTTGGGTAACTGGAAGGAGCACGCGCATGACTGATCGCCACCGCGGGGGTAGCCCGCGAGGATTCGACCGCGACCGGAGGCCCCCGTTCGAGGGAGGCCGTCCAGAGGGCGGCGACCGTGGAGGTTTCCGTGGCGGCGGCGGCAGTGGTGGTTTTGACCGCCCTCGCCCGTACGGCGACCGCCCCCCCCGTCCGTATGGTGACCGCCCGGCATTCGGTGGTCGCCCGCCCTCGGGAGATCGTCCGTCCTACGGGGATCGCCCCCAATCCGATGACCGTCGTCCCCCTTCGGATGATCGTCGTCCTCCATATCGGGAGCAGCGCCCCCCGGCACCGCCTGAAGAGGTGGATACCGAGTTCGAGGATGTTGACACGACCTTGGCGGTCGCAATTCTCGACACGGCAACCCGGCTGACCCTCGCCATCGTTGAGAAGGGCCTTCCTGATGACCTCGACGCCCGCCGCGAGGCCGTGCTTGAGCAGTTCGGTGCGGTCTACGCGTCAATCCTCGAGACGGTGACGAGCATCGACGAAGAGGAAGACGTCGAGGACGACGACGAGGCCTAAGGGTCGCATTCGTCATCGGTCCAGCAGACTGCATGCGGGTGGGTCAGGCGCGCTTTGCCTGACCCACCCGCATGCGTTTCATGCCAGTTTGTTTTTCGGCTCACTGATGCACGGTCCGGAAGTACTCCAAGGTTGCTGATGCCAGGCGACCAATCGCGGCTTCGCCCGCGTTTTCAACGGTCCACCGGAGATCGCCAAGGTTCCGGCTTAGCGCCACGAATATGATCGGGCGGCCCGGAGGTTCCGCGAGGTTGGCAATCGCCATCGGATCGGAGACCTCCTGACCCTTGGCAACCGTGGGGTCGGGGATCCAGAATACCCCGGCATCATTCCTGACCCCATCGATGGCGCCCGTCTTGTGGGCAATCAGGATGTCCGGTCCGAAGTGACGGGGTGCCATTGCCCGGTCCTGCTGGCGAAGCAGTATCTGCCAGAAGGCGTGCCGGCCTCCTGGTCCCAGCAGGTTTCCAGCGAGAACCTCGCGGAAGAGGGTTGCCAGGTCATTGGCCGTCGCCATTGCCGTGTAGTGGACCCCGTCAGGCAGGGCCATCGAGGTTTTGCCGTAGTAGCGGTGGATCGTCGTCAGGCCGGTAGCGCCAGGCAGGGATGCGACGAGGTTGTTGACCGCACCGAGGCCGGTCAGGTCGATGATCATGTTCGTGGCGGTGTTGTCCGACAGGATGACCATCAGGGTCGCGACGTCCCGCACGCTCAAGGTGGTCTCGGGGGAAAAGTACTGCAGGACGCCGGCACCACCGACCTGATGCCAGCGCCGCATCCTGATCTGGTGATCCAGGCCGACGCGCCCGTCGTCTACCAACTGCAGGAGACGCAGGAACACGGCGAGCTTGAGCGTGCTTGCACCCGGGTGCGCCTTCCGCGCCTCCCGTGTCCAGACGTTTCCCGTCGAAGGGTCTTCGATGTGCCACGTGAAGTCCCCTGGTGTTCCGGCAATCGCTGCCTCGAGGGCCGTGTTCAGGTCAGGCATCTCTCCGGGACACTCCAAGATGATCACTTAACGTAATCATCCTCGCACGCATGTACGGTGATCGGGTCCCCACCGTGACAGCCGGCTGCGGTCTCGAGTGACCTCAGGTATCGTTGGATGGTCCATGACGCGTCAACCGCGACCCGATGTGGAGTGCCTGCGATGCGGTTACCGGGCGTCGGTGCGCGCGTTCGAGATTGAAGTTGCCCTGTCCTCGGACGATTCGGGTGACAGTGATTGGGTGGTGAACTTTTCGTGTCCACGATGCGAGTGCGCGAACGCGCCGAGGGTGATGGTGGCGGGCGCCACCGTGCCGGATGGGTCCAGCGATTTGGGGACACTCCGGACTGCGACACGAACGGCAAACGCGACGTACGACCCCGCTGCGCCGTGTTGCAGGGTGGACCCGGCGGTTTGGCGGCCGGCCGGTGAAGTCGATGTCCCCGAGATTTGAGCGCACGGGCGCGATGGGTGCGCCGGCTGACGTGCCGGTAACGCCTCCGGCCGCCACGGGCGGCCCCGGCTATGTTCCTCACCTGTCCTTGATCATCCCGGCATACAACGAGGCGGAGCGCCTGGGCAGTCGCCTTGCCTCGCTCATTTCCTATCTCGAGTCCCGGCCCTACTCGACGGAATTGCTGGTCATCAGCGACGGAAGTACCGACGGCACCCGTTTGGTCGTCGAGGCAGCATTCGCGGGGATTGACCCTGAGGGTCCGCTGCGTGCATGGTGCCTCGAATATTTTCCGAACGGCGGGAAGGGACGTGCAGTCCGCACCGGCGTGATGGCATCCCGAGGCACGCATGTTGCGTTCACTGATGCTGATCTCTCAACCCCGATTGAGGAGGTTGACCGTGCCCTCGGTGTGCTTACGACCCTGGACGGGGCCGGCACACGCATCGTGATTGGGTCGCGGGCAGTGGCCGGTGCGCGTGTCGGCCAGAAGCAGCCCCTGTTCAGGCAACTCAGTGCGAGGCTGTTCAACATCCTGCGTGACGGCATCACTGGCGTTCACACCGTGCGCGACACGCAGTGCGGGCTCAAGGTCTTTGACGGGGTGGTCGCGCGGGCCCTATTCACGAAGCAGGTGATTGACGGGTTCATGTTCGATGTGGAGACGGTGTACATCGCGCAACGTCTCGGTCTCGTGATCTACGAACTCGGGGTGACGTGGGACGATGTCCCCGACAGCCGGGTCAAGTTGTCGTCGGCGCTGAAGCTCCTGCCGGATCTGTGGCGCATCCGGCGGACCCACTGGCGACTGCGTCCCGCCGATCGACCGGCCCTTCTCCAGGCCTTCGCCACGGTTGCGAGATGACGCGCACGTGGGTGACGGAACGTTTGCATTCCTGACATGTCACCCGAACTCGCCGATCAGGAACTGCAACCGTGCCCGCCGGGGACCGTGCCGATGGATGGGGACCAGATCGGTCCCCTCTTGGCGCGCTTGCCGGCATGGGCATTGGCTGAGGGCGGACGGCTTGAACGGTCATTCCGCTTCCCCGACTTCGTGACGGCGGTGGCGTTCGTCAACCGCATCACCACAGTTGCCGAAGAGGCAGGGCATCACCCTGACCTCATGGTCCGGTGGGGTGAGGTGCTCGTGACCGTGTGGACGCACTCGATCGGCGGCTTGCATATCAATGACTTCATCGTAGCGGCCCGGATTGGCACGGTGGCGGGTCTGGAAACGCGTCACTGAACGGGGCCTGACCGGTTGGATTGCAGCGGGAATCGATTGTTGAGTACTGGCGGCACTGGGAGTGACCGGACGTGAGAATGCAGTTCGTGAATGGTGGAAAGCCACCGCGTGTGGGATGGCTGGCTCGGGTGGCAACGCGAGTTGGCCTGGTTGCCACCTTGCTGGTCTCTTCCCTGGCTCCGATCTCACCGGCGCTGGTGCGTGCGGCTGACGAACCCGACGAGGCAATCGTCGAAGGTGACGTGACGATTGGCCGTCACTATCGGCAGACCGGTGGCGACAGCGGCAACGGATATGACGTGGTCAATCCGTTCTATTCGGCGATGATGGAACTCGGCGGGGTCGACTGGGTCGGCTACCCGGTCAGCAGCGTCTTCCCGGGCACCGACGGCTGCCAGTACCAGGCGTTCCAGCGGTTCCTGTTGCAGCGATGCAAGGAAGGCCCGATCGTCCTGGCAAACACGTTCCAGGTCCTTGAGGAGACCGGCGCAAATGCGTTCCTGGAATCGCGCGGGATCGGTGCCGGTGAGGACGACCGTGCAACGTCCTTCGACGGCGCGGTGAGTGTCCGGTTGGCGTGGCTCGAGGACAAGGAACTCGCGACGTACTTCATGGAGTACTGCGGAGAGGGCGTGCTGAAGGACGCGTGGGCATTCTGCGGGTTGCCGATGAATACGCCTCGCCTCTTTTTCGGGCAGTACGTGTCGCAGAGGTTCCAACGGCTTGCGCTTCAGCGGTGGGTCGCCGATGGTCCGGGCGGGATCAGGGCCGGTGCAATCACGATCGTCAACGGTGGTGACCTACTCAAGCAAGCGGCCATCCTGACCGGACCGGCGGTCACCCCGCATCCGAAGGGGAAGCCTCCCACAGGATTGGCGCAGATCTCCCTGGTTACCGACACTGGGGCATCGCCCCCGGCCGCGGCGGCTCCGGTGGCGCCGGCCCAAGCCCCGCCGCCCCCTCCACCAGCGCCAGCGAAGCCAACGCCCGCTCCGGTTGCGCCGGCGGCTCCCGCCTCTCCCGGCGTCGCGGCGCTCGCGCCGGTCCCAGGAATGGTCCTGCCTCCGGGACGCACCATGCCGATGCACTTTGGATACCAGGGGGACTTCTTCAACCCGCAAGTTCGGACGCGGGGTGTCGAGGCCATCCAGCAGTCGGGCTTCCAGTGGGCCAAGCAGCAGGTTGTCTGGCGTCAGTACGAGCAGAGTTCAAGCGAATGTGCCAAGGAACCCGGCAACTGTTTCAACGTGGTCGTGAACGGTCGCACCCACGCGTACCGGACCAACCAGTTCTCCTACCTTGATGCGGTGATGGGCGACCTATCCAAGGCGAACCTGAACATTCTCTTGAGTGTCGTCCACTCGCCAGACTTCCTGGCTGCCCCCGGTGGGCATAGCCCCGCTGATCCCGAGCAGCTGCGTGACTTCCTCACCGTCTTGGTGAACCGCTACAAGGGCAAGGTCCGGGCGGTCGAACCGTGGAACGAACAGAACCTCGCTGGTGAGTGGGGTGCCTCGCGCATGTGGCCGAACGCACCAGCCGCTCCGCCCCAAGGGGTTGTGGACTTCCTTGCCTTGATGAAGTCCGCGTATGTGGGTGTGAAGTCGGCTGACCAGACGGTGATCGTGGTTCTCCCTGCCCTGACACCGACCGGTGTTGGCGAGTGCTGGCTCAATCCTGACGTCCGCGCCTCGGGCGGATGCATCGACCAGGTGAAGATTGCCATTGATGATCGCCTGTACCTCGACTTGCTCTATCAGGTGAATGGCGGCGAGATCAGCCGCTACTTCGATGTCCTTGGGGTACACCCGAGCGGCTACAACAATCCTCCCGACGACACGCCGGAGAAGAAGACCGTGCCGTCGACAGGATTCAAGGGCCACCCGAGTTTCTATATCCGGCGTTTCCAGCAGTTGCGTGAGGTGCAGCAGAAGTACGGCGATACCAAGCCGATGTGGTTCACCGAAGTCGGCTGGTCGGTGTCGGCAAAGCCGGTGCCCGGGTACGAATATGCAACCGAGAACAGCGAGGCGCAGCGTGCGAAGTACATTGCCCGCTTGCTGGAACTGGTCTACAACGAGGCGCCGTACGTCACCAACCTGATCATCTGGAACCTGAATTTCCGGCAGATTGTTCCTGATGCCGACGAAAAGTACGGGTTTGGTCTCCTGGAGGCGAACGGTTCCCCGACCCTTTCATTCCAGTGTGCGGCAGACTTTGTCAAGAGTGGCGGGAAGGTTTCGCAACCGGTTTGCCGATGACCCCGGGTGCCTGTCGGGGGTGGCGAGTCGATCGGCCGTGCCATCCCGGATGACGCCACGGGTGGTTCATCATGTCGAATGGTCGGTCAAACCGAGGCGACGTTCCCGCATGCTTACCTGCCGGAGAGCCCGGCTACCGATGATCACGTGGTCAAGTACGCCGATGTCCAACAGCGCCCCCACCTTGACCGGCTCCGCATCTCGGCGGATATCTTCCGGCGGCGGCGTCGGGTTACCGGTCGGATGACTGTGAACGATGATGACCGAGGCGCAATTCTCGCGAATTGCATCGCGAAAGAGTTCGGCAAACCGGACCACGCTCGGGTTCCATTTTCACTGGTAGAGTTCGCGGACTCCCATCACGTGGTTCATACTCGGCAGAAGGACGATCCGCACGTGCTCGCGGTCCAGATGAGACAAACCCGCGCTGACCAGATCGACGACGTCGCGTGGTGTGGGTATCCCCAGGCGTTCGTCAGCCGGAGCGATGGCGACCCGCCGACCGAGTTCGAGGGCAGCCTTGGGTGTGATCGACTTGACCGGACCCACGCCGGGAATGCGCTCAAGATCCGCCAGCGAAGCGGCCATCAATCCGGCCACACCGCGGTGATTGTTCACGGCTCGCATGGCGATCGACAAGGCCCTCTGGCGTTGGGTTCCCGAGGATCCGGTGCGCCCGATGACCGCGATCAGTTCCGCCAGTCCGGGGGATTGCGCCCTAGCGGAGGCAAGACGTTCACGGGGGCGTCCGGTGAGTGCCATGGTCCGTATTGCGGTGAACGAGTGTTCCTTCGGGGTCTGACCAATGGTTCGCTGCGTGCGGTCAGTGTCGGCAAGGGCGTTCGGCGCATCCGATGCCAGTCCCGGAGTCACCAGATCGCCTACGGAACGGCGCCGTGAGGTGGTCGGGTTGCGGTTGGGGGATTGACGTCCTGCGCGTTGCGCATTGCGGTACCCGATGGCGCCAAGGTACCGGGTTGTCCGCTGACATGCGCTTGATCATCGGCGATCGTGCTGACGTGATGCTGCACCGGTCATGGACGGGTTGGCGTCGGTGAGGTCGCGCAAGTGGCGCACCGGCTTGGCCGTGGCGATGGGCCGGATGGCCGGATGGGTGTCCCGCGCCGTCGGGCGAGGAGGAGGGACTGCACTTCCGGGATTGGTTGTCGACCGTCTCGACCCCGGGGCGCTCGCCCATCTGTCACGACAGCTGCCAGGTGGCGTCGTGATGGTAACTGGCACGAACGGCAAGACCACGACGAGTCACCTGATCCGGGCGATGCTCGAGGCGTCGGGTTGGGTCCCGATCCACAACGCCAGTGGTTCGAACCTCACTCGCGGGATTCTGGCGACGCTTCTCCGCCACGCCAGCGTCACTGGTGCCCTCGACGTTCCAGAGAATGCGATTGGCGTCTTCGAGACGGACGAGGCGGCGGTGCCCAGGGTATTACGGGACTCGCGCGCCCGCGTCCTCGTGGTCACGAACCTGTTCCGGGATCAACTGGATCGCTACGGTGAGGTGAACGCGGTCGCGCAGCAGTGGCGGGATGCATTTTCGGCACTGCCGGGTTCGCACGACCTGCGTCTGGTCCTGAACGCCGATGACCCGACGGTCAGTGCGTTGGGTCGTGGTCTGGCAACGACCATCCGGTTTGGCATTGATGATCCCGAAATCGGGCGTGATGCGCCTGATCATGCGTCAGACGCCAACCTTTGCCCTGATTGCGGCAGTCGCTTGCAGTACCGCCGCGTCACGTACGGTCACCTTGGCGCCTACTTCTGTGACAAGGGTCATATACGCCCAACCCCGGATGTCGTGGCAGACGAGCTTGAAACCAGCGGGTGGGATGGCACGGCATTCACGGTGAAGACATCTGGTGGAGAGCGGCGGATCTCACTGCCGGTTCCGGGAACGTACAACGTCTACAACGCAATCGCTGGGGCAGCTGCGTGTGGGGCGCTTGGTTGCGACCTCGAACCGGTCGCCTCTGCGATTGCCAACTTCCACGGTGTATTCGGGCGGTTCGAACGGTTCACGATTGACGGGCGACGTTTGGTCATGGTGCTCGCCAAGAACCCGGTGGGGATGAACGAGGCGCTCCGGACGGTCGTGGGACGCGGCGGGTCTGGCCATCACGTCCTTGTTGCCCTGAATGACCATGATGCGGACGGCCGGGATGTCTCGTGGATATGGGATGCGGACTTCGAAATCCTTGCCGGGCAGGTCACGCAGTTGACCATTTCCGGGCATCGTGCCGATGACCTGGCCGTGCGGTTGAAGTACGCCGGGGTCATCGGGTCGATCCCATCCTCGGGCACGGCTACGGTGAGTGGTGACCTGACCGGTGCCCTCGACGGCGCCGTCGCGGGTACGCCGGTCGGCGGGACCCTGGTTGCAATCGTCACATACACCGCAATGCTGGATATCCGGTCGTCACTTGTCCGGCGTGGACACGCGAAGGCGTACTGGGATGATGCCGGGGTGAGCGCGACGGCCGTGGTGCCACGATGACGCTGAGGTCGACTGCATCCGCCAGGGCGAAGGTGCGCATCGGTCATCTGTACGGTGATTTGCTGAACCTCTACGCCGACCGGGGCAACATCCTTGTGCTGACCCGTCGATGCGAGTGGCGACACATTGCGGTCGAGGTGGTGTCAATTGGGATGGGTGACCGGATCGGAAGTGGTGAGTTTGACCTCCTGTTCATGGGTGGCGGCCAGGATGGGGACCAGCAATTCCTGGGGGACGATCTGTTCAGGGTCAAGGCCGACGGGCTGCGCGGTGCGGTGCACGACGGCGTCCCGGTTTTGGCGGTGTGTGGGAGCTACCAATTGCTTGGGCACTACTATGACCCGGGAACCGGGCCTCGGCTCGCAGGTCTGGGGATATTCGACATGCACACCGTCCATCCGGGCCGGTCGGTCCGCCGGTGCATTGGAGACGTGGTGGTTGACTGGATTGGTGCGCCGGTCCGTAGCCCAAGGTCCGTGGTTGGTTTCGAGAACCATGGTGGCCGGACCTTCATTGGATCAGGCGCACGGGCGTTTGGCCGGGTGGTGAGCGGAAACGGGAACAACGGTGAGGACGGGACCGAGGGCGTTGTCCAGGCAAATGCGATCGGTACCTACCTGCACGGGAGCTTGCTTCCCAAAAACCCGCATTTGGCCGACTACTTGATCGGCAAGGCAGTGTCGCGCAGGACTGGTTCAGCGAAACTGGAGCCGCTTGACGACCACCTCGAGTGGCAGGCTCACCAGACAATCCTGGACCGGCGTGCCAGTCACGTTGCACCGGTTGCTGGGCGGGTCAAGCTGCCTTGGGGTTCGGCGAGATGACGCTCGACGCGCTTGCCGTCGCGTGCCTGTCCCAGGAGACCGCAGCGCGGATCGTCGGAAGCAGGATCCAGCACGTCCACCACTCGGGCATCGATGCGCTCGCCTTCGAGTGCTATGGCAATGGCGAACGCGCATGGCTGATCGTCTGCGGACACCCGTCGCATCCTTCGGTTCACGTCGCCGATCAACGTCCGGGCCGCCCTTCGGACGATGTGACTCCATTGCTCCTGAGGTTGCGCAAGCTCGTCGACGGTGCACTCGTGACTGCGGTGACCCAGCCACGTGGTGAACGCATCATCCACATCGACTTCGCAGGGAAATCCGATGATGGTCCGTATGGGGTCACGCTGATCGTCGAACTCCTGGGGCCGGGAACGACGGTGATCCTTGTTGACGGCCAAGGGATGATCCTGGAATGTAGCCGCCGATTGGGGCTTGGGCCAAAGGGCGGTCCGACCGGTGGCCGCCCCGCGGAGGAACCAGAGGCAAAGGTTGCCCCACGACGCATCGTGCCTCGGGAGATGTATCAGCCGCCAACCGTCCCGGAGAAATGCGTTCCGTGGGCATTGACCGGAGCGGTCCTTCACACCGCACTCGCTGCATTGCCCGATGTGCGCGGTCGGGCGAACGGTCGTCTTCGGGACGCCATTGTGCGTGCGGTTGGTGCGTGCAGTCCACTGCTTGCGAGAGAGGCAGTTGGGGCTGCGTGTGGCGGGATGATCGACAGTGCGGTCGCGGACGTTGATCAGGCGCAGTTGGATGCGATTGCGTCGTGGTTTGGGCATGCTTGGGAACGTGCCGAAGCTGGGGAGTGGAACCCATCGGCTGCGTGGGTGATTGGTGAGGATGCCAAGGCCGTCACGCTTGCTGCGTTCGCGCCGTACCTGATCGGAACCTATCCGGAAGTCAAGCCGACTGCGTCATTGAACCAGGCGGTGGTCATCTGGCACGAGGCGGTTTCGGTCTCGGCGGTGGGGTCACCCGAGGCCGGGGCACGTCGCGCGCTGCGTCAGGCGCTCGAGGCACGGCTCGACCGTGTCCGGGCGAGACAGTTCTCACTGGCACGCACCGTCATCGATCCGGCCGAAGTGGCGCGACTGCGTCTCATTGGTGAATACCTGCTCGCCTTTCCGGACCTTGTCACGATGGACATGGTTGAGGTTGCCCTTCCACTCGGTGATGCGTCCGACCCGAATGAGGGAGCGGTGATCGTCCCGCTGGAACCGGGAGTCGGCGCGATTGTCAACGCGCAGAAGGTGTTCCGGAGATACCACAAACTGAAGGCCGCAGCGCGGGAGGTTCCCCCGCGTCTCGAGGAGGCGGCGCAGGAACGGGCTTACCTGGAGGAGGCACTTGTCCACCTTGACCTTGCCCAATCCGGTGAAGACCTGCGTGGGCTCCGCGAGGAGTGGGCGTCTGGAGGGTTCGTCTCGGCTGGACGACGGCAGCGTAATCTCGGATCCAAGTTTCCTGGTCGCCGGAACAAGCCCGCCGTGTCCGCCCGTGATGCCGGGACGGAACGCGTGACACTCGGTGGCTTCGAGATCGTCATCGGGCGGAGTGGACGGGGAAATGACGCCGTCCTGCGTGGATCCGGACACCCGGAGGATCCGTGGCTCCATGCGCGGGGAGTTCCTGGTGCGCACGTGCTTGTCCGCGCGGGGGGCCGTGACGTTCCCAGTGCAGTGATCGAGGCCGCGGCGGCGATCGCTGCCGGCCGAAGCGCGTCCCGTCAGGCGCCGTTGGTTCCGGTTGACTGCACCGCGCGGCGACACGTCACCCGCGTGAGTGGTGGACCTCCGGGCCTCGTGACGTACCGCAATGAACGGACCATCCAGGCGGTTCCGGTGCTTCCGGGAAGTCGTGAGGGTCAACGCTGAACCGCAGGAGGGTTGCTGCGAACAAGGTCAATCCGGTTGCGTGACGGTGGCGATAAAGATTGCTCGGGCCGAATCCGGGCTGATCGGCTCGCCACGGTACTCGCCAAATGTCTCGATGACGGTGAAACCGGCACGGCACAGCCTTGCCTCGACCCGCTCCGGAGATTCCGGGTGCAGGGTGTAGGTGAATTGACCGATCATCGAGGCAGGTGACCGCGGATCACGGTCGGTGGAGTAGTACCGGACAGCCGAGATCGCCGCGTTCGGCTCAATGAGGTAGCGGTAGTCCTTGACCCGCAGGACTGACCTGCCATGCCATTTCCTGCCAAGGAATTGGGAGATGGAATCCTCGTCGGTGTAATCCTGGACCGTTGGCGGGAAGACATCGATGATGATTCGACCACCGGGTGCGAGGTGGCGTCGCATCATTGCGAGACATTCGTCCTGTCCGGCGTCGTCGAGCAACCAGAATGAGTTGAACGCGACAAACACCACGGAGAATGTTCCGTCGCCGACGGTGAAGTCGGTCATGTCACCAACGACCCAGGTGGTCCGGTCGCGGACCGACGGTGACAACCTGGATGAGCGTGCGGTCGCGCGGTCAACCATGATGGAAGACAACTCGAGGCCGGTCACATGATGGCCCTTCCGGGCGAGGGCGAGGCACACCCGGCCGCTCCCTGATGCGAGCTCCAGGATCGGCCCGTCCACCGTGGTGCGTGCCTCGGTTGCTCGGTCATGCCAGAAGCGGGCTTCGTCACCACGACATGCCGGGTGCTCGATGTCGTAGAGGGATGCGATGGACCCCCAGTCCACGGGGAGTTCGGGCTGGCGTTGATACACTCCGCCTCCGGACGGCGACGCAGATGGACCTTGATGGCTTGCCACTGGTGCAGATCGGTCTTGAGGCACTTCCGTTGAGGTCGACGGGCGCCGAGTGGGTCGAACAAGGCGCAGTTTTCGCCCGGTTGCCGTGCGCCGGCGCGTTGAAGGGGGTTCAGCCATGACTGATATCCGGGCGTTTCGTGGTTTGCGGTTCGACCCTGACCGGGTGGAAACCCGGGATGTGATCTGTCCGCCCTACGACATCATCGGGCGGGATGCGCAGGCAGCGTATCACGCGCGGAACCCCTTCAACATCATCAGGGTTGAACTTGGCCTCGGTTCGACCGATCCCGGGGTGCTTCCAAACCGGTACGGAGACGCGGCGAGGTGCCTTGCTCAATGGACCGCGCAAGGTGTGTTGCGCCGGGAGGTGTCGCCCGCAATCTACCTCCATGCGCAGACATTCGGGCTTCACGGTGCCCGTGTCACCAGGCGGGGCCTTGTGGTGGCGTGCCGTCTTCACGACTGGGACCAGCACATCGTCCGACCCCACGAACATACCCGGGCCGGTCCGAAACGTGACCGTCTGGCCTTGTTGCAGGCCACGGGGACCAATACCAGTCCGCTGTGGCTGGTGTATCACGATGATGATGGCGCCGTTGCAGGAGCAATCACCCAAGCGTGGTCTGGTGCCGACGCTGATTCGGTGGAAGACGGCGACGAGGTTCATCAAATTGTGCCCGTGACTGATCCGGTCCAGATCGGTCGGATCCGGCAGGCGTTCGCGTCACGGCCGGTGTACATCGCTGATGGTCACCATCGGTATGAGACGGCGATCCACTATCGGGACGCGTGCCGTGAGGCAGTGCGTGCCCGGGGTGAGGAACCGGATCCGAATGCCGGCTATGAGTTCGCACTGATGCTGCTTGTTGATTCATGCGATCCCGGTCTGGTGATCCTTCCCTACCATCGCGTGATCGGCGTGACGGGGAAGGATCTGGGTTCGGTTGTGCGCCACCTTGAAGGCATGTGCACGATTCACCCGCTATCGGTCTCAGGCAAGGGAGACGCGCAGGACCTCCTTGCGATTGAACAGGCGCTCGGCGAGTCGACGTCGACTGACGATCACCCGTGCGTCCTGTACTCGCGGAATGGCGCGTGGAGGGTGTCGCCACGGCCGGACGCCGGCTGGAAGGCGTCGCTTCCGGAGGGACACTCTGAGGCTTGGCAGGACCTCGATGTCGTCTCGGTTGACTGGTTGATCGTGCAGGGTGGTTTCGGCATTGAGGCATCGCATGAAGAGGCCGGGCATCCCGGCGAAGTTCCTCGCCTGCGCTACACACCCGATGCACGTGAAGCAATCGGCTTGGTAGCTCGGGGAGCGGCTGAGGGGGCAATCCTTGTGCGCCCGACCCGTGTCAGTCAGGTCTGCGATGTCGCGGATGCCGGAGACCGAATGCCTCCGAAGTCGACCTATTTCTTTCCCAAGCCCACGACCGGGCTGGTGCTCAACACCCTGGACCAACCGGTCTGAAGCGCAACGTGCCCAAAGGGTCGCGGGAACGACGTCAAGGTGGCGTGCTACGATTATTTCCTGTCACCGGCAGGGGTCTCCGCGGGACGCGTTGCGTGTCTGGGATTGCGACGTGCTCCAGCGGAAGTAGCCACCGGTGGGAACGACTGTGAACCGGCCGGGACGCGTGTTGTGGCTTCCACCGGGGCAATACCTCTTGGGGAGTGTGCGCGGATGGAGAACCCGGGGCAGTGAAGGCGGACCAACGCACGATGCCAATGAGTTCACGTGTCGGTGCCGGACCGCCGGTCCGTGGTGTGCGGGCGCCGGTTGATCCTTTGATGACCAACGACCTCGAGTTCTCCCCGGGTCTGGGTGGAGATGTTCGTGTCATCGGGGTTGGTGGAGCAGGTGGCAACGCCGTCAAT